>CALAEZ010000241.1 GCA_937891125.1 uncultured Treponema sp. | reverse complement strand
CTTTCCCTACACGACGCTCTTCCGATCTGTACGTAATTGAAGCAACAATAACCCATGAAATAAAGTGCGGAACATAGATTAAGGTCTGAATCGTGCGCTTAAACACCTGATTCTTCATTTCGTTTAGAAGAAGCGCCAGAATAATTGGTGCAGGGAAGTAGAAGATAATGCTAAGAAAAGACAGCCACAACGTATTACGCAAAAGCATCCAGAAGTCGGAACCGGTAAAGAACGTTTTGAAGTGAAGTAATCCGACAAACTTACTTCCGAAGATTCCTCGGAATGGACTGTACTGCTGGAAAGCCATGACCAAACCGAACATTGGTGCATATTTAAACAGAATAAAGTAAATAGCACCCGGAATAATCATAAAGTAAAGCCATTTGTGCTGATTAAAGTAAATGGCAAACGAGTTTCGCTTAGCCAAATCTTTTTGCTGCGGCATAAAGCCCTCCTACTATATTTATTGATTATTCCTACTATAACAATTTTTTATGCGCAAACACTGAAAATAATGTCATTAAGTAGCATAAATCCGTCATGGACTTTCTTTTTTTTGACGGTCTTCTGCATGTTTTTTTTACGGTAAATTCTATAATCGAAAGCTATGGGATACTATTTTAACGATTTAGATGCTGTTTACAGCCGTTCTCACGGCGATATAGCACAGACACTTGCCATTATGGCTGGTCGCTACATGGGTGAAAACCCTGAAGAACTATATACCGCACGTCCTTTTACAACGTATGGTATCATCAGAAACAAGGATTACCGTTACACATTTGACGGCAATGCTCTTTTTCCAGACGCAGCTGACGGCAGTTACGTGTATGTATGGGGAAAAATCCGACAGCAGGGTGCAGGAAAAATGCGCATGCTGCTTATCCCGTATGGTCCAGTAAAAATCTGGATGAACGGCAAAGAAGCGTTTGCTTCTACGTTTGAGACAGAACGCTATGCCGACAAACCGTTCACCACTGATTTACCGACCGAAAAAGGCTGGAACCACATCGTTCTGCGCTTTACAAAGACAAAAGCAGGCTTTGGCGCTGAGTTCGGCACCTGGCTTGGTAAGATTGACTACTTTTTTGTGCACGGCCGCTCCGAGTACGAAACAATGGAAGGCTTTGACTACTCTTCTCCAACCCGCGAGCATATTACCGACTTTCCGCCGGCAGAAGATGCCTATGCAGACGGCGGCTTTGCTTCAAAAATGCAGCCGCTTCCTGCCTGGACGCCAGTAGAAGAAAAAGCTGGCGTACTCGGCCGCATTTTCGAGGATGCGCAGCCGCTTGCAGGTAAGCGCATTGCCGCCCGCAGCCGCTTTGTTACCTACAGCGCCGGCGCCGTCACGGTTTCCGTGAAGAGTGACGCAAAGGAAAGCATTTTTATTGACGGCGCTCCATACGCGAAGGACGCAACGCTTCCTGCTGGCGTACACAATCTTTTAGTGGTGCTTACCGTGCCCGAAGCCTACAAGGCATCAGCGCCGCTCGATTTTACCTGTTCGGTGAAAGCAGGCGGCGAAGATGTGCAGCTTGAAAATCCGTTGCTGGTCGACAACGTTCGCTTTCCGTGGATGTTCGCCGGCGCCTTTGCAAAAACGCAGGATAGCGCGCTGGTGCCCTACTCAACCGATGCACTGGTTGGCGAAGGCGACGAAAAAACCTGGTGGCGCATCGACATGCCCGGCGGCTGGATTCGCTTATACAACGAAAATCCGCTCTGGGGTCACTGGGATTACCCGCTCGGCGTAACCCTGTACGGTCTTATTGAAACCGGTCGCCAGGCTGCAGCAGCAGGCAAGGGCGATGCGATTGGCAGCTACGTAGAGCGCCACGTGCGCAAATCGGTTGCCACGCTTGACTACGCATTATTTGACCGCGACCATTTTGGCGGCGCTACCTGCGTACATCATCTGCTTGCGTCTATCGACAGCCTTGACGACTGCGGCTCATTCGGCTCACTTATGCTGGAAACCGCAAAAGACCGCGACATCGGCAACTACGCGCATGTTGCAGACTACGTTGGCGACTACATCTGTCATCATCAGGATCGACTTGAAGACGGCGCATTCTGGCGCAAGGACATGATGCACCACTTCCATAATGGCACCATGTGGGCAGACGATCTGTACATGAGCGTACCATTTTTGTGCCGCTATGCCGCATTCAAAAAAGACCCGTCTATTCTTGATGACGCCGCCCGCCAGTTTGCCGGCTTTAAAAAGCGCCTGTACATGCCGAATAAAAAGCTCATGGCGCATGTCTACGACTTCCGCCGCGATATGAACACCGGTGTGCCGTGGGGACGCGGTAACGGCTGGACTATTTTCTCGCTGTCAGAACTCCTGCAGGTACTGCCGAAAGATCACAAAGAACGCCCGGCACTTTTAAGCTTCTTCCGCGAATTAGCAGAAGGCTACCTTGCAGTACAGGACGAAAGCGGCATGTGGCATCAGGTGCTTAACATGCCGGAAAGCTATCCAGAGTCATCCTGCACGTCTATGTTCATTTGTGCATACAGCCGCGGCATTAGAAACGGCTGGTTTGAAGGCGACACCGCGGCATACCGCAAGGCTGCCATGAAAGCATGGAATGCGCTTGAACGCACGGCTATTGACAAGAAGGGAAATCTGTACGGCGTCTGCCGCGGCAGTGAGTTTGCATTTAATCCGACGTACTACTCGGAGCACCTGTTGCCACAGCTGAACAATACGCACGGCATCGGCATTACGCTGCTTGCGGGCGTCGAAATGATGAAGCTGAACGCATACAAGTAAGTAAAAAAAGGCACCGCGCAAAAACAGCGTGGCGCCCGTGCACGGCGACAGGAGGTCGCTCAAATTTATGCACAGACGGTAGCCAACGGCTGCCGTCCTAAATCGTTTTTGGCATGGACGCCAAAAACGATTTAGTCCATATGGAACATCGGGCGCAGGTCAACGCACACCGGTGAATTGTCAGGATTTACGTCCATAATATCTGCCATCATATCCCACCATTTGCGAACGATAGCCATTTCTTTCTGCACGTCTGGATTTCCACCGTCTTTTACCTTCTGAACAGCAAACAGCGACAGCGTTTCTTCATCTAAATAAATTGAATAATCATATACGCCGCTGTCAGTAATTGCTTTTTTCAGCTCCGGCCAGATTGCGTCATGGCGCTTTTTGTATTCGTCGGCAAATCCCGGCTTAAGCTTCATTCTAAATGCCTGTTCTTTCATCGTAACAAGTCCTCCAACAAGTAATTTCGTCTACAGTATCACCTCCAGACGTTTTCACGCTTCCATGAAAAAACCAATGTGTAGCACAAATCCGTCAGCAATATACCTAAAATTGTCTTACAATCTCTCTAGCAAAATTGTACATAATGCATTATCCTTATGCATAGGAGTTTGCATGGAATTCTTACGGCAGCACCAGCTGAACATCATGCTCGCAATGAGCAGCATCTGTTTTGTGGTTGCCTTTTTTGTCTGCATTACAAATACACTGTCTCATAAACGCCGGATATCGCTCCTGCTGCTCGAATTTTGTGCCGCACTGCTGCTTGTTTTTGACCGATTTGCCTACATCTACCGCGGGAACGTTACCACACTCGGCTGGTACATGGTTCGTATCTGCAATTTTGCCGTATTCTTCCTCTCACTTTTTATTCTCTATGCGTTTAATAACTACCTGGCCGACCTGTTGCTAAACGAAGGCAAATTGAAAAAGGTACCGTACCGCATACGCTTCACCAATTACTGCTCCTGCATCGGCTTTGCACTTATTGTCATCTCGCAGTTCACCGGTTTTTACTACACCTTTGACGAAATGAACCGCTATCAGCGGGCACCCGGCTTTTTACTCTGCTACACCATTCCGCTTATCATCATGCTGACGCAGTTTTCGCTCATCATACAATACTACAAGCGGATTACACGCATTGTTGCCATTCCGACCCTGCTTTTTACCATACTGCCGCTTGCCGCTTCCATCGTGCAGATTTTTTTCTACGGACTGTCACTTACCAACATGACGCTCGTATTTGAGGCAGTTGTCCTGTACGTATTCGTACTGCTCAATCTGAATAAAACGGTTGCCGAAACAACCGAGCGCGAGATGAACCTGCTCAAGGAAGAGCAGAAAAACATGCGGATTTTGTTTGAGCAGACAGCCGAAGCGCTTTCATCTGCCATTGATGCAAAAGACCGCTACACGCACGGTCACTCAGCGCGCGTTGCAGAATATTCACGGCGCATTGCAACACAGGCAGGTTTTTCAGAAAAAGAATGTGATGAAGTCTATTTTGCCGCGCTTTTACATGATGTTGGTAAAATCGGCATTCCGGGACGCATTATCAACAAAAGCAGCAAGCTGACCGAAGAAGAGTATAACACCATAAAGGCGCACCCGGTCATTGGCGAGCAGATTCTTTCGCGCATTCACCAGTCGCCGTATCTTGCAGTCGGTGCGCATTACCACCACGAGCGTTACGATGGCAATGGCTACCCTGACGGCTTACAAGGCGATGAGATTCCGGTTATAGCACGCATTATCGCCGTTGCAGACAGCTATGATGCCATGTCAAGCAAACGCAGCTACCGCGAATCTCTTCCGCAGGCTGTCGTCAGAAGTGAGATTCAGAACGGATGCGGCTCGCAGTTTGATCCGCACTTCGCACAGATAATGCTTCAGATGATTGATAACGACCCTGACTACACCATGCGAGAAAAATGATGACAGACACTCACGCAAGCGCACTTGCCATTTTTGACCTTGACGGCACTATTTTAGACACGCTGCAGGATCTTGCTGCAAGCACCAACTATGCACTCACCGCGCTGAATCTTACCGCACGCACGCAAGACGAAGTGCGCCACTTTGTCGGAAACGGCATACGAAATCTAATTGTGCGCGCCGTCTGTGCAGCAACAGACACGCCGTGTAACGAACGCATGAGCGAAGAAATCCGCACTGGCAGCTGGGAAGATTAAGATTCAGGTCTTGCTTTCAAAACTCGATGGCAAACGAGAATACCTATTGTTCAAAGCCATCAGGAAAAGGAGCCGCTACCTTCAACATTTCTTGAGTAACGGGGTGAGGAAACTCCAATGTATGGGCATGAAGCATAATCCTGTTTCCTGCAAAGTCAAGGCCTTCTGTTCCTCCATACAATTCATCTCCCACAATAGGAAAGCCTGAAAGAGATAGATGTACACGAATTTGATGCGTTCTGCCTGTTTCCAACGCACATTCAATATAAGAATGGCTCTCAA
>CALAEZ010000240.1 GCA_937891125.1 uncultured Treponema sp. | reverse complement strand
TGAGCGTGTTTGTTTCAAACTCGTCGGCAAAGTCTGCCTTGAAAAACCAGTGATTGTCATACAGAAACTGTATGCTTAAATCTACTTTTTACGAAAGCACGGGGGCGCTCGAAGAAAAAGCGGGCGTTGAGCCAAAGCAAAAGCTGTACGACGCCTCTCCTGAGTACAGCGCCTGCCAGTAGCCGTCTGCGCTAAAAACGATGTCTTTTCCGCCTATGTTCGTTTCAATAAGCGCTGCTTCTTTCGATTCTGACTCCAGGGGGAGTGCTGATGTGTCAAAGACGAGGCTTCCGGTGCCATCGCTTTCTCGCTCGGTTTCAAGCTCAAGTGCGCTTTCGGCTGCAAGCGGAAGCGGACGAACGGCTGAAAGCTGCAGAAAGCTTGCAGCGGCGAGAATCGGCAAAAGCAGTGCGCGTAGGAGGCGGGCTTTGGTAATGTGGAGCGACGGATTTTTTTGCTTTGCTTCAAAAATGGCGTTTTCAACCTTGCGCCGCTTTTCTTCGCCAAAGTCAAACAGCTCTTTTTGGCGTGGGGCAGCGCTGTCGGTGACATTGAGCGCGGCAACGCCGAGCAGACGTATGCTGTGGGAAAAATCGTATTTTTTGTAAAAGAGCTGCTTTACCCGCTCGTATAAGTCATCGGTAGACATGATGTCGCGTTCGTTTGAGTCCTGTATACTGACGGTAGAAAAGTCGTCGTAGCGAATCTTTACGCTCACTGCGTTTGTTCGAAGTTTTTCCCGAAACAGACGAAATGAAACGGTGTAAGAAAGCTCAAGAAGTGCGGTGTCGATGGCGTCGCGGTCGGTAAGGTCAAAGGCATAGGTGCTTTCGCTTGAGATGGAGTGGGTTTTTGCTTCCTTCAAAAAGGATTCTGCTTCAAGCCCGCGCACGGCGGTATACAAAAAGCTGCCGCCAGCTTTCCCAAAAACGCTTTCAAGCATGGCGCGGCTTTTGGTGTAGATGTCTCGTGCGGTATACAGCCCGAGCGAGCGAAGGCGCGCCTGTGTTTTTTCTCCCGCGCCCCAGATTTTAGTGAGCGGAAGAGCGAGCATAAAGGCGGTTTCTTCTCCTGGCGCGACGCGGCAAAATCCGTCGGGCTTTTGTAAGCCTGAGGCAATTTTGGCAAGGTACCGGTTGCTTGCCATGCCGACAGAAACGGTAAGCCCGGTCTGTGTACGCACCTCCTCTTTGATGGCGCGCGCAGTTTCTTCTGGCGGCCCAAACAAGCGCTCGGTGCCCGTTAAATCGATAAAGGCTTCATCAACGCTCATCTGCTGCACATCCGGCGAATAGCGCTGAAAAATTGCCATGACCTCGGCGCTTTTTTCGTGATAGCGCTTCATGTTGCCGCGCACAAAAATGCCATCGGGGCACCTCCTGACCGCCTCGGCAAGCGGCATTGCGGAGTGAACGCCAAAGGCGCGCGCTTCGTAGGAGGCAGTGGAAACAACGGCGCGCCGGTCGCCGGGAAGCCCGCCTACGATAACCGGCTTTCCCTTCCAGTCGGGGTGGTCGAGCTGTTCAACGGAGGCAAAAAAAGCGTCAAGGTCTATGTGCAAAAACACGCTCATTGCGCATCCTTGTGAGCGCGCGAACCGATAATGGCAAGCGTGCGTACTTCCTGCCGGTAGACGCTCGGCGTGTCGGTGCGGTACAGCGCGGTGACGGTGAGCGTGCCGCTTGTTTCGCTTGAAAATGCGTAGTCGACTGTTATTGCTTTTGGCGGAAAGTCGGGAATGTCGAATTGCGCGTGCGCTGCATTTTCGTCAAGACTAAAGGCATAGTTTGCATCGTACAAGGGAACGGCTCCAGCGGTTGCTTCAAGTTCTAAGCTGTAGCGCACTGCCTCAACATCGCTGGTGATGGTTACATGCTCGGTTGTTAAGTCAGAAAATGTCGTGCTTGCAAGTGAAACGTGCACCGTATCTCTGTCGCGTAAGATAATGGTCGCCTTTTTTTCTGTTTCTGGCGTAAGCTTGTTTGAAATAAGCGTTAGCGACACGGCAATACCGATAAAGCATCCGATGATGACTGCAATTGAAATGGCGTTATGTGCAAGCGCGCGCTGTATGATGACCTTTCCTGCATGGTGATACAGCTTGAACCACAGCAGAATGCGAAGCCATATAACCTGGAATGGGAAAAACAGCAGTGCCAACAGCAGGTTTACGCGCCAGGAGCAGAATATCAGCTGGGTGATAGCGTCTGACCTGCTGTTGGCCATGATGGTGTAGACATACGGAGATACGGGAATGAGCATGGCAAGCAGTGCAAGAATAAGGCGCAAGACGTCATCAGTTTTTCGCACGCGGTAGATAATGGCATATTCGATAACGAACGGAAGGAAAAACTGCAGGTCAATTGCTGCAAAAAGGAAAATGTTGCAGGCAGCAACGTACAGCGGAAGGTCGCCATAGACAAAGAGTCCTACGGGTGCCTTGAGAAGCTCCTGTACGGCAAAGAAAATGGAAACAATAAGCGCTGCAAGCACGACCTTAAAGCTCAGCTTTACAAGGGCTGAAGCACTTTTAATAATCGGTATATGCACGGCAACTGCCTGCGAAAGCAAAATTGCGCAGAACAAAATGCCCACGGTAAGCGGCAGCATGAACCAGGATTTTGCTGCACGCTTTCGCTGTTTGCGTGCATCTGCACCCGAAAACGTAAAGGCGCATAAAAGCAGGATCGAAAATGTGCTTAAAACAAAGGCGCTTATCACAAAGGCGCGCTCTCCAATGATGCAGGCTTTGAGCGGATAGAAAAAGGGAATGACAAGGTAGTGGCTGTCCCATTCGGCGGTTTTTTCAGCGGTAGGGTAGTGCGCGCAGAGCGCCGTGAGCACCGAAAAATCAGTGTTTTCTGGAAGCGTCAGGTGCACTGCAGGAATTGCTTCGCGCATAAATGCTTCCATGCGCGCGTCTGCCTGAATAAAGCCGAGGCGGTAGAATGAAGTAACGGCGGTCGGAAAGCTGAATACTGCTTTTTTTTCGTAGAGCGCTTGAAAAACGATTTCGGTGAGCCAGCGAGGCGTTGTGCGGCGAAAGCTTCCCATAAAGACGGTGCAGGAGTCAGTGAGGGTAACGACAACAACGGCTGGTGTTTCAAATTCCTTTACGGCGTTTGCATATTCGGCTGTTCCCGTGTGGAGGGAGGCAAGCCCCGCGGGACTTTTATCGCCTGCTGCACAAAGCACCGTAACGGCAGGACGGTCAGCGGCTTGCGAAATGGCGCGTAAAAAATCAGAAAATGCGTCACTTGCTTGCCAGATATCTTCTTGCATAAACGCAAACAGCAGCTTTGTGTTGTTTTCCTGCTTCTGGCTTTCGCACGGAAAATCCACCGTGATATTGTAGGGGAATACATCTTGTCCTGTTGTTGCAAGCGGAATACGCGATGGCGTAAAGCCCGCTTTGAGAATAGTTTTCTCTACCGCAAGCGAAAGACTACTTCCTGCAGGAATACTTGCCGCAGGTGCGCGAAGACAGACGCAGAGCAACAGCAGTAGCAGGCAACGGCTTTTCATGTCCAATAGAATATAATTTGTCTGTTTACAATGCAAGTACCTTTATGTATAATGAAAAAAGGAGTTGGTGTATGAGTGGTTCAGGAAAAAAGTTTGTACTTAGTCTGCCTTTAAAGGTTATATTGACACAGGAAGGTGCCTCTCATTTTATTAGCCACCAGAAGAAGCTCTTAAAATTCCGCCTTGCTGATAACACCGAAGAGTACGGAATCTCCTTAAATCCGTTTTCGCCGCAGTCGGTGCAGAGCATGATTATGCTTGACTACATCTCTAAAATTGAGATTTCGCTTTCTGAATTTGTTTCTTCGCGGCAAGAGGTCATGGATTTGTCAAAAACGGTTGTGTATTCAATTTTGTATAAGCAGTTTGACCGTCAGATTTTTTCTGAGCTGATTAAATGCGATGTTGTGCGCAAATTTAACCGTGCAAATCCATCGCAGCTTATTGACGATAAAACGCAAATCAGTGACACACAGCTTCGCCTGACGCTGGCAAACAAAGATGACATTATTCAGAAGGCGCGCAAGGATATTCTTGACCCTGTGTGGAATGCAATTATGGCGAACAAGGAGTATTCACCAGAAGATAAGAACATTTATCTTTTGATGACCGAAAAGCTTTTGAACCGCCAGAATCTGATGAACTGGTACATTATTACTAAATTTTATCGTTCGCAGGGTTTTGACCAGATGAATCAGGCAATTCAGGATTTGCTGTACGTGTACATGGAAAAATCACGCGTTGCCGAATACATTTCAATCCTGCTTATGGAGCTTGCGCTTTCGAGTGAAAATACGAACCTGCGCAAGGAAGCAAAAATTATGTACAGCGGCGTGGAGGATGTTGATTCGTTGATGTTTGACCCCGAAATCCGCTCAAAAATCATCTCGGAGCTTAAGCGTAAGCACGAACAGGTGTCTATTTCCTGGAAGCTCGGCGGTGGCTCGACGGCAATCGGTAAGCAGGGGCGCCTGCAGATTACGTTGTACAACAAAGAGGACGAATTTCAGGAGGTAAAGCACAATATCGAGCAAAAATCTGCTGCTGACCTTGAAAAGCGGAGCTTGATTGATTTTTACCGCGAGATTCCCGAGGGACAGGGCGGCACCGATTTGGGCATGTATTACTTTTCCTATTTGGACGATGCATGCAAAAAGGTTGGCGTCAAGTTTGAGTCAATTGTCAACCAGTTTTCGTCAAGTGATTTGACGGTTATCAATCTGATTTTTAATTTTTAGCGGTATGAAACGTTTTCTTGCTGTCGTAAGCGTTTTTCTGCTTGCGACTCTTTTTTTTACTGCCTGCTCTCAGTCTGACCCGTCAGTGCTTTCGGTTACGGGAAGCGTAGTCTTTGATTTTGCCGATGACGAGTCGGCACCCGACACGCGTCTTTCGCTTTTTGTGCAGACAGATACTGCTTCTCAGCGTGCAGACCACATTACGGCGGTGCATACCGAAAGCGGGCTTACCTGGCAAATTCCCGAGCCGCGTCTTATAGCAGGCTCTGATAAAAACTGGGCTGGCTATACCAATTTGCGCCCTGCGCCCGGCGATGTTATCAAAAATGGCTCATATTCCTGCCTGTATGTTGATGCAGCGGGAAATGAAGCTTCGACGGTCGTCACCGTGGCATATCCTGAGGAGCTGCTTACGGCAACGGCGCTTACCGCCCGTGACTGCATAAAAACGGCAGTGACCGAATACATTGCCTTGTATACCGAGACAGACGATTTGCTTTTTTTTAACAAGCGCCGAAGCAGCTGGAAAAGCAATGCTGACATCGCTAAGGATTATCGAAATGCCTATACGATGCGCCGTTGCCTGGTGACCGCGAATAACGGTGTGGTCTGCCTGTTGCCGCCTGAAGCGCTTAAAGAGACGAAGGCGGCAGCTGCTTCTGCAGACGAATAAGAAAAACAGAAAGGAACTGAACATGAGCGACGAACAGACAAGCTTTCTTGAGACACAGCCGACAGAAAAAAAAGACGGCGTGCATCGTGAGGTACATACCTTTGTTATGCGTGGCGGACACATGACTGAGCGTGAAAAGCGCAATTATGAAGAGTTGCACGACCGCTACTGCATTCCTTTTTCAGAGACGCCGCTTGATTATGAAGCTATTTTTGGAAATGCACATCCGGTCGTCATTGAAATTGGATTTGGCATGGGCCACGCAACTGCCATCATCGCCGACGAACACCGGGATATAAATTACATCGGTATAGAGGTGCATAAGGCGGGCGTGGGGCGCCTGCTCGGCGAAATCCGCGACCGCTCGCTTTCAAATCTGCGTATTATCGAATACGACGCCATGGAGGTGCTGCGCTTGCAGATAAAAGACGGCTCGGTAAGCGCTTTTCACATTTTTTTTGCAGACCCGTGGCCTAAAAAGCGGCACCACAAGCGACGCCTCGTGCAGCGGCCGCGCACGGATCTGCTTACGCAGAAGCTTGTGCCAGGCGGCTATCTGTATTTTGTGACTGACTGGCTCCCGTACGCGGAATTTGCGCTTTCAGAGCTTTTACAAACGCCCCATCTAAAAAATAAGTATGACGGCTATGCGCCGCACCAGGCGTGGCGCCCGGAAACGCGCTTTGAGCACAAGGGACTTGACGCTAACCGCGTGATAAGCGAGCTCTTTTTTGAGAAGGTGACAGGGGAAGAGGCGCAATGAGCGACTTATTTGACATTGACGAAACCGCGCGTATAAACGAGCTTGTGTCACTCATAACGCGCTATCAAAAATCATACTATAACGGCGAAGCGGAAATTAGCGACGCTGCCTTTGATGCGCTGTGGGACGAGCTTAAGGCAAAAGACCCGCACAATCCGATTTTGCTTCGGGTGGGTGCTGACAGCGGAAACTTTCGTAAGGCGCGCCACGTTATGCCGATGGGAAGTCAGGAAAAAGCTGCTGACCCTGAGCAGTTTTTAGTCTGGGCGCGCACGCATCAGTATGCAGAATACCTGATTGAGTACAAGCTTGATGGCGCCTCGCTTGAGCTGCAGTATCAGCATGGCGTGCTTGTGCGCGCCGTAACGCGCGGTGACGGCTCAGTTGGCGATGACATTACGGCAAATGCAAAAAAAATGCATGGCGTGCAGGCAGCGCTTTTTGACGCACAAGGTGCGCGCATCGATTTTACCGGCGGCGTGCGCGGCGAGGTTATTATGACACATGAGGTGCATAGCACCTATTATGCGGACAAGGCAAACTGCAGAAACGCTGCTAACGGCTTAATGAAGCGAAAGGATGGCGTAGGATGTGAGCACCTGTCGCTCATTACCTATGATGCGCTTGCGACTGAAGGCGCCTCTCCCTTTTCTGACGAGGAAGAAAAAATCACATGGCTCACCTCATGCGGCTTTACGACAGTTCCGCTGCACATTGCATCGACAGCGCAGGCGGTTATTGACTACCGCGCGGAGGTAATGGAAAAGCGGAGTACGCTTGCCTACGACATTGACGGTCTTGTCGTAAAAGAGCGCGCCATAAATCATGCGGACGCCGCCCGCGCGCGCCCTGATCGGCAAATTGCCTTTAAGTTCAGCCTTGAGGAAGCGGTGACAACCGTGCGCAGTGTTGAATGGAGCGTTTCTGGCGCGACATACACGCCCGTTGCTGTGTTTGACGCCGTGCAGCTTGCGGGAACGACTGTGCAGCGGGCAAGCCTTGCAAATCCGCTTACCATGCGAAAGCTTGGCTTAAAAATTGGAAGTCGCGTTGTAGTGGTAAAGCGCGGCGAAATCATTCCGAAAATCGAAAGCGTGCTTTCTGAAACGCACGGGCAGGAGGCGGCGGGGGAGCGCGTCGGCACGACAGCAGCTGTCGTTGTGCCGACCGTTTGCGAAACGTGTGGCACGCTTCTGCGTGACGATGGAACGCGCCTTTTTTGCCCGAACAAGCAGTGTTCTAAGCGCGTGTTACATCAGATAAAAAAATGGGTGAGCGTCATTGATATTCGTGATGTAGGTGAAACGCTCATTACTGCGCTCTTTGAAAGTAAGCGCGTCACGGCAATTTCTGACCTGTATACGCTTACCGTAGAAGAGCTTGCGCCGTATTTTTTGCAGGAGGAGGCACTCCTTAAGCAAAAAGATTCACTGGGTGCGCAGAAGGTATTTGACTCGATTCAAAATCATCGCACGGTGCCGCTTGCCGCCTTTGTGGCAGGCTTTGACATTGAAGGCATTGGCGAAACAAGCGTGCAAAAGCTTATTGACGCAGGCTTTACTACGCTTGAAGCGCTGCTTGCAGCTCCCCAGGAAAAAATTGCCGCCGTGTATGGCTTTGCTGACATTATGGCGTCTGTTGCGGTAAGCGGTCTGCAGGAAAATGCAGCAGAAATGCGTGCGCTTGTTGCAAGCGGCACGATTCACGTGCAGGAGGCGTTAGGCGGCGCGTTATCGGGAAAATCCTTTTGCTTTACCGGCGAGCTTCGCACCATGAAGCGTGCAGACGCCGAGGCGCTCGTGAAAAAAGCGGGCGGCTCATGCAAGTCATCGGTTACGAAGGACTTGAGTTATCTTGTTACAAATGATACGACAAGCGGCTCAAGCAAAAATGTAAAGGCGGCACAGTACGGCGTTCAGATTATTGATGAAGACGCCTTTATCGCCTTGGTTAACGGATAGCGCATGAAAGAGGGACGAGAGGTTGTAGTCCGCTTTGTCGGCTTTGTGGCAATTCTTGTATTTTGCGTGGTGCTCGCCGTGCAAGCATGGGTTTTTGCCCGCTGCTTTTTTGCGGTGCGCGCGGTTCCTTCTTTTTCCGCCTTTCCTGTTGTTCGTGTGCTTTTTTACGGCAGTGGCAAGGGAACGGTGAGCGCACGCTTTAGTCTGTTTGACACGGCTGGCCGCGAATTTGCTGTCATCGACCGTTCCTGGACGGCGGATTCTCTTTCTTTTGACTTTACCACCGCTTCCTTTGGCGGAAAAACCTTTGTATTTCCCTTTAAGATTCGGCCGTCAGAGGCGACTGCTGGCGGCACATCGATTGCGCACTACTACCTGGATCGAAAGCAGTGCATGCTGTTAGGCGAGCCATGCACGGAAGAGCAAAAGCATGCGTTCTATCACCTTGCGCTCTATGCGCTGGGAATGACACGAACCTTTTCTTCCCGCTTTTCTGAAATACGCACGCTTAATCTTGCGCAGTGTGAAATGGGAAAAACGTATGATATTCTTACCGATTCTGAGGGGCTTTTGGTTTTAGAGCCGATGTAGTGATTGCAGGGTGGAGCGCTTGCTGTGTTGCCTGCTTGCTATGCTACCCGCCTGCAGGCGCAAGCACCTGCGTAAGGCGCTAGAGCGCTTTTTAAAGAATACCTAAGCCCGATTCAAGTGCAAGCAGTTTTGAGCCGACCGCCTGTTCAAGCAGATGAAAGCAGAGCGCTTTTATTTCCGTAAAAGAAGCGGAGTCAATGCTGAGTGCGCGCACCGCCTTTGGCTCTAAATTGCTTATTGCCTCAAGGTAGGTAAGAGATTTTGTGCCAAGGGTAAATCGGCTTGTGCGCACGCTTTTTGTTTCTTCGCTCCCCGAAAAGCAGTCCATGCAGATAAAGCCGTTTTCCTGTTCGTTGTAGACGGCTGCAGTGTGCGCCGCTTTTTCTCCCAGAATGGAGGTGGCAAGCAGCGTGCCTTTGCACCAGCTGCATCTTGTGGCGCGGGGGCGAATGCCCAGAAGTGCAAGATAGCGCCAGATAAAGCGGATAAGGCCAAGTCTGCTTTCGTTTTCACCTGAAAGCTCCATGCCGTCAAGAAAGCCATTTATAAGCCGATAGCAGTCTGCAGCGCTTCCGGCGCATTTTGTCTTTATGACAATTTCTGCGGCGAGCGTTGCTGCCCAGCTCTTAAACAGGCTTTCCCGAAAGCTTAAGTGGTAGCGCTGTACGTCAAAGTCGGTGATTTTACTGGTGTGTTTTGCTTCGTCAGTGTAGAGCCAGATTTTGCCGCGGTTAAACGGGCTTACGAGCGAGCGCATTTTGCTTTTAGCGCCGCCAAAAAGGGTTGCGTAATAGACGCCTGCCTCTGGAGAAAGCAGCGTAATGGTGCGGTTGTTTTCTCCCTGGAGCTGTGTAGCAAGAACAAGGGATTCGGCGGTACTGTTTCGGCTCATAAAAAGAGTGTAGCAAAAAAAATGCATAACGACTATAATACACTTGTTATGGAAGCGATGACCGTAAAAGACTTACCGCGCGAGGTGCGTGGTGTACATATCCATTTTGTTGGCATTAAGGGAACGGGTATGGTTGCCCTGGTAGAGATTCTACATGCGCGCGGTGCAGTTATTACCGGAAGCGATGTAAGCGAGCGCTTTTATACCGACGAGGTGCTTGAAAAGCTGGGGCTGCAGGCAAAACCGTTTAGCGAAAAAAATATTACGGCAGACATTCAGTATGTCATTCATTCAAGTGCTTACAGCGTAGAAAAAAATCCTGACTTACAGGAGGCTTCTCGGCGGGGGCTTCCCATTTTGCTGTATACCGAAGCGCTCGGCGCTGTTTCCCGCACTGCCTACAGTGCAGGCGTTTGCGGCGTGCATGGAAAGACGACAACGACCGGCATGGTCGGCACACTTTTACAGGCAACTGACCTGCCGTCTCAGGTTCTTGCCGGCTCTGTTATTGCAAGCTTTGGCTCTGGCGGCGGTTGCACGATGTCGAACGCGGCGTTTAAGAGCGAGCCTGCTGGCGCGGAGCATTATTTTGTTGCCGAAACCTGCGAGTATCAGCGCCACTTTATGTCCTTTAGCCCGCAGAAAATCATTTTAACAAGCGTAGAAAGTGATCATCAGGATTATTACCCGACGTATGAAGACATTTGTGCGGCATTTGTTGACTATATCTGCCTGCTGCCACACGGCGGCGAGGTGTTTTACTGCGCTGACGACCGCGGCGCCTGTGATGCGGTGAGTCGTGCGCTTACAAGGCGAGACGATATACACGCCGTGCCGTATGGAACGAGTGAAGCGTGTGAGGCCGGTGTGCATATCATACTTGGTCGCGTAGAAGGCGGAAAGCAGTTTTTTACGCTTGGAGGAGCGGCTGCAGCGGCCGCGCACATTTTGGGTGAATGGGCGCTTTCTGTTCCTGGCGAGCATACCGTGCGGAATGCTGCCGCTGCGCTTGCACTTGTTTCCGCGTTGCTTTTGTCGGCAGGAAAACAGCCTGCATTGTATGAGGAGCGCTTACAGGCGGCGCTTCTTTCCTTTAGCGGTGGGCGGCGAAGAAGCGAGATTATTGCACGCACCAAAACGCCGCTTGGCGAGCCGCTTATTGTGCTTGACGATTACGGTCACCATCCGACAGCGATAAAAACAACGCTTTCTGGCTACCGCACATTCTACAAAAATCATACAATCATTGTCGATTTTATGAGCCATACCTACACACGAACGCAGGCACTGTTAGAGGAATTTGCTTCTTCCTTTGCTGACGCAGATTTTGTTATTATCAACAAGATTTATGCAAGCGCGCGCGAGAATGCTGATGACTCTTCCGTTACGGGCGAGCTGTTAGCAGAGCGGACAAAGGCGCATAATCCTGCCTGTGTCTATGCAGAAACCTTTGAAGAGGCAGCTCAGGTTGTGCTTACCGCGCTTTCAAAGCCGAGTGGCTCATCTGACGGCTATCTTTTTGTGACTATGGGTGCCGGCGACAACTGGAAGGTTGGAAAGCTGGTGCTTGAAAAGCTTTGAGAATACCCTAAATGCATGACACTTGGGCATGCTTTAGGTATAATAGGGGGAGCGTTTAAGAAATCGACAAGGCGATTTTTTTAAGCGCCTACCATATCTTTTATACTCATTTTTTGGAGGAAAAATGAAAAAGATTGTACTTTTCGCAGTGGCAGCAGTGGCACTTTGCCTTTCTGCCTGTAGCAAAAAAACAGCAGAAAAAAACGCTGTTCGTATTGCTATGGTAACAGATTCTGGCGACATTACCGACCAGTCTTTTAACCAGACAACGTATCAGGCTTGTAAGGATTATGCTGAAACGGCAAAACTTGATTTCCAGTACTATAAGCCAGCTGGCGATTCTACCGCAGATCGTATTGCTTCAATCGATGCCGCATACCAGGATGGCTACAATGTTATCGTGCTTCCAGGCTTTTTGTTTGGCGAAGCAATCACGCAGGTTGCCAAGGACTACAAGGATGCAAAATTTATCGGTCTTGACATTGGCGAGGGCGATTTAGGTGGCGCTGAGGTTCCTGAAAACGTTTTCTGTGCCGTGTATGCAGAGGAGATTCCAGGCTTTTTTGCCGGCTATGCAGCGGTAAAAGAAGGCTACAAGCATGTTGGCTTCTTAGGAGGTATGGCTGTTCCTGCGGTTATCCGCTTTGGGTACGGCTTTGTACAGGGCGCTAATGCTGCTGCTGTCGATATGAACATTGCTGATGACGTTACGGTTGAGTACGTATACGGCGGTCAGTTTTATGGTGATCAGACGATTACAGCAACCATGGACGGCTGGTACAAGAACCGTGGTGTAGAGGCTGTCTTTGCCTGTGGCGGTGGCATTTGGACGAGTGCTTGTGAAGCGGCAGCAAAGGTTGGCGGCAAGGTTATCGGCGTTGATACCGACCAGTCTGCGCTTATTAACAACTATGGTGACGGCATGTGTGTAACGTCTGCAATGAAGGGCTTGGGTGCTACGGTTAACGCGGTGCTTGCATCTATTCAGGCTGGCGAATGGGAAAAATACGCTGGCAAGGTGCAGTCATTGGGACTCGTTTCTGGCTCAGATTTGTCAGTAAACTATGTTGGTCTTCCGACTGACAGCTGGACGATGACAAACTTTACGATTGATGATTACAAAGCGTTGGTTTCAAACGTGTTTGAAAAGAAGGTTGCTGTGTCTAACAACATTGACGCGCTTCCGGAAACTGCCGTTAAGGTAAACGTCTACCAGAACATAAAATAGACACGCCCGTTTTGTGTCACAAACCACGCCCGCACACGGCGTGGTTTTTTATGCACACCGCGGAGAAAGCAAAGACGGAAAGCTTACTTTCCGTCAGAGACCGTGCGACACGGATGTCGCACGACCGACTTATTCCACATTCTTTGCCTGTTCACGGATGTTTTCAAGCGCATCCTTTGCCTTTATGACCATCGCGCCGACCTCGGTAAACTGATTCTTGCTTCCAATCGTGTTTATTTCGCGGTTTGCTTCCTGACAGATAAAATCAATGCGCTTTCCCGGCGCTTCTCCGTCGCCGCCAGTAAATGCGTTGCGTAACGCCGCAAGATGGCTGTGCAGGCGGATGATTTCCTCATTTATGGTGTAGCGCACTAAAAGCGCTGCTGTTTCCTGCATGATGCGGTTTTCGTCCGCCTTGTCGCCTAACAGCTCAGTAAATTTCTTTACAATCTGCTCTTTAAACTTTGCTTCCATTTGCGGCTGCCATTCCTTAAAAAAGGCGGCGCACGTGTCTAAGGTGTCGAGCTTGCTTAACAGGTCTTTTTCCAGATTTTTTCCTTCACGCGCGCGGTCGCTGCAGAATGTTGCAAGCACTTCGGAAAATATGCCTTCAATTTTCTCCCAGTACCGCTCGGCGTCGTATTCATGGGTAATGTTTAAAACGCCTTCCTGCGCAATAATCAGGCTGAGCGGAATGTCGCTTTCACTTTTGCCGAGCGCCCGTGCAATTTCTGCAATCGCATCGCGGTAGGCAACGGCTGCAGCCGGGTCTGCATGTACGCTGGCTGTTGACGTCGTGTCGCGCACCCGTATGGTAAGGTCTACCTTGCCGCGAACGATTTTTTCGCTGACCAGCTTCCGCACGCGCGCTTCAAGCGGGTTTAAAAACGGCGGAAGGTATATGCTTACATCTAAAAAACGGCTGTTGACTGACTTTATTTCTACGCTGATTTGCGTGTTGTCTACAACGGCTTCCTTAAAGCCGTATCCTGTCATGCTATTCATTAGCGGACTCCTTTATCATAGGGAATGCCTTCTGCCTTAGGAGCGCGGGATTTCTTTGAGGTAAAGGCAAGTACGATGAGTGAAATAATGTAGGGAAGCATTTTATACACGTCGCCAGGAACTAAGTGCACAAGTGCGTCAAAGGCAGAGTAGGTGTCAGCAACTGCTCTAAATACGCCAAACAAAAGCGCGCTTGCCGCAATTTTAAGTGGATTCCACTGACCAAAAATCATAACCGCCAGGGCTAAAAAGCCAGCGCCGGCGACGCCATACATAAAATCCCACTGGCTGTTTGCTGCCGAAATGTAGATTATGCCGCCAATGCCACCGCAAAAGCCAGAAATGAGCACGCCAGCATAGCGCATTTTGTACACGTTAATGCCTACGCTGTCGGCAGCCTGCGGAAATTCGCCACATGCCATAAGTCGTAAGCCAAAGCGCGTCTTAAAGAGCACGATGTAAGAAACGGCAATCAGCACCAGTGTTAAAATCATGTAGATGTTAAACTCGCTTCCTGCAAGCTTTATCAAAAAGACCTTGCGCGTCTGAATGTATTCGATGATTGCCGACGGATTTTGCCCGCCACTGCGTGCATTGTTGAAGGCCTTTACAATGACGACCGATGCGGCGGTGGCAAGCATGTTCATTGCCGTGCCGACAAGCGTCTGGTCTGCCTTAAAGTTAATGGCTGCTACGGCAAGCAACAGTGAATACAGCATACCGAATAGAATGGCGCTCAACAGCGTTGAGACGATAATCACGGCGGCAGGGAGCGTAGCGGGAAGTGCATATAGAGTAAAGGCGCCACCAAGCGCTCCCATAACCATAACGCCTTCAAGACCGAGGTTTATCGTGCCGCTTCGCTCGCTGAACATGCCGCCGTATGCGACAAAAATCAAAACAGAAGCATAAATAAGCGTATATTGCATGAGTAGCATGATTATTTCTCTCCTTCGCCGCTTTTTGCGTTTACATTTTCTGTGCTCGGCAGAAAGCGCATGACAACGCGGGCAATTGCGTTCTTAAACAAGAACATAAAGGCACACGAGTAGATGATGATTGACGAGATGAGGTCTGCAATCTGCGGATTAAAGTACTTAGTGTCGATAAAGCTTCCGCCCTGCGTGATGTGCTGGATAAAAAAGCCTGCAAAAATGACGCCAATCGGGTTTAAGCCGCCTAAAAAGGCAACCGCAATGCCGTTAAAGCCCATGGCAGGCACCACAGACGCTGTTTTCCAGGGCTGTATGTCAGTCAGATAGTAGAGCGCGGCGGCAAGACCAGCGATTGCACCCGAAACTGCCATGGTCATAATGATGTTTTCTTTGTCCTTCATGCCGGCGTATTTGGCGGCATGCTTATTTAAGCCCGTCGCCCTAAGCTCGTAGCCGATGGTGGTTCGGGTGAGCACAATGTAAATCAGAACCGCAAGCACAATCGTAATCGGAATGGCGATGGAAACATACTTGTTGTTGTTAAAGAGCGCGCCTAAGCCTGCGGTCGGTAGCAGCGACTGGGGGCTGCGCTCTGCAATGGAGTAGGTTTCTGAACGTGAAATGTTCATTGTCACCTCGTTTTGCATAAGCACGTTTACCACATACAGTCCAATCCAGTTGAGCATAATGCCTGCAATAACTTCGTTTACGTTGCAGAAAGCCTTTAAAATGCCTGCAAGGGAGGCCCACAGCGCGGCAGCCGCCGTTGCTAACAGCACGCACAGCCACCAGGGCAGGTGCAGGGCAAGCGCGGCGTAGAGCGAAATGCCAATGCCGATACAGTACTGACCGGCAATACCGATGTTGAACAAGCCTGATTTGTAGGCAAAGAGCACGCCAATGCCACACAAGATGAGTGGAACTGCCTTTACGAGCGTCTGTCCTAAGTAGTACAAGCGCTTAGCACCGTTCCTGTAGTACAGAAAGTTCTTTAAGATGACGCTGACAGCCTTTGGTGCGTGCTCAGCGTTGATAATCGTAAGAATGATAAAGCCTGCGATAATGCCGGCAATGGCGCACAGTATGGCGGCAAGAATCGCACGGAACGACTCGCTTTTTAAAAACTGCTGTAAATGCGCTGAATGCGCTTTTGGTGTTGTTGTCATATTACGCATGCTCCTGCTTTTTAGTCTGCCGCTTAGCGCCCGCCATATACAGTCCGAGCTCCTCCGGCGTCGTTTCGTTTGGCGTAAGTTCGCCGACAATCTCGCCCTCGTACATCACCAGAATGCGGTCGCTCAAATTGAGCACCTCTTCAAGCTCGTATGACACCAAAAGCACGGCTTTTCCTGCATCGCGGTCGGCAATAATTGCCTTGTGCAGGTATTCGATGGCGCCTACATCAAGTCCGCGCGTTGGCTGCACGGCAATCAAAAGCTTGTGTGCTTTATCAAGCTCGCGGGCGACAATGGCTTTCTGCTGGTTACCGCCAGACATGGCACGCACGGGCGTCTGCACTCCCTGACCGCTCCGGACATCAAAGGTATCAATGAGCCGCTGTGCGTATGCCGTTACCTCGGCGTTTTTTATGAAGCGCAGGTGCTGAAAGGCGCCTTCCCAGTAGCGTTGTAACACCATGTTCTGCTCAAGCGTGTAGTCTAGCACAAGCCCATGTTTGTGGCGGTCTTCCGGTACGTGACTTATGCCGGCAATGCTTTTTTCGCGGATAGATTTTCGTGCGATGTCGTTCCCGTTCAGCATAATTTTTGTGTCGGCGCGGAAACTTAGCTTTTCAAGCCCGGTTAAGCCCTGTATACATTCTGACTGACCGTTTCCGTCAATGCCTGCAATGCACACAATTTCGCCTGCGTGCACCTGAAAGCTTACGTCGTTTACGGCAAGCATTTTATGCAGGCGGCTTTCTACGCATAAGTGCTGCACGTCAAGCACGACTTCTTTTGGCGTGCACGGCTTTTTTGCGACCGTAAACTGCACGTCACGTCCGACCATCATGCGGCTAAGCTCTTCCTTGCTGGTGTCGGCAATATTCACCGTGCCGATGTAGCGCCCCTTACACAAGACTGAGCAGCGGTCAGCGACTTCCATTATTTCGTTTAGCTTATGCGTAATAAAGAGAATTGATTTACCTTCATCGGCAAGCAGCTTCATAACGCTCATCAGTTCTTTTATTTCCTGGGGCGTTAAAACGGCAGTCGGCTCGTCAAAAATCAGAATGTCGTTGTTGCGGTACAGCATTTTTAAGATTTCAACGCGTTGCTGCATGCCTACGGTTATGTCTTCAATTTTGGCATCCGGATCTATCTGTAAGCCGTACGCATTGCTTAATGCGATAACGCGCTTCCGGGCAGCTTTACGGTCGATAAAGCCGTTTTTGAGCGTTTCGCTTCCTAAAATGATGTTGTCAAGCACTGTAAACACTTCAACAAGCTTAAAGTGCTGGTGAACCATACCGATGTGTAGCGCGGTTGCATCATTGGGGTTACGGATTTCTACTTTTTTACCGTTTTTGCGGATTTCGCCTTCTTCCGGCTGGTATAATCCGAATAACACACTCATAAGGGTGGATTTGCCGGCTCCGTTTTCGCCAAGCAGGGCATGAATCTCGCCTTTTTTCAGCTGTAGGGTGATGTCATCATTCGCCACGATTCCTGGGAACCGTTTGGTGATATGAAGCATCTCAATGATATATTCTTCACTCATATACTACCTGTAGGGAAACAGTATAACCGAAAAAGAGAAAAAATAACAGAAAAAAAACAGAAGATTGCGTAATTTAACATTACATAATTATAAAATTGTGTTATGATAATGAACTGCAATCAAAAAAGGTAACAAAAATGAAGATTATTCATGGAATGTGTACAGCATTATTCTCGCTGCCGCTCCTGCTAGCGGCGTGTTCCGTTTTTTCTGATGCAAAGTCAGGAAGCGGCGACTACACGATTACAGGAACGGTTCTCGATAAGTCAGGGAACGCTGTCAGCGGCGTAAAAATTTCAGCAGGCGGCGTTTCTGACGAAACGGGAAGCGACGGAAGCTATAAGCTGAAAGGCTTGGAGCGGACGACCGTCTCGCTTTCGGCAGAAAAAAGCGGATATACGCTTGTTCCTCAGTTTTCGTATGCAGGCGAGCTTGTTTCAGGCTCTGCCGTCAATGTCGGCGCTGCGGCTGTCAACGGCACGGTAAGCGGTATCGATTTTACCGCCGTCGAGGGCGGTGCGCTCACCATAGCTGACATTCAGGGAAGCGGCGCGGAAAGCCCGCTCAAAGGCAGCTCGGTTGAAGGCATTACGGGCGTTGTCACGCTCATAATGAACAAGGCTCCGCACTGGAATTACAATAATCCTGATCTTTCAGGCGATGACGCGCCGCAGTATGTCGGAAGCGACGGCTTTTTTATCGAAGCGCTTCCAGACGAGCGTGATTATTCCGGCGCAAAGTCAAACGGCATTTTCATCAACACGCACGACGATGCCTACACCGACTCAAAATGGCTTGATTCCATTCCGACCGACTTGCAGGCAGGCGATGTCGTTACGGTAAGCGGCACGGTAGAAGAGGTGCGCCAGCTTGACCGCTACAATTCAACAGACGGAAGCCTGACGCGCACGCAGATTAAGGCAGATACCGTGCTCCGCGTGTACGACGGCGACACGGCGCGCACTGCCGCCTATCCGCTGGGCGTGCTTGTCACCTACAGCCAGAGCGCAAGCGACACCTACAAGGCAAAAACGTACACCTACAACGGCGAAACCTACAATGCCGAGTCGCGCGTCATGCCATACGACGTGGATGCAGTCGCTCCGCTTCAGGAGGCGATTGACGTGCTTGAAAGCATGGAAGGCATGGTCATCCGCATTGAAAACCCGCTTGTCGTGGGCGCAACCTACTATAATCTGACGAGCGTGCTTGCAGACGGCGGCAAGGACGAAAGCGGAAACTACTTCCGCACCTTTAATGAAGACTGGATGGGGAACGTTATCCGCGAAAACCCGACGACCGGCTATCAAGATTACAACGAGGAAGTGCTGTTTGTCGACTATCAGCCGGCAGACTGGAGCGCATACAAGTCTTCCATTCCGCAGATTGGCGATACGCTCATAGATGCCAACAGCGATGCCGTTTTCCGCGGCGTACTTGACTACACCTGCGACTCAATCTACATGGCGCATCCGCTGAATAATAAGAGCGCCTGCTACATACAAAGCTCAAGCGCAAATTATGTCACTCCGTTTTATACGCGCTATGACTCAGAAAGCATTACAGACCTTGCAGGCGAGACCGTGCCGAACCAGAAATGGGGCTTTTCAAACGAAAGCCAGTGGTACTTAAAGCTTGATGCTGACGCCTTTACAACCGTGTCGCAGAGCGCGGTAGAAACCGGCATGACCGACCAGAAAAGCTACACAAGCTCCTCATCATCAAACGGCGCAAACATAAAGAAGTGGCGCACGGGCACCAGCTCTTCTTCTGCCTTTGACGCGTCAAGTGTGTTTACGCCGTTGTGGAGCGCAAGTAGCTCGCCTGCCACCGGCAATACCGACCTGACAAGCCTGACGGTCGCTTCATTCAATATTGAAAACTATGAGGCGCAGGGTGGCTCGTATGCAAAGGATGTCGACGTGGCGCTTGTCATAAAGAACAACCTGCTGTATCCGGACGTGCTTGTCGTCGTGGAAATGGGCGACGATGTGGAAACGCCTCAGACCTATGCAAATCAAGACAATTCTTGGGCGGCAAAGGACGGCGTAGTAACCGCAGTGCGCAATTTTTCAGGCATTATCGACGACATTACCTCCCAGGGCGGTCCGCAGTACGAATTCCGCTGCGTCGACCCGAAGGAGCAGGATTCGGGCGGTAAGCCCGGCGTGAATATCCGCGTGGGCTTTATGTACAACACCGAGCGCGTCGCATTTGTCGACCGCGGCTTACCAAGCAATTATTACGCAAATACGCATGACGAAAACGGCGACCTGCTTGATGAAGATGACTGGCCGGTGCAGACGGCAAATGACGCTGCGCAGGGCTGGGTGCTTGCAGAGACAGCCTCGGTGCCTTACCGGGGCGACGACGGAAGCGCGCACCTTACGCAGAGCCCGGGCTACATTCAGAACAGCTACTTCAGCCACAGCCGCCGCCCGCTTGCAGGCGAGTTTGTCGTGCTTGATTCTGACGGAAACGAAACCGACCAGAACTTTTTTGTCATTGCCTGCCATTTAGGCTCAAAACGCGGCGATTATTCGCTGTACGGAAACGTCCAGCCGCCGCTTCTGCTTTCAGAAAGCAAGCGCAACGGACAGGCGCAGGCGGTGCACGACTTTGTGCAGAAGCTTCTGTCGGCAGACAGCGGTGCACGCATTGTCGTTGCAGGCGACATGAACGATTTTGCCTACGGCACGCCGATGAAAGTACTGACTGGAGTCCGCGGCGGCTCGCAGATTCTCTACAGTCTGGTTGAAGAGCTTATGCCCGACACCGAGCAGTTTTCATACACGTATCAGGGAAACATGCAGGAACTTGACCACATTTACGTGTCAGCTTCCCTCTGGCAGAAGGTGTCCGGCTCTTCATGGAAGGACGTGTGCTTTATTCCGCACATAAACTCAATGTTTACGCGCAATAATCACTACAATCTTTCTGACCATGACCCTGCAATAATCAATATTCCGGGGGCGTTCGATGACTAAAAAACTGCTTCTGCTTTTATGCGCCGCCTTCGCTTTTCTCTTCGTCTCCTGCTCATCAGACGATGACGGCGAGCCTGGCATCACCTCGTTCAGCTTTACAACGGCAGCCAACAGCGCCGTAACCAAGCTTACAAAGACGGTGACCGGCTCTATCGACAGCGAAAAGGCGCTTATTACCGTGTATCTGCCGTCTGAACTGTATGCAGACACTGATGAGCGCTCTCTCTTGACGGCAAGCGTCAGTGTTTCTGACGGCTCTGCCATGAATACCCCAGACTACTCCACAAGCCCTGCTAAAATTTCAGTGCAGGGGGGGGGTAGTGTTAAAACATATCTTGTAAACATCTTAGAAGAAGCGGCGAGTGTTTCAAACGGAACGCTGCTTTTTACCGAATACTATTCTGGTCAGGCAGCCGCCTTTAAGGGTGCAAACAATCAGTACATTGAAATTACAAACCTCTCTTCAGCGGCGGTAGACTTGAGCGCAGTTACGCTCTCCCGGCATGTGTGGGAAAGTGCCGCGCGCGTATCAAGCAAAGACCAGTCGGTGACGCTTTCAGGAACGCTTCCTGCGTATGCGCGCCTTGTCATCTACTCGCAGCGCTGCTCATGGTTCAGCTCAAAGACGGACTCTGCTGAAATCATCTGGCAGAGCGACATTCTGTACAACTCGATTATAACAACTGCCGGACAGGACGGCTTTACGCTTACCTGCGGCGACACAGTGCTTGACGTGCTGGGGCCTGATGCCGGCATCGGAAGCGGCTGGAACTGGGGTGTTTCTAAAAAAATGCAGCGGAAAGCCACGGTGACAAAGTATTCAAGCTGGAAGGAGCGCGAATGGCTTACGACTGCCGTTTCAAACGAATCGTCAGATGCAGCAACAGCGGGAAAAACGACTGCGGAAGTCTCGTCAAGCCTTAAAACCATCGACTATTTTGCGCTTGAAGAGACTGATAACGTTATCTACGGCACTGTTGACAACGACAATCTTACCGTTTCCGTAAACATTTACGACACGATGAGCACAACGCAGAAAATCACCGTGAGCACGGCAGGGCAGCGCATCCGCTACAAGAACGCAGATGTCGTTTCCGGCGAGACCGAAGTCGATTTCTCAAAGGATTTTGAGCTGCAAGTCTACGATAACGACGGAAATCCGGTGACCTACACGGTCTCTTGCACCGTCGTGCATTACAATTTCAGCTCGGCGCTTTCGGGCGACTATGCCTATTCTGCATCAGCTCCCGAAGACGGCGACGTGGTGCTTATCTATCACGAAAGCTCTTCAATGCTTTTAAGCACAACGCTCTCTTCAAGCACGCTGCAGGGACAGGCCGTAGACGGTTCCGGCGACATCGAATATTTAAGCGGCATGGCTTCGCTCTGCGTCACGGTAGACAGCGACGGCTACTACACCTTTACGTACAACGGCAAATACCTTGCCTGCAACGCCTACAGCACATCGACCGGAAACGTGCAGTTTGACTCAAGTCCCGGTAAGTACACGCTCTGGGAGCTTGAATCTGACGGAAGCGGCGGCTTTTATATAAAGAGCGTAAACGCCGTAAGCGGTTCAAATCAGCTTGCGCTTGAATACTACTCAAGCGCATTCCATACCTACCGCAGTCAGACAGGCAGCGCATATACATTCAAATTCTTCGTAAAAAAGGACTAGGATATGATGATAGAAAGTAAAAAGACAGCGAGCCGCTCAGCGGCAAAAAAGGCAGCGACGGTTTTAGCCGCATTTGCAGCCCTTTCGGTGTGCGCTTTTGCGCAGGAATCGTACAGCGGCGTGTACCCGGAAATCTCTACGGAGATGACCTTTTCGTCAGGCATTAAGAACATTGACGAAAATGCAACGGTAGATGAAATCCCCGGCCTTTCAAGCGAGTACACGGCAGACATCGGCATCCAGATAAAGGGAAGCTTCAGCCGCGCAAGCGAGTGGGGCGTCGAAAAAGAAGACGGCATTCAGTGGAAAAGCGGCGTCGGCTATGAAGCAGGCTTTACCGTCGACATGTCAAAAGTGTACGAAGCGGTGAATGCGTCAGATTCAAGCTCTTCAAGCTCAAGCACATCAAACCACTATTCGCGCATCCAGCCGATGATCAACTGGTATGAAGCGAACATGTCAAAATACGGCTTACCGTACGACCCGTGCGGCACGGGAACCGGCATGTGGCCCTCGACAAGCTACGGCGGTTCAAGCAGCCGCTATCAG
>CALAEZ010000239.1 GCA_937891125.1 uncultured Treponema sp. | reverse complement strand
GAAGCAGCGTTCCATTCGGCAGAGGAAGATCCGGCAGTCAGGGTCGTTATTCTCCGGGGCGCCGGAAGGGCATTTTCCGGCGGCGGAGATGTTTCCTATTTTAATGATATGGTGAAGGCAGGCCTTGATCTTACGCTGATCAGCCGCCAGATGATCCAGATGGGTCATGTCGTGGATTTTATCAAGAAGATGCCGAAGCTGGTCATCTGTGAAGTGCAGGGCGCAGCCGCAGGCGGCGGAGCCACCCTGGCGGTCGCAGGCGATTTCACGATCTGCGCGGACAACGCGAAATGCGCCTCCTGCCAGCACTTGCGTCGGTGCGCGGGCGGGTGCCCGGCGCTGGGGCTTTTGTTCAGCGCAAGCGCGGCAGAAATTATGAGGGCCAGCTACCTTGCCGTGCCGAAAGGACAGCGAGAGGCGGCACTCACAAGCGGGCTGACCGAAACGCAGGGCTTTTTCAGGATACTGCTTCCTCAGGCCTTTGCCGTTTCGCTCCCGAACCTCGGAAACAGCTTCGTTTCCCTGCTGAAGGAAGGTGCTCTTGCATACACCATCGGGCTGATTGACGTTATGGGAAAGGGAAACCTTATCATTAGCATTAACTACGGTGCGTATGCGGTAGAAACATACACGGCGCTTGCCGTTATCTACTGGGTGCTGACGGTGCTTTTTGAGCGGCTGTTTCATCTGCTTGAAAAGCGGTTTTCGAAAGGCAGAAAGGCACTTTCCTAGCGCACCGCTTATACTGGCTGTATTGGAGAAAGAACCATGTTTGACGTAGCATTTTTAGGAAAAACATTTCTGCTTCTGTGGAAGGCAGTGCCGACAACACTTATCATCACGCTGGTGTCGCTTGCAGCAGGTGCGTTTCTGGGCTTTTTTATTGCGTTAGCGCGCGTGCATAAAACACACCTGCTGCACGGGGTATGCGCCTTTTACGTGTCGTTCGTGCGCGGAACGCCGGTTGTTCTGCAGATTCTTGTCGTCTACTCAATCTTTCCGTCGTTTCTGAACGCTGTTTTCAAAAAGACGGGAAGCAGCATAAACATCTTCGAACTAAATCCGATTATCTACGCGTTTGTCGTCTTTTCGCTCAATACGGCGGCAACGCTTTCGGAGGTGTTCCGCTCGGCGCTGCTTACAATTAACAGGGGACAGCTTGAAGCAGGCTACACAAGCGGGCTGACCACACGGCAGGTATACCGCCGCATACTCATTCCGCAGGCACTCGTTGCAGCCCTGCCGAACATCTGCAACGCAACCGTTGCACTCATAAAAAACACGTCGCTTGCGTTTATGATGACCGTAAAGGATGTAACCGCCGTCGCCAAAATCGAAGCGTCCTACGGCTACAACTATCTGGAAGCGTATTTAGACATTTTTGTCATCTACGTGATTATCTGTTCCGTCGTGCAGGCAGGCTTAAAAAAGTGGGAGGCACGCGCCTCAGTTTTTAAGACAGGGAGAATTTCACATGCTTAAACTAACAAACGTACACAAGTCATTCGGCAAAAACGAAATCCTGAAGGGTGTAGACCTGACCGTACAGAAAGGCGATGTGGTTGTCATTTTAGGTCCTTCTGGCTCCGGAAAGACAACGCTTTTACGCACGATTGATTTTTTAGAGACCGCAGACGAGGGGGAGCTGGAATTTGACGACATCAAGACGCCGCTTTCCCATACAGGCAAAAAGACCGTGCTTGAGGTGCGGCGAAAGACCGGATTTGTCTACCAGAACTACAACCTGTTTGCAAACAAAACGGCACTCGAAAACGTCATGGAGCCGCTCGTGACGGCACGTAAAATGCCGAAAGACAAGGCAAAGGAGATTGCAGAGGCGGCGCTAAAAAAGGTCGGGCTTTTAGACCGTGCCGACTACTACCCCAGCGAGCTTTCCGGCGGCCAG
>CALAEZ010000238.1 GCA_937891125.1 uncultured Treponema sp. | reverse complement strand
TAGAGCGCTACAATGGCATTGTAGAGGTAGTCGGTTCAAGTCCGATCGTCTCCAACTGAAGGCTTCTGTTAAAGACAACAGAAGCTTTTTTTATTCGTGCGGCGGGCTGACGGGAGCAACAGAAGGCTTGATGGGCGGGAAGCGTTTAATTTTGCGCTGTTTTGAGTGCTTCCTCTGCTCTGGCTCTGAACTGTGCAATGTTTTCACATTTTAACGCTGTAGCCTTAGCGAGCGCGGCGTCACTTTTTTCTGCATCGGAAAGCATTGCGTATGCAACGCCTAGATTTGCCTGAATCACGGCAAGCTTTGGCTCTAACGCCGCTGCCTTTTCTAGCAGCTCTGCAGCAGCCTGCGGCTTTTCTTGTCCCAAATACAGTGCGCCAAGACTTGCGTACGCTTCGCCTTTTTCTGCATCAAGCGCAATCGCCGTGCGGTACGAAGCTTCTGCCTGCTCGTCGTTTCCTGCCGTGTGCTGCAACATACCAAGCATAACGTAGCCGCGATAGTCAGGCTGCAGGCTCATCGCTTTTCCCTGCGATTCTGCTGCAAGCGTCCACTCTTCCTGATGCATATAGACGTTTGCAATAAAAGAGTAGAGCACTGCTGGAGAATAGCGTGTGTCGCTTTCAAGCGCTTGCTCAAACAAAGTAAGTGCCCTATCGTAATCTTTTCCTGAATAGGCGGTCATCGCTTTGTTTACAATGCTGTCTCCAGGACGCGAACAGCCGATAAAAAAAGGCAGAATCAGACAACAGAGAGAAATAAAACGGAAGAAACGCTTCATACTGTGCAGAATACTGATTTCGCCAGTTCGTGGCAATGCTCAGTGGTTTCCTAAGAATGGCGGTATAGTGCTAATTGTTGCCAATTCATTGATTGACGGCAAAATCTATACAAGTTATTATTAAACGCATACAAATCTTTTGGAGGATTTTTTGATGGAAAAGTTTGACATGAACAGCTTCAGCCTAAACGGCAAGGTTGCCTGGGTTACTGGCGCTTCTTACGGTATCGGATTTGCTATTGCTTCTGCGTATGCAGCTGCTGGTGCAAAAATCGTTTTTAACGACATCAATGAAGAAAAACTTGCTGCAGGTGTTGCAGCTTACAAAGAAGCAGGTATCGAGGCTCACGGATACGTCTGCAATGTTACTGACGAGGCTCAGGTTCAGGAAACAGTAAAGAAGATTGAAAAAGATGTTGGCGTTATTGATATTCTGGTAAACAATGCTGGTATCATTAAGCGCATTCCGATGACAGAAATGAGTGCAGAAGATTTCCGCGCTGTTATCGATGTAGACTTGAACGCTCCGTTCATCGTTTCAAAAGCTGTTCTTCCTGGTATGATTAAGAAGGGACACGGAAAAATCATTAACATTTGTTCTATGATGTCTGAGCTTGGTCGCGAAACTGTTTCTGCGTATGCAGCAGCTAAGGGCGGTCTTAAAATGCTTACTCGCAACATCTGTTCAGAATATGGTGCACAGAACATTCAGTGTAACGGCATTGGCCCGGGATACATCGCTACTCCGCAGACAGCACCATTGCGCGAAAAGCAGGCTGACGGCAGCCGCCATCCGTTCGACCAGTTCATCGTTGGCCGCACACCGGCAGGTCGCTGGCTGTTACCGGAAGAGCTCCGCGGACCGGCAGTATTCTTGGCATCTGATGCATCAAACGCAGTAAACGGACACATTTTGTACGTTGACGGCGGTATCCTGGCATATATCGGAAAGCAGCCGTCATAAAAATCGCTCCTGCGATTTTTATGACTAACAAAAGGGCAACGCTAAGCGTTGCCCTTTTGTCGTACAGGGGAGCGTTATGCAGGCAGCGGCGTCCGTGCGCCCGCGCTGTATAAACGCTTCGTTTGCGGAATGCAGGCGGGGCTTTTGTGTTTTTACCTCAATTACACTATACTGATGCCATGCAAGTCTGTTATATCGGCGATATACTGAAAGAAGCACGGGTGCGCCTGCATATCTCACAGGAAGAGCTCTCGTTTGACCTGTGCTCCGTGCCCACGCTTTCGCGCATAGAGAGCGGCAAGCAGGTTCCGGGGCGCAAGCTCGTGGAAGCGCTTTTTAGCAAGATGGGCATGGTAGTTCCCGCGGGCGGCATCCCTATGACTAAAATAGATCTCCTGCGCAGCAATCTGGAATATCAGATGACCGACATGCTTGCGACGGGAAATACCGAAATTGCCGGTTTGCTGGAGCAATACCGCGCTTGCGGCGGCGAGCTGGACAGCTTTGAAATGCAGTTTTACTTGTTTTTTAAGGCGCTCTATGAAAGCGAGCATGGAAAAACTGATGTCCTTTCAGATTTAGAAAAAGCGCTTCGTCTTACCATACGGAGATATGTTCTTGGCTCATTACCTGTCGTCCGATTTTTGACGAAGACTGAACTGCTGATTTTGAACAACATTGCGCTCAATCAATATGCGCTCGGAGAGCACGAAAAGGCTATTGCGCTCATGGAATTTGTGCGTGCGTATTTTGAGAACGGCATTATGCTCGAGGAAGAAAAAGCAAAGAATTACCCGGTGATATTGCATAATCTGGAAAACTGGTATGGGCAGTCAGGTTTACCTGAAAAAGTGCTGTCGTTATGTGAAATTGGCATTGATGTGTGTATTCGTTACGGTAAACTGACACAATTTCCCTATCATATTTTTAACAAGGGCTATGCGCTTGCTTTGCTTGGTAAAAAAGATGAGGCAAAAGTCTATATCGCGCAGGCATTTAATGTCTTTGACGCAATGAAAAAACACGAGCTTGTTGTGTTTGGGGCGAAGTCTGTAAACGAAACCTTTGGTTTTGATTTTCCGACAGACTAATCATTTTTCTCCACAATTTTTCGCAAAACTGCAAATTTACGTAAAATGCTATGGTGTGCGCTTTTTAGCTTTCTTATAATCTCCTTAAAAAATTAATTTGAGGAGAAATCTATGAAAAAGATTCTGAAAGTGTTGGTCCTTGTGTCAGGCATAGCTATGACTGCGATGTATTTTAATGGCTGTTCGCAATCTGTTGCGGAAGTAGATGAGCAGACAAGCGAAAAATGTAAGGCGATTGAAGCTGACAATGCACGTTGCATATATTCAGGTACAGGTATTGATAAAATTGGTCACGACCCGAGTACGTATCATCATCGGGATTGCAGCAGCAACGATAGCAGTTCTGGTAAGCATGAGCATGGACGCTGGAGCAGAAACTAGCAGGACGCAGTTGTAGGAGCGAATATGAAAAAGAGTATTTTTCAATGGATTAGAGCTGTGGTATTTGCCACTAGTTTGATGTTTGTAAGCGCGTGCTCATTCTCTGCATTTGATGTACAAACGGCAGATATTACTGATATTAGTGGTGAACTTTCATACAGTGTTGTTTCTCGGCAGGCATTTATGGGCGGCTCGGTACTTTATAATCCGGAAAATATGGCTGCAAGCCAGCTTGCAAAAGGAGGCGTTATAGCTGTCCGGTTGGGTAAGACAGAGCGTACCGACATCGATAGCAATCAAGCTGTGTTTACTGATAACCCAGATTATGAGCGCTATGGTTTTATAAAAATTTCATCAATCAACAGTGAAGAATTGTCATTTACCTATACGCAATATGACACTGATGGAAGTAGTATAACTCAAGTGCCGTATACATTGAGCAAAGGAGAAGAGCTTGATTTAAATAATGATGGCTTTTCAGATTTGACATATGTGTCTCCAGCAACAAAGCGTGCTGGTATGAAAAAAGCATTATGGCTTACGTTTTTAAGCAGTCAGGAAACATTGAACACTGCAATGTTTGCAATTTTGCCAGAACAGTACAGCAGGTGTGTATATCCTGCAGGTTTGATGGGCATCAATCCAGATGGAAGATTTATCGTTACTAAATATGATGTCGGTACGACTACCCGAGCTGCTGTGCAAGGAATAGCCTTTGGCGATTATGTCCTAGATTCTGAAACCGGTGAGTATCAAAAAGTTATTGGCAGCTCATCATACAGGAATGCCCGCAGTATTGATGACGGTGATTTGGAAACTGTTTCTGATACTGGCGATGTTGATTTTTTATTTGCACTTGAAGATTTTGTCGGCTTTCAATCCCCGATGGAGTTTTTAAGTGAATTACCGGACATTTTGACGGCTGATTATAAAGAAACTGTACTTACAGATTTGGAAGCCATTGAAGTCCTAAATTCCATGTTGAAAAATAAAGACCTTATTTCGGTAATTTCTCTTGAAAAAGAAATTACGCTGGATGATGAAATACAGGAAACGCTTGATAGTGCAGATACATTAACTGAGTATGAACTTGTTTCGTTGAATCGACTTTTTCTTGATGAGGTGTATGCAGGAGAATTTTCACCTGTTGATATATACGGAAACTCAATAACTGACATTCTTCCGCTTGCCTCGGTCACCCTTGATGGAACGAGCGACGACACAGATGAGGAAACTGTATCTGGAGAACGAGCTGCGGTGTCTTATTCCGATTATGCAAGTCAAAAACAAGCAATAGAAAAAGAATTTAAGAAGTATCACATATTTGAGCCAATTCCGAAGAGAGAAAAAGAAGACAATGAGGATTCAATTTTTAAACATCTTAGTATAAATATGAAAATGGGGATTGGGGGAAAATATTCAATTTCTTGGTCACATGTGGAAGGCTCGCTTGCGGGACTTGTATTTCTCCAAGCGGAGTCAAGTATAACTTTTTCCAAGACTATTGAATCTAGTGAATCTAACGATACTCCAAAACATTTGTATTTTAAGAAAATTCCATTCTCAGAAAAGCTTGTAAATGCGGATAAAACAATTGCAATTGGACCAATTCCTTTTTCAGTTGGATTGAGCGGTGATATTGAAGTTCCATTCATGTTAAACGGTTCTGTTTCTCTTTCAACCCCGCTTTTTATGGGTGTAACCGGATTATATGGTGCACAGACAACTGTTGGTGCTGATTATGGTACGCGTTGGAAGAAATGGTTTAAAGTCTGGCGAAAGTGGGTTTATAGACCGAGTGCTTATTTTGATGCATATGCAAACGGGTCATTGATAAATAAGACGGCATATTACATAGGTCCATCAGTTCCCAACTCTATACTACCGACAAATTTTGTATTTTCGGGAACAGCTACGATTAGTCCTACGTTTAAATTAACTCCTAAAGTTGGATTATGCCAGAACACTGTTTGGTTGGGGCTTGAGACTTCAAATATTTTAGACTTGGGAATAACAGGCTCGATGTCAAATATGGGTAAACCTCTTGCTCTTGAGGCATATGTTGACTATAAGCTCAAATTAAAACCAAGAGCAGGTGTTACCATTTCAATTCCTGTAATCAAAAAAACTTGGTCATCAACATATGACAGTGATAAGCTTCCGTCTCTTTCTCCTGTAAAAAGACGGATAGCGTCATGGCGAATACTCTAGTACAATTGAACTGGTGGTGCAAAAATGAAAACAAATTATATTATCTGTGTGCTCCTTCTTCTCATCACCAGTTGTAGCTCTTTTACCGTATATAAAACGGGTGTAATGCTCGATAAATCTGTAGCCACAACTGGTGATGAAATTAATTCAGGTGCGATTCTTTTCAGAGAGAAGAAAGATAAAGTAGAGTTCTTTTTTAATAATCTCTTGATTAAATCAGAAAAAGCAGAAGAAAACCATTTTGCTTCAAATGATATTTTGGTTGAAGGAAAGTGGTTTTATAAATCTGATGAGGTCGCACGAATTGATACTGCGCAAAATGTTATTGATTCGTTATTAGGTGTTTCCATGCGTAATGAGCAGTGGAGTGGAACTTTTTCAAGTAATGGGACAGAATTGCCGGTTTTTTTTTCAGTATATGCGTTTGGCGACGATGATCCGAAAGAGTATGAGCTTATTACAGCAAAATGTAATGCGTCAAGACCAAAAAGTATATTTGAAAAAATGCTATCATCTAACGGCAGCGAGCAAAGTGGTGATGATGTACGCGTGGGAAATCGACTTATTATGAATACGCGGATAAGTGGGGAAATTGTAAAGAGCATTCCTTTTGAAATAGCCCGATTTATTGCAGAAACTGGCACAGAATACAAAATCTTCATCACACAAGAATTTGAAGTGAACATAGTTACTAAGAATATGAGCATGGAACAGGCGTTAGCATGGTATAAGCCTAATGATTCTATCCGCAAATATGTTTCTGCCGACGGGCAGGTGTTCCAGATTACTGACTGCACGGGAAAAACAGCTTATGCGGACTGTACCAAAACTGATTTTACGCTGTACGAAGCTACCGCCGGTTATGAGGAAGAAGTGAAAATGTGCATCGGTATGTTCATCGGCTTTTTGTATGCAATTGGGGTGTAGCTGCAAGCGAAGTGTTTTTTTTTGTGCGTGGCGATTTTTTTGTGCATATCTGAAAATAACGTGCTATACTGACTGCATGAATTGGTTTTCCCTGTACATTGTGCAACATGCGCCGTGGTTCTGGTTCGGCATGATGATTTTGTGCCTGTTGATTGAATCGTTTACGCTGGCGCTTACGACCGTCTGGTTTGCCTGCGGTGCGTTCGTGATGATTTTCGTTTCGCTTTTGCCGCTTCCGTTTCAGTGGCAGCTGCTGTTGTTTTTGGCGCTGTCGTGCGCGCTGCTTTTCTTTACGCGACCAATTGCGCTTAAGCACTTTAAACTAAAGCCCGCCCGCTTAAACAGCGACGCGCTTATTGGTAAAAAAGCATTGGTAATCGAGCGCATTACCGAACTTGAAAAAGGCGCGGTCAAAGTAAACGGCGTCGTCTGGTCAGCAACGAGCGCCGACAACACAGAAATCGAAGCCGGCACCGAGTGCGTCATAACAGCAATCACCGGCGCCACAGTAGTAGTTGAAAAAGTGTAGTTTGGACAGTGCGCGGTAGCGGGAAGAAAAGCAGAACGGACACGAGACAGCTTGTTGGGTGCGAACGAGGAGTTTTCGCGAAGCGAAACTCTGAGTGAGTCTAATACCAATTCCCAACGACCTGTCGTAGTTGCCCATGCTTTTCTGGTAGCTGCCGCGCACATGTTAAAACATAATCGTGAGAGGTATATATGGTTATTCTTATCGGAGCTATTGTTTTTGTTGTGATGCTGCTTATCATCACCAACATCCGTATTGTGCCGCAGTCTTATGCGTGCATCATTGAGCGGCTGGGAACCTATGCGGCGACCTGGCAGACCGGCCTGCGCATAAAGGTGCCGTTCATCGACCGCATTGCAAACCGCGTGTCGCTCAAAGAAAAGGTGCTGGATTTTCCGCCGCAGCCGGTTATCACCAAGGATAATGTTACGATGAAAATCGACACGGTTGTCTACATGCAGATTACCGACCCGAAGCTGTACACCTACGGCGTGGAAAATCCGATGACTGCTATCGAGACGCTGACGGCGACGACGCTGCGCAACATTATCGGCGAGCTGGAGCTGGATGCAACGCTGACCAGCCGTGACGTTATCAACACCAAGATGCGCTCTATTCTGGACGAGGCGACAGACCCCTGGGGCATTAAGGTGAACCGGGTGGAAGTAAAGAACATCATGCCGCCGGAAGCAATCCGGGAGGCGATGGAAAAGCAGATGCGGGCCGAGCGCGAGCGCCGGGAAAAGATTCTGGTGGCAGAAGGTCAGAAGCAAAGCGAGATTCTGGTGGCAGAAGGCAAAAAACAGGCGCGGATTCTGGAGGCAGAAGCCCAGAAACAGGCGGCCATTTTGCAGGCAGAAGCCGAAAAAGAGGCACAAATCCGCAAGGCTGAGGGTGAAGCCGAAGCCATCCGTAACGTGCAGCAGGCAACAGCCGACGGCTTAAAGATGATAAAAGCTGCCGCTGTCGATGACAGCGTCATCAAGCTGCGCAGCCTGGAAGCATTCGAAAAAGCTGCCGACGGCCAGGCAACAAAACTTATCGTACCGGCAGATTTTCAGAACCTTGCTGGAATAGTCACATCGCTGGCAGACATTGCAAAAAAATAGAGGACAAAACATGACACAGCGTAAAACTCCCCTTATGGGATGGGCTTCCTGGAATGCATTTCGCACGCATATCAGCGAAGCAATCATCCGGGAACAGGCTGACGCACTGGTAGCAACCGGGCTGGCAGACTGCGGCTACACATACCTGAACATTGACGACGGCTACTTTGGCGGCCGCGGCCCCGATGGAAAGCTGCTTTTCCACGCCACGCGCTTTCCCAACGGCATCCGCTGCATCGCAGAATATGCGCACTCACTCGGGCTGCAGGCAGGCATTTACAGCGACGCCGGCGACAACACCTGCGGCCACTACTACGACGGCGAAGGCGCAGACGGTTTTGGTGTCGGCCTATACGGACACGAAGAGTCCGACCTGCGCCAGCTGTTAATCGAATGTGATTTCGACTTCATCAAAGTTGACTGGTGCGGCGGCCTCCGGCTTAATCTGGACGAAGAAGCGCAATACGGAAAAATCGGCCGAATCATCCAGAAAATCCGCGAGGAAACGCAAAAGCCCATTGTCTACAACGTCTGCCGCTGGGAGTTCCCCGGCGAATGGGTTGCAACGGTAGCGGATTCCTGGCGCACCGGCTTGGACATCGCACCGAATTTTCCCTCCGTGCTGTATCAGATTGACAACATGAAAGCGCTTGCAAAGTTCTGCACTCCGGGACATGTAAACGATTCAGACATGATGCAGCTGGGCACCGGCATGAATTCCACAGAAGAGCGCACACATTTTGCAATGTGGTGCATGCTTTCCACGCCGCTCATGATAGGCGGAGACCTCAAAAAGATTGCGCCGGAAACGCTTGCAATTTTAAAAAACCGCGAGCTGATTGCGCTCAATCAGGATGAACTGTGCCGGCAGGCTGTCGTTGTCCACGAATACAAAGCAGCAGATGCGAGCGGAAACAGTGTGCTGCAGGCAGAGGCGTGGGTAAAGGAATTAAGCCAGCGCACGCAGGACGGAAAGCCGCTGCACGCTCGCGCCGTCGCATTCCTGAACCGCAGCGACACAAGCCGCACGCTGGAGCTTAGCCTTTCAGAAGCCGGCGCCAAAGGAAAAATCTGCGCCATACGCGACATCTGCAGCCAGAAAGACCTGCCGCCGGAACAGACTCTCCGCGCGGAAGTTCCCGCCCACGGCTGCGCAGTCTACTTGATTACAAGCACTGCCAGCGGCACAATCCGCGACGTAAACAGACATCTGCGCGCCGGAGTGCATCAGTACAAGAAAATCAGCACGTTCAGAATGAAGCAGCTTGTAAAAAACGGCGCAATCCTCGTAGACGTACGCTCTCCCGAAGAGTTCCGCAGTGCAAGCCTTCCCGGCTCCATAAACATCCCCTACCAGGACATTTACCTGAATGCGCCGCAGGTGCTTCCAGATAAAGCAAAGCCGATAATTGTCTACTGCGCAACCGGTAAGCGCAGCTGGCAGGCAAAAAACCGCCTCGACAGCATGGGCTACACATCCGTTCATTTCCTTGGCGGCGTATCAATCTAAAACTTCGGGCTTAAAAATTCATTTTTAAGCCCTTTTTTATTCCTAAATTTTGTTGACAGGTTACCGTTTGTTCGGCTATATTCATGTTACCGATTGTTCGGTTACCGACCAGTCGGTAACAAAATATGGCACAGACATCATATTCAACCAAGACAACAAAAGACCTCATTCTTGACGCGGCGTTTTCATTCTGCAATGAGCCGCGATTCCAGGCATTTTCATTAAGCGAGCTTGCCGCAAAGGTCGGCATCACTAAGCCTGCAATCTATCGTCATTTTAAGAACAAAGAAGCAGTGTACGCGGCAATGTACGAGCGCTTTGTTGATACGCTTGTCGGCTGTCTTGGTACCGTGCAGTCGGTTAAAGAGCGCGGCGAGCTTCCGGTGGAGCAGATTGCCGACCTTATCTGCTTTTTTACCGAAAACATTTGTTATGTGAATTACATGCTTGGAAGCCTTGCATCGGTTCAGAACTTTGAATATCAGCTGACGCTCGATTTAGAAAAGCGCGGCATAGAAAACCGCTCCAAAGGCTTTCAGTATCTGGCTGACGGCACGGGTAAGGTCGTCATAAAAGATTTTGACGAGTATATCCGCAGCATGTACTATGGTGTGACAGTCTTCATTTTTATAAAAGGGCGTGAAAAATTAATTGAAGAAGGCGAAAGTGTTTGTCCTGTTGCTGATTTTTCGCATAAAGTCGTTCAGTTTTTGCTTATCGGCTTACAGGGCGAGGTGAGCGAAAAAAATGACCTGTATCCAGCTGTTTTAAGCGAAGAGCGGAAGACTGAATTGCGGAAAATCTGCATGGTAACAGAGGACATGCTGCCGGAAGAAAACAGATTTTTTAACGCGTTTGCTGCTGTCATTTCAAAATATAAGCTTACCGGCGTAACGTTTGGACGCATTGCAGACGAGCTTGGCATGGCAAAAAGCAGTCTGTACGAATATTTTGATGACAAAAACGCCCTTATAAAAACGCTTATCGTAAAGGAGCTTTCGATTCTTTCAGTAATCCTGCAGGAAACTGCTGCGGAAGCAAAAAACGCAAGCGAATACCTTTTTATTTTAATGCAGACAGAATTTTCGTTCTTTATGCGTCGCCCTTCAATCATTCCGATTTTTGGCTGGCTTTTAATGACTACGATGGACGACACCTTTGCAAAGGATATTGGCTTTCCAACGGTATGGGAAAATCGTCTTGAAAGCGCAGTTACCGAGCTTGATTTTGGCATGGATGTAAAGTCGTGGCAGTTTATAAGCTTTGTTTCATGTTTACCGGTTGCGTTGGTGATGCAGTGCGTGGGCAGGGAGCTTGGTGAAGAAAAATTACAGAGCGGGCTTGAGCTTATGTTCGATGCCCTTGAATCTGGTATTGGATACAGTACAGAAGGAGGTAGTATTACCCATGAAAAAGAATAAGACAAAGGTGTGCGCCATTGCATTGTGGCTTGCAACATTTGTGTCGACAAGCCTGTTTGGCGCAGAGGCAGACAGCACCGGCGCAGGAAGCGCATCCGCTGCGGCAGGCACAAAGCTGACGCTTACGGTGCAGGACGCGGTGTCGCTTGCGGAAAAGAACAGCCGCACGCTCAAAAGCGCACAGATTGACGTGGCGGTAAAGGAACGCACCGGAAAATACGGCTGGAACGTGCTGTTGCCGACCGTCAATGTGACCGGCACGATGAGCCGCACCAGCGAATATTCGCCGAGCACAAAAGCGTATGCAAATATTTTTTCTGCATTGAGTCAGGGTGCAATTTCAATGCCGACGGATTATGCGGACGAAGAAGCGCACTGGAGCACCATCGGCGGCGTTGCTGTCAGCTGGAATTTTAATCTTGCGCTGATTCAGGCGATTCATGCGTCAAAGGTTGCGTACGAAAGCGGCAAAATCAGTCTGAAGCAGAGTCAGCGCGAAGTCAACACGCAGATACGAAAGCTTTTTTACGGCCTTTTATTGCAGCAGGAAGCGCTCAAAATTCAGCAGACGACGCTTGAAAACAGCCGCCAGCGCATGACGCAGAGCCAGACAAACTTTAGAAACGGCAGCGTGCCGGAGCTTTCGTTCCTGCAGGCTCAGGTGTCGTACCAGAATATGGTGCCGGAAGTAGAAAACTCAAAAAGCGCATTGCGGCAGAATCTTGATATGTTTGCATTCCTGCTCGGCGTTCCGGTCGGCACGGAAATCGAGCTTGTCGGTGCCATTGAGCCGACCTATATCGACGTTGACGCAGACGAACTGCTTGCAAAGTACGGCGGAAACAACCTCGACATTCAGTCGCTGCGCACCAACATCGAAGCGATGAAGATTAAGCTTTCCATAACAAGCCTTTCTACGTGGACACCGTCGCTGGCGGTCAGCTACGGCTATCAGCCGGTGTACATCGGAAGCGATGGCGCGTGGCATTTTTACAAAGGCATCGGCAAGGACGAGGACTGGTACAACTCCGGCTCGCTCAGCCTGACGCTTGCCTGGAATCTGACGAACATGCTCCCGTGGTCGTCGAACATGCAGGGCTACAAGGATGACCAGGCAACGCTTGCAAAGCTGGAGCTGAGCCTTGAGACGCTGCTTGAAAATCAGAAAGTAGAAGTGCGCAAGGCGGTAGACACCTTGAATCAGGCACGCGCGCAGATTGACGCAATGGGGCGCAATGTTGATGTGGCTCAGCGCGCCTACGACATGATTATGCGGCAGTATCGCAATGGTATGGCAGAGCTTTTGGACGTGCGCGACACGGAAAATCAGCTGAATCAGGCAAAGCTTGGTCAGCTCCAGCAGAAAAACAATTACATTTCTGCTCTTATGGACTTGGAACAGGCACTGAACGTGGGCTTAACGCGCCCGCCGGTTTCAGACGCAAAAACAGAGTAACAAAAGACCCCGAAACACGTTCGGGGTGACCTTCGGAGGAATACATAGATGAAGAAACAGACAAAAGCAACACGCGCCGTAACGACAGCGGCAGCAATAACCGCAGCAGTCATTTTTCTGGTAGGCTGTAATAAGCCGGGAGCTTCTAAAAAGACAAGCGACGACGCAGAAATCATTTACGCGGTAAGCGCATACAAAACCGAACCGGGTAATCTTGACGAATACTTAGAGTTTGGCGGCGACGTGGATTCAGTGAACGCCGTCAACGTCATGCCGGATATGGCAGGAAAAATCTCGCGCATTTTAGTAAGCGTGGGCGACATGGTGCGTAAAGACCAGACGATTGCATACGTAGACGCAAGCCGCCCCGGCATGAACTACAGCGAAAGCCCGGTGCGCGCTCCGATTGCAGGCCGCGTTACCAGTATTCCGGTAACCGTTGGCGCAACCGTTTCGCAGGCAGTGAACATTGCGCGCATTGCCCGCACCGAAGATTTGGAAATTAAAGTAAACGTTGCAGAACGCTTTATAAGCCGCATTAAGGAAAAGCAGACGGCTGTCGTCACGTTTGATGCCTACCCTGGCGTTGAGTTTAAGGCAACCGTGTTTGAAGTAAGCCCGGTTCTTGATACCAGTACGCGCACCATGGCGATTAAGCTCCGCATCAACACGCCGGACAAGCGCATTAAGGCAGGCATGTACGCCCGCGTGCGCCTTGTTACTGACAGCGTAAACAATGCCATCGTCGTTCCGAATGCTGCAATCGTTACCCGCGACGGAAAGCCGTATGTGTTCTTAGTCCGCGACAAGAAGAACGACAACAAGGCAAACGTTCAGCTGCAGCCGATTGTGCTCGGCATTTCTGTTGACAACCGCACCGAGGTGCAGAAGGGACTGGAAGCAGGCGATGAAATCATCGTTAAAGGTCAGTCGCTTTTGAACGACGGAGCTAAAGTCAACGTTATTTCGGTTAGCGAAGCAAACTAGGAGAAGATATGACACTTTCAGAAAGGTGTGTTAATAAGCCCACGACTGTCCTTTTGGTGTTCCTTACGCTAATCGGACTGGGCATTTACTGTATGAAAAGCCTTCCGGTAGATATGTATCCGGATATGGATCTTCCCTACATGATTGTGTACACAACGTACAGCAATGCAGGTCCGGAAGAAGTAGAACAGAGTGTAACCCGCACGCTTGAAAGCTCGCTTTCAGGTCTTTCGGGCTTAAAGAAATTGCAGTCGCGCTCGCAGTCAGGTATGTCGCTTGTCATTCTTGAATTTGACTACGGCACAAATCTGGACTCTGCTGCAAATGAAGTGCGCGATAAAATCGACCTTGTGCGCTCGTATTTGCCGACCGATGCAAAAAGCCCGATGACCATCAAAATGGATCCGTCGATGATGCCGATTATGATGATTTCTTTGCAGGGTAACCGCACTCCAGAAGAGCTTCGCACCTATGCAGAAGACGTTGTTCAGCCGCGCCTTGAGCAGTTAGATGGCGTTGCTTCTGCTACCGTTATCGGCGGACGTGAAAAGTCGATTAACGTAGATATTCCGCGCGACCGCCTTGAAGCATACGGACTTTCAATCACCACGGTGGCGCAGATGATTGGCGCACAGAACGTGCAGTCTTCTGGCGGTACCATTACATCAGGCGACATCAATTATTCAATTAAGACAAACGGTAAATATCAGACTATTGACGACTTAAAGAACACCGTTATCAGCTACAAGATGGCGGCAAGCGATGGCTTTAACGCGCCTGAATTAAAATCAATCCGTCTGCGCGATGTTGCAGACGTGTACGAAGGCTATAAGGACGAAAGCACGCTTGCCTACCTTGATGGAGATCCGTGTGTCATGCTGATGATTCAAAAGCAGAGCGGCAAAAACTCGGTAAGTGCAGCAAAGCGCGTGCGTGCAGCTTTTAAAGAGCTGGAGCAGGAGCTTCCAAGCGACGTAAAGCTTACCGAAACCTACAACACCACCGACATTATCGAGCAGACGATTAACGAAGTTGTAAGCTCGGTTGTGCAAGGTGCGTTGCTTGCAATTTTAGTGCTTATCGTCTTCTTACGCTCTGTAAAGAGTACGATTATCGTCGGTCTTGCAATCCCGATTTCAGTCTTTATTACGCTGTTCTTAATGTACTTTACCGGCATTACAATCAACATGATTTCCATGGTCGGTCTTTTGCTCGGTATCGGTATGCTGGTTGATAACTCAATCGTTGTTCTGGAAAACATTTACGCCTACCGCCAGCGGGATGCAAAGCCGAAGGTCGCAGCCGTTTTAGGCTCGCAGGAAATGGTTATGTCCATTACCTCATCTACGCTTACTTCGGTCTGTATCTTCCTTCCAATGCTCATGTTCCAGAAGAAGCTTGGCATTATGGGGCAGATGTTCCATGACCTTGCCTTTACGATTATCTTCTCGCTGATGAGCTCGCTTGCCGTTGCCGTCTGCTTAGTGCCAGTTTTAACGTCAAAATACCTGCGCATTGATAAGATTGTAGATACCGGCGACGGCTGGAATGCCCGCATGAACCGCATGTCAAATCGCTTTTTCTACAATTTGGAAAATTCCTATGCACGCGGAGTCAGCTGGGTTTTGCACCACCGCCGCTTAAGCATTGGCGTGTTAGTGCTTGCATTCTTCCTTGCCGTGGCTTCGGTAAAACTTGTCGGCTTTGTATTTATGCCGGAAAGTGCTGCAAACAGCGTGCAGGTAGACTTTGAGCTTGCAAAAGGTACGCGCCTTGAAGTGACCGAAGAAACCATGCGCACGTTTGAAAACATGGCACTTGCAGACTTAAAAGGCGTTAAATATACGTCGGTAAACGTCGGCGGTTCTTCAATGCTGTCTTCCAGCTCTGAAACAAACACCGGTACGGTTACTTTCTCGCTGTATGCAGAAAAAGAGCGCGAAGAAGGCTGGGATAACGAAAAGAGCGCGAAAGAAAAGCTCCGCAAGTACTTTAACGCCTTCCCGGGAGCTACGTTAAGCTTTGGCACGAACATGAACAGCGCGTCCAGCTCAAGCGGTATGAGCATTGATATTAAGAGCGACGACCTTGATCTTGTGCGTACGACATCAGCGCAGATTGCAACGCTCTTAAAGGAAAAAGGCGGTGACTTTGTTACGGAAGTTGCAAGCGATCAGGAAGATGGTCTTCCGCAGGCAGAAATTGTCATTGACCGCGACCGCATGTACGAGCTTGGACTTAACATTCACAGTCTTGGTGCAGAAATTAACGCTGCAATTAACGGTACAACAGCAAGCCGCTTTACTAAAAATGGTGATGACATTGACGTTATTGTGCGCCTGTCAGAAAAGGATAAGACAAAGCTTGCAGACCTTGATTCTGTTTCTGTCATCAATTCTCAAGGTCAGCGCATTCCGCTTTCAAGCTTTGCCCGCTATGTTGAAAGCACCGCTCCTGTTACGATTTACCGCGAAAATCAGGCGCGTATTATCCACGTTACCGGTAAGCCGGTAAGCGGCATGTCACTGGATAAGGTGCAGGCAGGCATTAAAAAGCTGATAGACGATAACATTCCGAAAGACGAAAACGTTACGATTAGCTTCAGCGGTGACTATGAGGACATGATGGAAGCTGCCGCAAACTTCGGCTTAATCATTTTGATTGCGGCAATCCTCGTATTCGTTGTTATGGCAAGCCAGTTTGAGTCTTTGCAGGATCCGTTCATCGTTATCTTTACGATTCCACTTTCGTTTATCGGTGTTATGATAATTTACGCTATCAGCGGAAACCAGCTGAATCTAGTTACGATTATGGGTATGCTTGTCTTAGTCGGTACAATCGTTAATAACGGTATTGTTCTGGTTGACTATACGAACTTGCTTAGAAAGCGCGGTCTTGGACTTGAAGAAGCCTGTGTAGAAGCTGCCCGCAACCGTCTGCGCCCGATTCTGATGTCTACGCTCACCACGGTTATCTCGCTTGCTCCTATGGCGTTCTTCCCGGGCGAAGGCTCGCAGTCAATGCAGCCGATCTCGCTGACCGTTTTCGGCGGCATGACGTTCGGCTCATTGATGACGCTGTTCTTAATGCCGACAGTGTACTTTATCTTTAACAACCGCCGCCTTAAGAAGGCAGCTAAAAAAGCGGCAAAGCTCGGCCTTAAGCAGAATCTGCTTGAAGCAAACGGCGGCGCACTGGTCGGCGCTACCAGCAAGGAAGCGCGTAAGGCTGCTAAGCTTGCGGCAAAGCTTGAAAAACAGCAAAAAAAGGCTGGCGTGCTTGCGGCTCAGTTAGCGGCGGCGCAGGAACAGGCAAACGAAGCGGCAAAAGAGGCAGCCCGCGCTCAGGCAGAAGCCGCAAAGGCCGCGGAACAGGCGGCTAAAGACGCACAGTCCGCAGCAGAGGCTCCTGCCCCAGCGGCGGAAAATGCAGATGCGCCCGCGCCGGAAGCCACGCCCGCGGAAAATCAGCCAGCTACAGAAGGCAAGGAGTAAACTATGGGAAAGCTAAAGACAAAAAAAGAGCATGTTGATTTTACTTCAGCGCTTAAAAGCAAGAAAAACGACCCGCAGTTTGCACCTGCCGGCAGCGTAAAGCGTGTGGAAATCATCTGTACGCAGGCTCTTGAAGAAGACTTCATGCAGTCATTCAGCGAGAAAAATGTTGCCGCCCGTTACACAAAGCTCCCTGCCGTAATGGGCGCGGGCTATTCAAACCCGTGTCTGGGAGACGCAATCTGGCCGCAGCTGAACGTTATGTTCATCATCTATTGCAGCGAGGAAGAAGTGCCGACAATAAAAGAAATCGTGTGGGATTTGCGCGATAAATACCGCACCGAAGGCATTGCCTGCTTTATAAGCAGTGCCGAGGAGGTCTAACAATGGCAATTGTCACGCTTTCAAGGCAGTCAGGCTCACTCGGCGATGAAATCGGCATGCTCATCGCCCGCCGGCTTGGCTACACGTTCTTCGACAAAAAAGAGATTGAAAAGCGCATCATCGAAAAAGGCTTTCCAAAGGAACGCTTTAAGATGTATGACGAGCGGAAGCCGAGCTTTTTTGCAAATTACGCAAAATTCCGCGACGAATACTTAAATTATTTGAGCATGACGATTCTGGAAATGGCAGAAGAAAACAATTGCGTCATCATGGGACGCGGTGCATTTCTCCTGCTTTCAGATATGCCGAATCACATTGCGCTCCGGTTTGTGTCTACAGACAGTGAGCGCGTGAGCCACATCATGAACATGCTGCATTTAGACGACGAAAAGCTTGCGCTAAAAACGCTGCGTGCTTCCGACAAGCGGCAGCTGGGCTTTTACAAAAGTTACTTTAAGTACGACCTGCAGAGCCCGGAGCGTATTCACGCAATCATAAACACTGCGCGCCTGAATCCTGACATGATGGCAGAGATGATTGTTACCGGCATTACGAAAAACATCACCGAAGAGGTTGAGCAGGCGGGCGAAAAGCGCATAAGCGAGCTGATTACCGCTCAGAAAATTGCAAACAAGCTGATTTTCGAGCACAAGCTCCCGATTGACCAGCTGTGGGTGCGCATAAACGGCAGACAGCTTACGCTCATGGGGCTTGCAGCTTCAAGTGCAACCGTAGAACGCACCTGCACCATTATCAATACGGATTTTCCGGGCTACGAGATTATTCCAGAAATCCGCTGTGTGCAGGATTTTAAGGCGAACACGCGCCGCGTGCTTGCAGATAAAGTGCGTGGAAGATGATATTCGGTATAAAATCGCTTTTGAAACAGGTACTGCTATACACGTCTGTCGGTGGCACGGCAACGCTTATCGACTGGCTTGTATACTATGTGCTTACGTTTTGCGCACGGGTGCCGTACCTTGTTTCTGCATTTATTGCATTTTGTATCTCGACAGCTGCAAACTGGTTCTTTGGCAGGCTCTTCCTGTTCCGCCATGCGCCACGTACTACGCCGCTGGTGCTTGAAATTGCTAAAATCTACCTGACAAATGCCGTCGGACTTGTGCTAAATCTGCTGCTCATTTGGCTGCAGGTAGAAAAGCTTGGATTGGGAAAAATGGCTGCCAAAGTGATTGCAACTTTTATTGTCTTTTTTTGGAATTTTTCTATCAGAAAGCTGGTGATTTACAAGATATAGCTATTTTCGATTTGAGTGGGTGCTCAAAACAAGCCCAGCGATTGTAAGAACCGCTCCAACAGCTCCCATAACAGAGATTTTTTCGCCAAGTGCAAAAAACGCAAAGATAATCGTAACAACAGGAATCAGGTAGATTCCGACCGTTGCACGCACCGTGCCAAGCATTTTGCACGCTCCGTTCCACGCAACAAAACAGAACGCGCTTGCGCCCCAGCCCAAAAAGAGCAGGTTCACCCAGTTAAGCGGATTTGAAAAACGCTCTGCATTTACGCCTGCGTCAAACGTCACAGAGCTTACTCCTTCAGGATTCAGCACGCCGAAAACGGCAAGCGGAAGCATAAAGACAAGTGCCCAGAAGAAAATGCGTCTGGTAACTTGAATCGGATGGAGCGAAAGTGCGTTTATTTTTGACACAAAAAGCGAATAAAAGCCCCAGCTGACGGCAGCAATAAGAGCCAAAATATCTCCCTTTGGCGCAATATGAAGCACAAGAGAGCCGTTAAAGCTTACTAACGCCACGCCAAAAATGGCAAGCACAAAGCCAAGCAGGAAGAACGCCGTAATGTGCTTTTCTTTTAGAAACATTTGAGCCGTTATTGCCGTAAAAATCGGGCAGATTGAAACAATAATGCTTACGTTAGAAGCCGTTGTATACGAAATTGCAATGTTTTCTAAAAATTGGTAGACGGCAACGCCCGTCAATCCTGCAAAGACGAATAAAAGCTCATCGCGCTTACGCGGCAGATGCAGCCGATGCGGACTTAAAATCCACAGCCCGAGGTAGGCGGCTAAAAAGCGGATGATAAGAATTTCAAGCGCACTAAACGAACGGAGCAGATACTTTGTGTTTACAAACGTAATTCCCCAGATAAACACGGAAGCTGCGGCAAGCAAAACACCTGCCGTTGTGCGCTCTTTTGTAGCATATTGCATTAGAACTCCTCTAAAAACTCCGCGTTAGCGGCGAGCCATGGATGGCGAGAAAACGCAGTTTTGCAATGGCAAAATCTGCAAGTGATAAAAATTACATGGAGGTAATTTTTATCACACTTCCCGTTTTGCGGTCTTTTTGTAGGCAGAAGCTCCCACGCGCTCGGTTGGCGTGTGCACGTTTTTGCGCGCATGGTCGCTCTTAAAGCCACCTCTGTCGCCTCTTCTCTCGCTACGTTCACCACGCTCGCCGCGTCGTCCAAAGCGGCTTCCGCCACCAAAACCACCGCGACCTTCGCCACGGCCAAATCCGCCACGGCGGCGGCCAAATCCGCGCTCGTCGTCATAAGAATCTTCGCGGTCGCTTCCTGCTTTAGAATCTACATGCACATGCGGAATTGAGCTGTCGCGGCGAGCCATTTCAAGCACGCGGTCGGCAGCATTTACCGGAAGGCTTACCAAGCTAAAGTTTTGCGTCACTTCAATCTGGTCTACTAAGCGGCCAGGAATATGCAAAAGCGAGCTAAAGTATTCGGCAATGTCGCGGGCAAAAAAGCCGTCGCGCTTACCAAGCTGCACAAAAAGCCGCTTTTGGTCGGCTCGCGGAGATGAGTCAAAGCGGTCGCGTCTGCCGTTTGCATCCCGACGGCCGTCACGGCGCGGTGAATGAACCGGCGTAATCTTTCCGTAATGAGAAGCATTTAAGGTCTTTCCGTACCAGGCAGAAAGTACGCCAGCAAGCACTTTCTCAGCGTCTTTTTCTTCGCAAAGGCTGTGAGCCATGTCGGTGTATACGCTGTCTACTTCGCTCGTTTCAAAAGAAGCCAGCTGCTCTTTAAGAGAGCTAAGCATGCGACCGCGTTTTGCAGAAAGCACGTCCTCTACCGACGGAATCTGCCCTTCAAGCATTTCGCCTTTTGCCGCGCGCTTTACCGCATTCTGCAAAAAGGCAAGCTTGCGCCGTGCTTCTTCGGGGCGCACAAAGGTAACGGCAACGCCGGAAGTTCCAGCGCGGCCAGTGCGGCCAATGCGGTGAATGTACGTTGCGCTATCAAACGGAAGCGAATAATTTACAACGTGGCTCAAGCCAGAAATGTCAATGCCGCGCGCGGCAACGTCGGTTGCAACAAGAACGCGTGTCTTTCTGCTTCTAAAGCGGGCTAAAATCTTTTCGCGCTGTGCCTGCGGAATGTCGCCATGCAAAGCCGCAACCTCGTAGCCGCGCTCATCTAAAAGGCGCGTTACCGTGTCGGCATCATTTTTCGTCTGCGTAAAGACAAGACCGTAAAAATCATCGGCCATGTCAATCAGGCGCACTAAAGCTTCAATCTTTTCGCCCTCGCGCACAACCCAGTATTTCTGGTCAATTAAAAGTGGCTCTTCAACAAAGCCTTCTTCCTCGCAAATGTCGTATTCACCCATAAAGGTTTCTGCAATTTTTCGAATCGGCTTTGGCATGGTCGCGCTAAAAAGCAGGATGCGGCTTGCAGGGTTTGCCTTAGAAAAGATTTCTTCAATATCTTCGACAAAGCCCATGTCGAGCATTTCGTCGCCTTCATCTAGAATAAAATAGTCGATTTTGTCGAGCTTTAATGTTCCGCGCTCCAGATGATCCTTAATGCGGCCGGGAGTTCCGACCACGATTTCCACACCGCGCTTTAAGTCCTTAATCTGCGTGCTGTAGCTAGCTCCCCCGTACAAAACGGCAACACGCGGAAATGAGCCGTCTCCGAAAGACTGAAGCTCGGTGCAGGTCTGAATAGCAAGCTCGCGCGTCGGCTCAAGCACAAGTGCGCGCACGCAGTCTGCGCCTTTTCCGCGGATTTTCTGCACGATTGGAAGGCCAAAGGCGGCAGTTTTTCCCGTTCCGGTGCGCGCCTTTGCGATAATGTTTGCGTCTCCGTCTAAAAGGCGCGGAATTGCAAGCACCTGAATCGGCGACGGCACCTTAAAGCCTTTTTTTTCTACCGCGCGCAAGGTCGCTTCGTCTAAGCCTAAATCTTCAAAGGAGATTTCTGAATCTTCTTCGCTCGTGCTGTCAGCTGTGTCGGCAATGTCGGCGGCAGAATACGCAACGGCAGAATCCGCGACTTCTTTTTCAATTTCGTTGATTTCGTTTTCCATGTAGACCTCTGTAAAACTCGTGAACGTGACGTAAGCTCCTACAGAAGCAGACCGCAGGTAGTTTACCCGCGTAACAGAAGCCCTTGCACGCAAAAAAAATAGCAGGCTTGCGTAGAGCCAGTGCCACGCACCCTGCTTATTAGATTTGCAGACTGTAGCAGATTTATGCACTATTTGCAATAGTTGCAGAATTTTGCAAATAATTGCGCTAATTTGCAAAATTCTGCAACTATTGAGATCGG
>CALAEZ010000237.1 GCA_937891125.1 uncultured Treponema sp. | reverse complement strand
AAGGGTGAGAATCAAAATAGCCGGAACCATCGCCTTAAAGCCGTCAGGAATGCAGGTCATACAGTCGCGGAACGGGAGCACGCGACGAATCAAGTACACAACAAGCGTTAAAACAAGAGCCGCAAACGAGCCAAGTACAAGGCCAACAGAAGCGTCGCTGTTAGCAAAAGCGTCTACAAAGTTTACGTGTTCTTCGCCACTTGCAAAAAAGCCGCCAGTGTAAATCATTCCAATCGTACAAAGCACAATAAGCGAGAGAATGGGGAATACTAAGTCAAAGACCTTACCCTTTCCGCGAGAAACGGCTTCTTTTTCTGCACTGTCATTTTGCGAGGCAGAAAGCACATGCTCGAATTTTGCCATAGTGCCGTACTCAAATTTCATAAATACAAGCGTAAACAGCATAATCAGCGTAAAGAACGCATAAAAGTTGAACGGAATTGCCTTGCAAAAAAGAGCTAAGCCGTTTTCGCCTTCGCTTACAAAGCCGGCAACCGCTGCCGCCCAGGAGCTGATTGGAGCGATAATACAGACAGGAGCTGCCGTTGCGTCAATAAGATAGGCAAGCTTTTCGCGCGAAACGCCGTATTTATCGGTAACCGGCTTCATAACCGAGCCGACAGTAAGGCAGTTAAAGTAGTCATCAATAAAAATCAAAATGCCAAGGCAGATTGTAGCGATTTGTGCGCCAATTCTGCTTTTAATGTGTTTTTTTGCCCATTCACCAAAAGCCGCACTTCCGCCAGCCCGGTTCATAAGAGCTACCATGGTGCCAAGCACAACAAGGAACACAAGGATACCGACGTTCCAGCTGTCAGAAAGCTGCGCTATCATGCCATCTGAAAAAACGTGCGTAAAAAAGCCAGTAAAACCGCTGGATGCGTCAATGGCAAAAAAAGCTCCGCCAAGCAGAATGCCTATAAAAAGCGAAGAATAGACTTCTTTTGTAATAAGCGCTAAGGCAATTGCAACAATTGGTGGAACTAAAGACCAAAATGTACCTGTCATTTACTTACCGTCCTTTTTTAGTGCGCATCGTTTTTCGAAAGCTTCGAAAGCGCAGTAAAATCTGTTGAAAGCGGCTCTGAAATGCCGTCTTCTTCCAGTTTTTCGATTATGTCGATTGCATAATCGAGCTTGTCCAATAAATCGGCTGCGCAATATGTTTTGATTTTTTTTAGCGCATCGATAACCACTTTGTTTGTCATAAACGCCTCCTAATTATTCATAGTAGCCAACAGCGGACTTTATGCCCGCTTCCAACTTCTTTCCATTCGGGGATTTCGCGGCGGCAGCGTTCACTTACATGCGGACAGCGGTGGGAAAACGGGCAGCCGGAAAGCGTTTCAAGCACGCTTGTCACCTCAGAACTTGAGGCATGCGTTTTTTCTGACGGACTGGTGTCGCTGAATAAAAGCCGCGTGTAGGGGTGAACGGCTTCCTTATACAGCATCGCCGCCGGAGCTTCTTCCACCAAAAGCCCGCGGTACATGACGCCAATCGTGTCACAGAAATAGCATGAAACGCGAAGGTCATGCGCGATAAACAAAAATGAAAGCCCGCGCGTTTCACGTATGTCCTGCAGCAAGTTTAAAATCTGGCTCTGCACGGAAACATCAAGTGCGCTCACCACCTCATCGCAGAAAATCACTTCGGGACGCATAATAAGCGCGCGGGCAATGCTTATGCGCTGCCGCTGACCACCAGAAAATTCACCTGGATGCCGCTCTAAGTCGCGGGCGTCAAGTCCGACTTCTTCCATAATGCGCGCAGCTTCTTCGTAGGCCTGTTTTTTTCCCGGCCAAATAGACGCATAGCGATAGCTTGCAGTAAGAATGTTAAATACATTCATGCGCGGATTTAAGGAACGTGACGGATCTTGAAACACGTATTTAATTTTTTCGCGGTAACGGCGTAGCGCACGGCGGCTGTAGGCAAAAACATCTTCAGGCGAGCCTGCCGCGCTAGGGATGGGAGCGGCGGCCAGACTGCCGCGAGGCAGGCTTGTGCCGTTCGGGACGGACGATTCG
>CALAEZ010000236.1 GCA_937891125.1 uncultured Treponema sp. | reverse complement strand
GTATTCGTAACGAAGTTTCGAACGACTTGACCTGCCTGACCTGCCGTCAGGCAGGCGGCAAGGCAGGTTTCAGCATCTACGCTATTAAGCAAACTTATCAGTCATCCCCTTTTTATGTGTTAAGCGGGTGCCGCTTATTTCTTGCGGGAAATTTCCGGCAGATGCGTCGTCAAGCCTTTTTTGTAGGCCTGCAGGCGCTCGTCAATAATTTCCTGATAGCCGGCGTCCAAATACTCCTTGCTGAATTTTTCATACAGGGTATCGAACTCTGCCGGGTCGCATTTTACTAACTTGGTAAAGTATTCCTGATACAGGCTGAACAGTGTTGCCGTGTATTCGCTTTCGCTTTCAATGGCAACCGCAAAAATTGGGTCAGTGTAGCTCCAGCCCTTTGCGGCATTTTCGCGGGCAAGCTTGTTACCCTCAATCATGTCGTTTGTAAAATCCTGCGGCAGGTTCTGTGGCGCAATTGCCTTGATAGAATCCTCTACCGTTTTGCGTGTTTTTACCTCAACAACGATACACCACATGTCCTTGTTGTCATTGTTGTTAAGCATCTCAGGCTTCCCGGTTCCTTCCAGATTGAACATTGACGGATAACCGTCGTCGCCAATCTTGTAGGTAACGCCTTCAAAGCCGTTCTGCATAACAAAGAGGTTTTCGCTCTGGCTCATCCATTCCATGTACATCCAGGCAGCCTTCAGTTGGTCAGCGTCAGCAAAAGAAGAGAAGCCGACAATCATGCCAAACGGATTGTCTGCGCGGCCCTGCGGCACTTTTATTTCCTCGCCGTCTACGCCTTGATAGCCGTCAACAAGCGCAAGCTCTGCATCCGGATTTTTCGCATAGAACGCGTTCAGCCAGTCCACGCTTGGTGACATGTAGTTTCCGTAGCTGAAAATCTTGCCATTGATGAAGTCAGTCTGAATCTGCTTACCGTCAAGGTCAAGCTCGAATTCCTTTGTCAGATAGCCCTTGTGGTATTCGCGGTTAGTGCGCTTTAAGAGGCGTCGGGTTGGCTCCCATGACAGGGAAGCGGTTCCCAGTGATGAATGCATTGCCCACTCTTCTTCGTTAGCAGGGAAGTCGCGGAAAGCAAAGTTTTGCACGTATGCTGCTGTCGGAATACCAAAGCCAACCGGTGGCTGGTCTGTTAAACCTGCTGCAATGATTTTGTCCATTGCATCGCAGTATTCAGCGTAGCTCTTCGGCGGGTGGTCGTAGCCAACCTTGCGCAGCCAGTCCATACGACAGAAGGTCTGGCTGTTAAAGCTTGCGTTGTAGTAGGGGCGCTCTGCAAGCACAAAAAAGTCTTTTCCCTGTAGCTTAGTGTAGCCGAGCTGGTCATTGTCTACCATGCGCTGGTAGTAGGTTGGTGCAATGTGCTTGAATGACGCAAGGTCAATTTCCTGCATGGCGCCGTCAGTTGCCCACTGTGCTACCTTCGGGTAGTCGTATTCCATAAGAATGGTAGGCGTGTCATGTGCTGCAATCAGCATGGAATATTTTGTCATAACATCGGTGCGCGGAATGGCAACGTATTTCACGGTGATGTTCCATGCATCGCCAAACTGCTTCTGCACGTAGTTAGTCCAGTAGTTGTTGTCGACAGCCGGATAGCCTGCTTTACCGCGGTCGTAGACCGGAACAGAAATGGTTACGCGTTCCTTAAACGGTTCCCAGCCTGCAATGCCGTCTTCGCCAGACAGGTCAAGCGTGATTTTTTTTGCACTTGCAGCGTTTTTACCACCGCACGAGAGTAAAAGTCCAGCGCACGCAACTGCTGCTACGGTAAGCGCTACTTTTGCCTTTTTCATATATACCTCCAGTTTTTTTTGCTGAAAATCAGCCTTTTACTGCTCCAATCATGACGCCCTTAACGAAATACTTCTGCAGGAACGGATAAATGCAGATAATCGGGAGCGTTGCAAACATAACTGCCGCTGCCTGCAGTACTTCGGGCGTTGTCGCTGCTGCCGCCGCATCCTGTGCTCGGCCAGCGAGGATATCGGCCTGGCCGACCCCCGCGCGATAACGATAGCCGCCGCCGCGTTCAAGGCGGCCGAGGCCATCGGCTATCCCGAATGCCGCATCAATCTGGCCGAAGCAGCCATCTACATGGCGCTCGCCCCGAAGTCGAACACTTCGGAGGCGGCCATAGACGCCGCGCTCGAAGAGGTGAGAAAAGGCCCCCTGCGCGCGGTGCCGGACCACCTGCGCGACCGCCATCGCCCCGGTTCCGACGAGTACGGACCCTACCTCTATCCGACCTTTGACATCTGTTGTCCGAGTATGTAATTAA
>CALAEZ010000235.1 GCA_937891125.1 uncultured Treponema sp. | reverse complement strand
GCTGAATAGCGTCATTCCGACCCTGAAATAAATCGTTCGAAACTTCGTTACGAATACAGCATGACAATACTTTTTGGTCATCCCGTCAGAGGTTTGCTTACACGGATGGAAGCAAACCGACTAGCCTTTAACTGCGCCAACGGTAATACCGGCAATAAAGTACTTCTGCACAAACGGATACACCAGTACGACCGGCCCAGTTGCAACAACAGCTGTTGCCATTTTAAGCGTTTCCTGCGGAAAATCCGTAAACGTAACATACGAGCCGGCAACCGAGTTCTTTAAGTACGACACCTGGTTGATAATCTGGTAAAGCATGTACTGCAAGGGCTTGTATTCTACGCGCGCAGACAGGAACAGTGATGACTGATACCATTCATTCCAGTAGCCGAGCGCAAGAAACAAGCCGATTGTCGCCAGTGCCGGCTTGAGCATCGGCAGAATAAGCTGTACAAAAATCGTAAAATCGCCTGCGCCGTCAATTTTGCCTGCCTCGGTAAGCTCGTAGGGAACTGACTTAACGTAGTTTTTCATCAGGATAATGAGCCAGGGCGACATCATAAGCGGCAAGAGGATTGCAAGGTAATTGTCTTTCAGGTGATAGCCGGTGACCATAAGCAGATAATACGGCGCGAGACCCGCACTAAACAAGCTTGCAAAGTAGATGAAGAATGAAATGGCATTCCTGAGTGGAAAGTCGTGTCGGTTGAGTGCATAGCCGGTCATGGAAATGATGGAAAGACCCAGCAGTGTTCCGATGAGCGTAAGCAGAATTGTTACAATGTACGAGCCAAAAATGACACGTCCGCTCTTAAAAATCATTCGGTATGCCTGCAGCGTCGGCTCGTCAGGAATAATGCTGAAGCCGTGCACGCGGACGGCAGCCTCGGAGTTAAACGAGGTTCCGATAATCAGCAGGAACGGAAAGATACAGAGCAGAGCAAATAGACCGATGACAACCATTGAAAAGTTTTCTACAAAGCGGTCTGAAACTGTTTTTTGAACCATTTTTTTTCCTCCCTCGCCTTAGAACAACGAATATTCCGGCTCAATCTGCTTGATGACACGGTTACACACCATGACAAGCACAAAGCCGATGAGCGACTGATAAAAACCGATGGCCGACGCCGTTGAAAAGTTAAAGTCATTCATGGTGGCGCGGTACACATAGGTTTCGATAATGTCCGTTGTGCCGTACAAGGCAGAGTTTTGACCAACAATGTTGTAGAAAAGCCCGAAGTTACCCTTCACAATGCCGCCCATCGAGAACAAGAGCAGGATAACAAGCGTCGGCTTGAGCATGGGAAGCTCAATATAGCGGATGCGCTGGAAGGCATTAACGCCGTCAATGCGTGAGGCTTCAAGCGTGTCTGCTTCAATACCCATAATCGTTGCAAAGTAGACAATCGTGTTGTAGCCGGTTACCTGCCACAGCTGGATTAAGACAATCAGGAACGGCCATACATGCGCCTGCGATTCCTGATACAGCTTGACTTTTTGCATGCCCAGTGCAGAAAGCACGCGATTTAAAAAGCCGTAGTCGTAGTTAAAAATATTGTAAACAAGCAAGCCAACTAAAACCGCAGAAATAAAGTAGGGGAGCAGCATGAGCGTCTGCGTTGTTTTCTTGAACAATTTGCGGGTTATTTCGTTAATCATGATTGCCATGAACATGGCAACAAAATTGTCAAAAATTAAGAATGCAAAATTGTACAAAATGGTTTTGTAGGTAAGCCGCCACAGGTCTCCTGACTGAAACAGAAATTTAAAGTTTGCAAGTCCTACCCAATCTGAACCAAAAATGCCCTTTTTGTAATTATATTTTACAAACGCAACCCGTAAACCTGGTAAGGGCGCGTAACTAAACGCAATAAAAAACACAATGGCAGGGATACACATAAAGAGCAGCGTTTTGTGTTTCCCACATTCCGCCAAGAACACGGCAATTTTTCCTTTTTGCCGTTTTTCAAGCTCTGTCATAAAAAACTCCTCCTAGAAGTCCATGTTTAAGCAAACTCATTTTTGAGTTCAAAGTCGATAGTAAGTCACTTTTTTTAAGAACGCAAGAAAAATATTTATAAAGGGCAAAAAAAATCATTTTTTTGGCACTGCTTGCGCGCTTACCCTTCGCTTGCGGTGCAGATTGGCGCTGTAGATTCGTGAATTTAAATATCGTTTCATTTCAGAAAAAGATAGCTTTCAGATAAACAAAAAAGTAACAATTTTTATATTTTTTTTCTTGCAAAAATAAAAAGTCGTTATAACATGGGGGTATGAGCTTCAGTGATGAAACAACGTTACAAGTAAAACAGTTGTTCAAGAAAAACGTTACACATACTCTTGGTATTACCCCCCCCCATTGTTTACTATACATTTGTAATCGGCTCATTTTTATCTTTCTTTGTATTCTCGTCTTTACTGGCGTGCGCTGTACGTACGCCAGTTTTTTGTCTGCTTTTAACTGCACAGCCTTTGCTGCTGCTGTGCAATCCTTATCATAAAATCTAAAAAGGTGGTGAAAAGATGAAGATGATCTTGCTAGCTATCGGCTTACTCACTCTTTTTGGCTCTTGTACGCTTTTTAACGAGGAAAACATTACAGGCACCTCGATTGGAAACGGCGTGCAAGAAGGAATCCTTGTAGTCGGGCAACAGCTTACCGACACTGACGGCAATACGCTGTATGGTAACGGCGGTTGTATGTTGCAGGTAGTGCGGCATACAAAGAGTGGCGACGACATTGACTACAGCTCGATTGACAGCGTAAGTCCGTACATCTACTGGTATGGCGAGTACCGCTATTCAAGTGGAAATGCGCTCGGTGTTTCCTGCTACCGGACGACTGATTTGGTAAACTGGGAGTTTAGGGGAAACATACTGCCCGAAAGTGTTTCGACCGAGCTTGAAACCGACGGGTACTTTTTGGAGCGTCCAAAAGTTATTTACAATGAAAAAACAGGTAAATACGTGCTGTGGGCACATCGCGAAGGCACGGGCTGGAACTACGGCTATGCGTCTATTTTGGTTGCCTACAGCGACACGCCGGACGGCGAGTTTACCTACCTAAAGACGTTCCGTCCGTTTGATGACCCTGCGCTTGATGTGCACGACTCTGGCTACACAAGCGACTATTCTGACGATGACTTACCGTATGGCTACATGAGCCGCGACTGTACGCTCTTTATTGACGACGACGGCACTGCCTACTTTGCCTCTTCTGGCTCTGAAAACACGGTTATCAACATTTACCGCCTGACTGACGACTATCTGGACATTGATACAACTTGGCTGTGTCAAGACGCATTGAAGTACAACCAAAAGGAAGCGCCGTGCCTTATTAAGCGTAACGGCGTGTACTACTGCGTCACCAGCGACACGGACGGTTGGAACGTAACGCCGAGCCGCTGGTTCTATGCGTATGCCATTGGCGGCCCCTGGTACTATGGCGGCGTCTTTAGCGATAATACTGATTCTGGCTCGAACAGCTCTAACGACCGCCACTCTGACCGCTCGCAGCCAGCGTACATCTTTAAGCTGACGGGTACAAACAGCAGCCACAAAAACGCCTGGCTGTACTTAGGCGACCGCTGGGGCCCGGCGCATGGTGGCAGCTCTACCTACGATAACGAGGAAGTGCTGATGAAGGTGGAATTTGACGACACTTCATCAAGCCCTGCATGCAATGCCTTTTTTAGCGAGTCGATTGCGCCTGATGTTGCTGCCGGTGAAATAAACTATCCGCAGTATTTCTACATTGAAAACGCAAACAGCCAGTACATGACCAATCTTGAGTACTGCTACACCGGCACTAACGCGAGCTGGACAAGCACAGCGCCTAGTGGCGACAGCTCAAGCACTCTGTACCGCGACCAGTATTTGTATCAGTACCGCCTTGTGCCGACCAATTACGGCTACATGCTCATAAACCGCTATTCAGGGCTTGCGGTTGCGGCAAACGGCACAACCGACAACGGCACCTGCTCTATGCAGACGCGCGATGCAAATGATGAAAAGCAGAGCTTTGAGCTTACGCTTCTGGAAAATACGAGCTACTACAAAGTGATGAACTGTGCTACTGAGCAGTATGTTTCTACCTGGCTTAAAACGACTAAGGCAGAAAACACCACATTAAACGGCTCTAACATTCTGTGGATGTCAAGCTACGGCTACTACCCGGGCTGGACAAGCAGCGAATACACCTATCGCAACTACTACACGCAAACAAAAATTCGCCAGCGCTGGCTCTTTATTCCAGTAAACACCGCTGACGATGAATGGGATTTTGAATAGAGGGGGAAAAAGAGGCATGAAAAAACTACGTGTTATGAAACAGACCTGTGCCGCCCTTTCTGCTGGTGTGCTGAGTCTTGCGCTTGCTTCTTGTGGCGATAAGCTTGCTGACGACATTGCCGTTGAGCCGAGCGACTGGAGTGAAGGTGTTGCCGCCACAAGTGCATGGGTTATGGCGGGTATTGGCACCTCTGGCTCGGTTGCAAGCGATGCGCTGCATGTAGCCTACAGCGAAGACGGGCTTGTCTGGACAACCATTAACAGCAATGAGTCAATATTTACACCGACGATTGGCTCCGGGCATATCCGAGACCCGTATATCTTCAGAAAAAATGACGGCAGCTTTGTGCTTTTAGCAGAGGATTTTACGAGCGACGGTCAGCATTATGATTTTGGTGCGGGTGAAGATACCGACTACGGTAACAATCCGTCAAACAAGATTTACGTTGCCTTCAGTGACGACCTAATTACCTGGAACTACGAGCATTTGCTGCAGGTTACCAGTGGCGAAGGCACGTCGGGTGCTACCCGCCACGCATGGACGCCGCGCGCCATGTACAACAAGGACGACCGCTGCTACGACATCTACTGGACGGGCGATGACTATGACGGCGTAAATCACACCTACGTCACCAAAACCTATGACTTTTTAACCGTAAAGAATCTTGAAGAGCACACGATTTTCTCTCCAGGTCATTCGGTTATTGACGCATACGTGGTAAAAGACGGCAGCACCTACTACTTGTTTGCGCGCGACTACCGCTCTGACTACCTGACAACAAAGGTAGGCGGCGACATTCAGTGTGCAAGTCTGAGCACCTGGGGCGATGGCCAGTTTAGCATTATGGGTTCTTCAAGCTCGGTGTCTGGCTCTAAAAGTGACTACTACATTAACCGCGGCTCCTCGCAGTCAACGGAGCTCTTAGAGTCCGAGCCGTGCGTCTATCAGCTTGAAAGCGGTACCTGGATTATGCTCGTAAACGAAGTAAACGACAACGGTGCGTTTAAGGCGTACCAGACGACGACGATTTCTGACCCGACAAGCTGGGAAGAAACAAGCTCGATTACGAAGTTTTCTGACAGCACAAGCTATCGGACGGTCGGCACTTCGGTAACGCGTGTTACGGCAGACGAGCTTGAAGCATTGCTGTATGCGGATTTTTAATAAAGGAGACAGATGAGCATGAAAAGACTTTTTCTTTTGTTCTGTACAGCCTGTGTTCTTCTTTCGTTTACCTATGCTGGCGGTAAAACGCTTACCAATGGAGAAGCGTGGACTGACACGTCTGGCAACATTATTCAGGCACATGACACGGTAGTAAAATGCGGCAGCAAGTACTACTGGTATGGGCTTGACT
>CALAEZ010000234.1 GCA_937891125.1 uncultured Treponema sp. | reverse complement strand
AGCCCTGCAGCTACGACAACTTAATGAAAGAATACGAACGCTTCAGTCCTGACAAGGAATGGATGCCGAAAGTCGTTCTTATGGCAAAAACCGTGCTTGTCTGGCTCTACCAGCTTTCGCGCACGTATGGTCGCGACATTAGCCGCCTTGACCAGATTCCGGATGAAGAGCTTGACCGCCTGCGCGATGAAGGCTTTACCGGCCTCTGGCTGATTGGATTGTGGCAGCGGAGCGACGCAAGCCGCAAGATTAAGCAGATTTGCGGAAACCCAGAGGCAGCTGCAAGCGCGTACAGTCTTAACGACTACGAAATTGCCGACAATATCGGCGGCTGGAGCGCATTGGAAAACCTGCGCACGCGATTGTGGCAGCGCGGAATCCGCCTTGCAAGCGACATGGTGCCGAACCACACCGGCATGGATTCTAGATGGGTTGTAGAAAAGCCTGATGTATTTGTGCAGCGACGCGATAATCCGTTCCCGCAGTACACGTTTAACGGCACAAACTTAAGCAACGACAGCCGCGTTTCAATCTACCTTGAAGACCATTACTATTCAAAATCTGACTGCGCTGTTGTGTTTAAGCGCGTAGATAACGCAACTGGCGACACGCGCTACATCTATCACGGCAACGACGGCACGGGCATGCCGTGGAACGACACCGCGCAGATTGACTTTTTAAATCCTGCCGCGCGTGAAGAAGTCATGCAGGAGATTCTGCACGTTGCGCGCAACTTCCCGATTATCCGCTTTGACGCGGCAATGGTGCTTGCCAAAAAGCATATTCGCCGCCTGTGGTATCCGGAGCCAGGTCATGGCGGCGACATTGCAACGCGCGGCGAGTACGCGCTTACCAGCGACCAGTTTGAGGCGGCAATTCCGCAGGAATTCTGGCGCGAGGTGGTAGACCGCGTGGCAAAAGAAGTGCCTGACACGCTGCTTCTGGCAGAAGCATTCTGGATGATGGAAGGCTACTTTACCCGCACGCTCGGCATGCACCGCGTCTACAACAGCGCGTTTATGAACATGCTCAAAAAAGAAGAAAATACAAAGTACCGCCAGACCGTGCAGAACACGATTCTGTTTGATCCGCAGGTTCTAAAACGCTTTGTAAACTTCATGAACAACCCCGACGAAGAAACCGCCGTCGCCCAGTTCGGCAAGGGCGACAAATACTTTGGCGTGTGTACGCTCATGGTCACAATGCCGGGCTTACCGATGTTCGGTCACGGGCAGATTGAAGGCTTTGAAGAAAAATACGGCATGGAATACATGAAAGCCTACCGCGATGAAAAGCCCGACGGCTACCTTGTTGACCGCCACTGGCACGACATCTTCCCGCTCATGCACAAGCGGTATCTGTTTGCAGAAATCACCGACTTCCTTTTCTACGATGTGTGGGATAACGGCACGGTAAACGATAACGTTTTTGCCTATTCAAACAGAAGCGGAAACGAATACGCCGTCGTATTCTACAACAACAAATACGAGCGCGCTCAGGGCTGGATAAACACATCCTGCCCGTATGCGGTAAAAACAGGAAGCGGCGAAAACGACAAGCAGATTGTAACGCGCACGATTGCTCAAGGGTTAGGCTTAATCGGCGACGGAAATCACTATGTGATTTTCCAAGAGCAGAGAAGCGGCTTGTGGTATATCCGAAACAGCCGCGATATTGTAGAACACGGCATGTACACAAGCCTGAACGGCTTTGAAAGCCAGGTGTTCTGGAATTTCAGGCAGGAAGAAGACACTGCCGACGGTCAGTGGAGCACGCTCTGCGCATTCTTAAACGGCCGCGGAACGCCGGACATCGAAATTGCATGGCAGGAACTTCACTACAAGGAGCTGTATACGGCATTCAGGGCGGCGTTCTCGCGCACGCTGATTGACCAGCTCTGCGCGCTTACGATGAGCGCAAAGGAGCGCAAGGCTTCCGGCATTAAAAAGCCGACTCTTAAAGCAATTATCGAAGAAAACCGCGACTCGCTTATTGCATTCTACAACACGGCACTTGGCTTTGCAGAACGCGAAAAAGCGGGAGCGGGCCGCGCCGAAAAGAAGAGCTACAAAAAGCTTGTAAGCGCAGAAAAGCAGCTTTCAGCCTTCAAAAAAATGCTCGGCGCGCTTATAAAGTCGCTTCCCAAACAGACGGCAAAGGCTGGAAAAACAAGCCCTGCTGTCAAAGCCGCGGGAAGCGAGTGTTTCGAAAAGGCTCAACAGCCGATTTTCCCAATTGGCGCAAAAACCGCGCAGGAATTTATCGCTTCGTCGCTTTCCGTGCAGGATAACGCCGTCGTGCTGCTTTCCTGCTATGCGGCAATCGGGAAAATTGCAGAAGCCGGCTACGCGCGCAAGTGGGCTTTACAGCGCAAGGTAGACGAAGTGCTCCGTGAAAACGGCATACAGGCGCGCAACATTTACAACTTCTTTGACCGCGCGTTAGCCCTTGCAAGTTACAAAAAGCCTGCGTTCAGCGCAAAAGAAAGCGAAAAGGCTGCCTCATGGTGCGTAGTCAGCGCACTTGTAGAAAGCCCGGACGCATGGCTTTTAACCGGAAGCCACACGTATGACGGCATTGCATGGTTCAACAAGGAGCAGATGGAGCAGAGCCTGTATCTTGCAACGCTTCTTCCAGTTCTTGGCGCAGGAAAGGCAAAGGAAGAAAAGTTCATCAAGCTCTACAAAAAGCTTTGCGCCGCGCAGGAAAAAGCTGAATACAGGTGTGAGGCGTTTGCCGAAGCCTACAGACCCGCGCCAAAGGCTGAAAAAACGCGGAAGCCTAAGAGCGGAGAGGCTTCAAAGCCTAAAAACGCGGCGCTGTCTAAGAAAAAGGTTCATTCTGCAAAGAATCGCTAGACGCAGACATACATAGGGGCTGTCTTTTTTTGGCAGCCCCATTTTTGTCTCTGTCGGATTTGAGTCGACGGTCTTTCGCTTATTTTTCGATAGATGGGGATGACTAATAGGTCAAATGTCGAGTTTCGCCTACGGCAAAACTCCTCGTTCGTCCCCGACAAGCTGCCTCGTACC
>CALAEZ010000233.1 GCA_937891125.1 uncultured Treponema sp. | reverse complement strand
CATCCGCTACGGCTCGGAGTCCGCTGTCCGCGGGGCAGGCAAGATGGGCGTCGAGGGCAAGGACTACGTCGTGCAGGACGGCGACGTAATGTTTTTTAAATTTAATGTGTCGAAGTAAATACATATTTGCTTTGTAAGCACTTGCACGACCGGACGCGCCTGCTGCGGTCGTGTTTTTAAATTTAATGTGGCAAAATAAACGCTGGTGACAGCTGCCCGCTCTGCATGAAGTGCACGACCGGGCAGCTTTTTTTTGAAAAAATTGTAGAAAAAATCAATTTTTCGCCAATATATACGTGAAGGGCTTTTGCCCGTAAAAAATTGGTGGAGGATTGCTATGAAACATGTTTTTTGCGTACTTTCGCTTTTAGTCTGCTTTTGCTGCTGTGCCACTTCTTCGTCGTGCACGAGCCGCAAAAGCAAAATTCGTGTTGTCAGCTGGAACGTGCAGACTTTTTTTGACGGCGTGACCGACGGCACCGAGTACGCGCAGTTTAAGGGCGCTTCCTCGCGTTGGACAGAGCGTAAATACCGCACCCGCCTCGAACGGCTTTCAACCGCGCTCTGCACATTCGATGCAGACATCGTGGTGCTTGAAGAGCTTGAAAAGCAGGAGCAGCTGTATGACATCTACAATCAGCTTTCTGGCTCATTTCATGTTGCAAGGAATTACACCTACGGCGCCTTTGCAAAAGCCGACGGCAGCGCCATCGGGTGCGGCGTTCTTTCGCGCTACCCGCTTACAAAGGCAACCGTGCACGCGCTCGACATTGGCACCGAACGCACGCCGGAGCCTGCTCTGCGACCGCTTCTGGAGGTTGGCATAACGTGCAAGACAGGGCAGACCGAGCGTGTGCTTACGCTTTTTGTCTGTCACTGGAAGAGTAAGCTTGGTGCGGATAGCGCTGTGTGGCGGAGGTGGCAGGAGCGCGTGTTAAATGAGCGCATGACACGCGCTGTGCACGCTGGCGGCGCTGCTCTGTGCTGTGGCGATTATAATCAGGACATTTTTGAATTTGATACGGCAGATTCCTGTGTGTTGCTTGCAGGAAGAGCGCCGCTTGCCGTCTATTCGCCGTGGCTCGATGACGCATGTTTTTCCGACGGCAGCTACTGGTACAAGGGTGAATGGGAGCGCATTGACCATTTTTTTGCGGCAGGCGTTTTTCTTACTGATTTTTGTGCTGACAGCGCGGGTAGCTGGGCTGATGAGGCGGGGCGACCGATACGCTATGACCTGTTAAGCGGTGAAGGCTACAGTGACCATTTGCCGATTCGCTGTGCAGTCAGCTTTGGTGACGAATACTAGCAGCGTCCGCAAGCAGTGGTTGCATAAGCTGCCGTCTTGACAGAATACGAGCTGCGCACTACAGTTTTGCTAAAATTCGATTCGTGCCATCCTAGGTACGCCGCTAACGCTGTGTTTTTATAGGAGCAAAAAAAATGAAAAAGTTGCGTGCGATTCTTTCTGTTGCTGTTTTGGTGAGCGCAAGCGCTGTTCTTTTTGGCTGTAAACAAAAGCCAAACACGCTGTATGTATATTCAATTATTCATGATGAGGAAACAAAAGCGCTTACCGATTTGTTTACTAAGCAGACCGACATTCCTGTTAGCTTTGTTCGTGCGACCACCGGCGAATTAGTAAACCGCATTATCTCCGAAAAAAATAATCCGCAGGCAGATATTCTGCTTGGTGGCGCTTCAAGCTACCACATGCAGGCGGCTACCGCTGGCGCACTTGAGCCGTATCAGTCGCCGCTTGCAGAAAAAATTCCTGACTACGCAAAGGCTGCTGATGGCTCTTGGACGGGCTTTTGCGTGCTGACGCTCGGCATTGGTATTAACAACACGCGCTTTCAGAGCAAATTCCCGGGCGTTGCGGTGCCAAAAACGTGGGAAGATTTGCTGAACCCTGCTTTTAAGGGCGAAGTTGTTATGACCGACCCGGTTGCTTCATCAACCGCATACTTATTTTTGCAGAACCAGCTGCAGCGCCTTGGCGATCAGGCGGGCTGGCAGTATCTTGCACAGCTTGCAAAGAACGTTGGGCAGTTCCCGGATTCTGGCTCTGCTCCTGCAAAGCTGATTGGAACTGGCGAGTATGCACTGGGCATTTCGTACCTGCATGCGCTTGCAAAGTATCGTGCAACAGGATTTGATATTCAGCTGGTTGCTCCGCCGGAATCGGTTGGCGATGTGGATGCAATCGCTATTACGCGGAACACGCGACACTTAGAGGAAGCAAAAAAGTTTGTTGATTTTATGCTTGGCGTTGAAGCGCAGGAGCTGATGAGCTCTATCGACTTTACCATTCCTGTTAATCTGGAAGCAAAACCAATTGACGGCGCTATACCGATTGCGGACATTGACTTAATCGACTATGATACGGTGAAGGCTTCAACCGAGCGCAAGGCTGTTTTGGAGCGCTGGACGAAAGAAATCCGCTAACAGGAGTCAAAAGCTATAATGCTGACATGGACAGACGGCAGTAAATCATTTGTGCTTGCATGGTTTGCTGTCGTCGTTTTTTTTGCACTGTGCATTGTTTTCCCGCTTGTGTGTGTTGCGGTCACCCCGCAGCTTGCCGATGTTGCTTCCGTGCTCACGACCGAGCGATTTTTTTCTGCTATCAAAAATACAGCGCTCATCTGCGTGTGCTCAACAGTGCTGTCGGTGGCTGTTGGCTACAGCTATGCCTACGCCGTAGAGCGCGGACACATTCCCTGCCGCCGCTTTTTTTCGTTGCTGCCTGTTGCACATTTGGTAACACCGCCCTTTGTCGGCGGACTTTCGTTTATTCTGCTTGTCGGACGTAATGGCTTTATTACGCACACGCTTCTGGGGCTTGATGTGTCGCTCTACGGCTTTTGGGGACTGCTGCTTTCGCAGGTGCTCTGTTTTTTTCCGCTTGCCTACCTTATCTGCTTACAGACGCTGCGCGGCATAAATCCCACGCTTGAACAGGCGTCGCGCGGCATGGGAGCAAGTCGTGCAAAAATCTTTCTGACCGTAACCTTTCCCCTGAGCCTGCCGGGCATTGCCTCTGCACTCCTTTTTATTGCCGTGTCGGTACTGAGCGATTTTGGAAACCCCATGGTTGTCGCTGGCCGCTTCCGGGTGCTTGCTGTGGAAATCTACACGCAACTGACCGGCTGGCTGAATGCAGGAACGAGCGCCGTTTTGGGGCTGGTGCTGGTGCTGCCGAGCATTGTTCTTTTTACGCTGCAGGCACGTGTTTTTGCCAAAAACAGCGCGCGCATTGCAACGATTGGCGGAAAATCGCAGTCGTTTGCCTCTGGTAAACCGTGTATGGCGGCGCGTGTGGCGTTAACCGTTTTTTGCGCTGTTGTTGCGCTTTGTCTGCTTTCGCAACTTGCGGCGCTTGTTGCCGGCAGCGTGCAAAGGCTGTGGGGAGTTGACACACAGCTGACGCTTAGTCATCTAAAAAATGTGGCGCTGTATACGCCAGAGCTTTTAAACTCCTTCGTCTTTGCGTGCATAGCAGCTGTTGCAAGCACGCTGCTTGCTTCGGTGAGCGCGTATCTTGTGCAGCGCACTGAAGTGCCTGGTAAGCGCTTTATTGATGTAGCAAGCCAGCTTCCTGCTGCTATTCCCGGCTCGCTGTTTGGCTTGGCGTTTTCGCTTGCCGTGAGCCGCACGGGGATTCGTGCGCCGCGTGTGTGCATTGTGTGCGCAATGATTGTGGGCTTTATGCCGTTTTCTTACCGCATTCTGTCGTCTTCGTATGCACAGCTCAAAACCACGCTTGACGACGGCGCGCGCTCGTTGGGAGCGAGCCGACTACGGGTTTTGGTGACCGTGCTTGCGCCGCTTACCAGCGGCGGCTTGTTCTATTCGTTTATCTACACCTTTGTCCGCGGGGTTGGCACGGTGAGCGCCGTCATCTTTCTGGTATCATTTCATACGCCGCTTGCGTCAGTGCGCATATTGAATCTTGCTGGGGAAGGCTTTTGGGGAGATGCTGCAGCCCTCGCCTTGATTTTAACACTGGTTGTCTTTATTATCTTGGGCGTTGGTAAAGTTGTTGCTGACCGAGTAAAAGCCCGTTTGTGGAGTATGCACTGATATGGCAGAAGGCGCCTCTCTTTCTATTGAACACGTCTCATTTTCTTTTGGCAAAACCGATGCAGTGCGCGATTTTTCGCTCCAGGTTGCGCCTGGTAGCTTTACGACGCTGCTCGGGCCTTCTGGCTGTGGAAAGACAACGCTGCTGCGGCTTATTTCGGGCTTTTTAGAGCCAAAATCGGGCAGTATCACGATAAATGGCGTAAATCAAGCGGGCGTGGCGCCGAACCTGCGTCAGGTTGGCATGGTGTTTCAAGATTATGCGCTTTTTCCGCATTTGACGGTGGAGCAGAATCTGCTGTACGGGCTGAAGCTAAAAAAAGAGGTGCGTAAGGATGCGTGGAACGGTCTTATTCAGCAGACGGCGCGCATTTTGGGGCTGTCGGCGCTTTTAGAGCGCTATCCGCACGAGCTTTCGGGAGGACAGCAGCAGCGGGTTGCGCTTGGCCGCGCGCTGGTGTTAAAGCCCTGCATTCTGCTGATGGATGAGCCGCTTTCGAGCCTGGACGCAAAGCTTCGCACGCAGGTGCGTGAGGAGCTGCAGGATATACAGCGCCAGCTTAAGATTACGACCGTGTACGTGACGCACGACCAGGAGGAGGCGCTTTCGCTTTCTGATGCGGTTGCTGTTATTAATCACGGCGCTTTGCAGCAGGTGGGAACGGCGCAAGAAATCTACTTTACGCCTAAAAACCGGTTTGTTGCAGATTTTGTCGGCAGGGCAAACTTTATCGAAGATGCGCCTGCTACTGCACATGGCACATCGGAAGGTGCGGTGTATATGGTTCGCCCTGACTGGATTACGATTCTACCAGCAAACGAAGATGCTGATACGAAGACCGCTTCCGCTGCACAGGCACCATTGACCGAGCAGGCGGTATTTACCGGCACAATCTTATCTGCAAGCTTTATTGGCTCGTGCATTCGCTACCGGGTGCGCTGTGCGGCGTTTTCGGGTGCCTGCGCTGTAGTTGAATCGCAAACCTCTGACGGAAGCTTTTTCCCAACGGGCACAAAAGTATATGTACGCGTGCAAAAAAAATACAAGATTCCGTAATTTTTATGCTATGAAACAGCTCTTTTCTTCATTTTCGCTTATCACTTTTTTTTTGCTGAGCGCTCTTTTTTTTGTCTGTAATCCGCTTACCGCACAAAATGCGCAGGCAGCTTTTCCGTCTTTAGAGCCAGCCTTTAGCCCGCAACAAGAACCATCTTCCCTTTCTGGCGAAGCGATTATCCGCGCCGCACTTGATTTTTCGCTCTGCCCGCGCGATTCTGCCGCATACACCGAGACGCTCCGCCGCTACCGCGCGCTCGAACAAGCTGTTTGCTCGGCGTCATATATGCAGCTTTCAGAAGAAGCGCGCGCAGAAGCCGTGCTTACGCTCATGTACGAAACGACACTGAGCCGCTACAGCCTGCACCAAAGCCGCATGGACAGGCTTTTTTCTGAAGGCACCTATAACTGCGTCTCTTCAAGCGCGCTGTATGCAGCCCTTGCAACGGCGTGCGGCATACGCGTGCGCGGAAATGTAACGCGCGACCACGCATTCTGCACCGTGTACCTGTCAGACGGAGCCGGTAGCCAAAAAAAAATCGATGTTGAAACGACAAATCCGAACGGCTTTAACCCCGGCACTAAAAAGCCGGTGGAAACAAAGGGCGGCGGAACGGCGTATTTTATCGTGCCAAAAAAATCGTATAACGGACGCGTAGAAGTGAGCGTTTCCATGCTTACAGGCGCAATCGGGCGCAACATGGTAAGCGATTTTAACGAGCACGATGACTATGCCCACGCAGTTCCGTTAGCCGCCGCCCGCTTTCCGTATGCGCAGACTGCGGCAGAAAAAGATGCTGCAAGAGCGGACTTTGACGTGGTAAGCGCAAACTACGCGCTTTTTCTGGACCATGCAGATAGAAGCGCACGCGCCGTCGACTGGCTTGAAGCTGTCTACACGCGCTACGGAAAAACGGCGTATTTAGAGGAGCAGTATGACGCAGTTGCCTACAATGCCGTTGCCGTGCTGGTGAACGCAGGAAACTACACTGATGCCGCCGCATTTTTGGACGCGCACCGCAAAAACATGAAGCAAAAATCTGCCGCCGCGCTTGACGAAACCGTGTTTCTGACTGGGGCAGACGCTGAAATCCGCCTGCTTTCCGACACGGAGCCGGATACCGCGCTTTTGCGCCTTAGGGAGCTGCGCGCAGACAGCCGCGCACAGACGGCTCAGGCAAAAAAACGCTTTTCAGAGCTTACAGAATACGCATGGTATCAAAAGGCGCGGCCTTTTTTTGACCAAAAAGACTATTTTTCCGCCGCCAGGACCGCAGACGAAGGGCTTAGCGAAGTGCCGCAAAGCCGAAACCTGCAGAATCTGAAAAAGCAGGCGTTGCAGAACCACGCAGTCGGCTTTCACAACCGTTTTGCGGAGCTTGCAAACAGCGGAAATCTTGAAGAGGCGAAGCTCGTAATTGAGCAGGGGTTAAAAGAAAATCCTGCAAACACCACGCTCCAAAACGACCTTCGCACGGTTAAACGCATGATGGGGCAGTAAACATCATGCAAAAAAGAGCAGTTTTTTCACTTCTAATACTTTTTGCGCTTATTCCCTGCACGGCAAAAGCACAATCTGCGCCCGAATCAGCCGCAAGCAGACCGCCGCCAGAATCAGAGCCTGCCGACGCCGCTTTACCCGAAGACGCAACTTCGCAAGCCGACACGCTTCTGCCTGCCGACGCTGCTCTGCCCGCTCCTTTCTACCTCACGCAGCTCTGGTCACTGGATTTCATGCTGCTTGCCTGCGAGCTTACATCCGGCGGAATCGGCTTTGGCGTGCAGTACGAAAGGCAGCTTTTCCCTCACCTTGCGCTCAAAGGCTATTTCGGTCACGCCACAATGAACACAAAATACCGCGACTACTATTGCGTTACCGTAAGCTTTGGCGCATTTGCCGAATGGTATCCGCTCAGCCGTGAGCTTACTAAGCTTTATGCTGCCGCTGGAAGTTATTTTGATTATTTAAGCTATATAAGCAAAAAAGAAGATATTGACGATTTAAGCGGAAACGTTCTTTCGTTTATTCCGCAGCTCGGCTACAAGCTTGAGCTTCCGCACAACTGGCTTATAGACATTCATGCTGAATACAAGCTGCCGTACAAAACCGAAGTGGAAGCCTACGGCAGGGCTGAATCCTACATCAAGCGCGGGCTACAGTATGGCGTTAGCGTAAAACATGTGCTCCGATAAAAGAAGATCGGAAGAGCACACGTCTGAACTCCAGTCACGATCAGATCTCGTATG
>CALAEZ010000232.1 GCA_937891125.1 uncultured Treponema sp. | reverse complement strand
CCTGAGCACCCGCGCCGCCTATGGTTAGGAGGAACCGCAGGCTCTGAGGTGTTGTATGAGAGAGGCGTTCAAGGCGCTTTTTGCAGTCAGATTCAATGTTTGCGACCATTTCGTGGTCAATGTACTGTCCGGTGTAGGCAATGTCCTTTTCCTGCATGGGATGCAGGATTTTGCTTCCTGCAAAGCCGTTCAGCGTGCGGTAGCCCTGATAGACAGACGGTGTCTGCACTGCATGCAGTGCTCCTTCGCTTAAGTGGAGTGCCATTGCCCAGTTGTCGGGGATTGCGTTTACGACGTGGGTAAAGCCTGCGTGCACTGCCGCCTGACTTGGCCAGACGTGCGTTGCAATGTAGGGCGTTTGGCGCGGTAGGTCGTGCAGAACAGGCGTCATAAGCTCGGCTGTCTTCTGGTCGCCTGCGTTGTAGGTAAGACGCTTAAAGCCTTCTGTATTTAAGGGGTCCCAGAAGAGCTTATTGAAAAGCCGTGATTTTTGCGAAAGGCGGCTTGCCATGGAATACAGCTTATTCTGGTAGGCAATGATTTTGGTGCAGGTCGTCTCCGGGAACGAGTTTAAGTCAAGCCAGAGCGGCGTGTAGCCAAGCGCATGGGCGGCACTTGCCATTGCCATGGAAATGCGGTAGTGGCCAAAGCCCATGCGGATGTTTCCGATGATAAGCGGTTTTTCGGGAAGTGCGCCGAGCGGCTCTTTTGAAAGCACGAGCACCTTTGCGCCGAATGCGGGGGTAAGCACGTCGTTGTCAACGGCCGCAAGGTGGTATTCTGTATTTCTGTCATCGCCGAATTTCTTTAAGAACTTTTTCTGCTGTGCGCTGGCTTTTTTAAGCGTTTTGCGGTCGATTTTATTTCCAAAGATTACTGAAGACTTATCCATATTGCTCTCCTTTGTATTGCCACTTTGTTGCCATGCAATTGCCACGCGGATTCGGGATTCCTACGGAATCCCTTTTCTATATATATTCGATTTTGCGTTAGCAAAATCGAATCCGCGTGGTTACCTTTCTACCTTATAGATAGAAATCGAATGAGATTCAAAACGATAGCTCTCACCGATTTTCTCTGCATATTCGACGACCGGCTCCAGCGTGCAGGGCTTAGCGGCGCTGCCGTCGGGGGCGGCGCACAGTTCTGCTTCTGCCAGCGTGACTGGCTCTTCGCCTAAGTGGATGCAGCCGACGTAGTTTCCGCTTCGGCTAAATATGCGGTAAGTCGTTTCTGTCAGGTTTACAAGCCCGAACTCTTCGCCTGAAAGCTCTTTGTAAAGAGATGCGACCTGTCTGGTAAACGCACCCTCTTTCTCTGCGTCAAAATGCACCGGATCGTCTGAGTGCATAATCTGGCTTGCAAACAGATAGTTTACGAGCGCGACTAAAAGCTTCTTCCTGTCGCTCAGGCTGATGTTTTCGTAGCGCAGGAACACCACGTCGGGGTCGTTTATGTAGACGGCGTTATCCCAGAATGCGTGACCGAGCGTGCTCTGCAGGCTTGCAAAGGCACTCGGGCGGCTTGTGTAGTTTGCCTTACGCATCCAGTCGATGTCCCATGCTTCTTTTGTGTCAGGGCCGATGCGCGAAAGTGGAAAGCAGTTGAAGCTTGACTCAAACGGCATGCCGCATCCTAAGTAGGCGACGCATTCTCCCCGGCTGTTTTTGGCGCGGCGTGTTAAGATTTTTACCGCCTTGTCATACCACTCGTAGCTCGCGCCTCCGTTTTTGTGGCAGCCTGCAATGAGGCCTGCAAACAGAAAGTCAAGCTTAAGGTATCTGAAGCCCCATTCGTTTATCGCTTTTTCCATAAGGGAATCTAAGTAGTCAAGCACTTCCTTGCGGCTTAAATCCAGGCAGAAGTATGAGTAGGGAAGGGACGGCTGCTCACGCCCGAACTTTGCGCCCCACAAAAGATTCATGCCGGCGGCAATGGGCTTTCCGCCCTTATCGCACAAAATCCAGTCGCGGTGGCTTTTTGCAAGACAGCTCCGCCAGTCTACGATAAGAGGCGCAATCCAGAGACCGGGAATGTAGCCCCTGTCTGAAATGCTTTTTGCAAGGGCCCTCATGCCGCCGGGAAAGCGGTCGCTTCTGGCATCCCAGTCGCCGACGCTGATTTCCCAGCCGTCATCAACCTGAAACACGCACGGCTTTTTGCTGTCTAAAAGAACTGTCTTAATAAGGTTTTCTGTCGTTCCCAGTCCTGCTAAGTCGCCTTCGATAAGCTCGTGGTTTATGTCTGCATAGTGATTGTACCAGCTTTCCCAGCCGCCAATGCGAATCTGCCGTGCGGTGTATTCACTTGTGCCAGTGGCAGACAAGCCGTTTGCGGCAGCAGGTGCTTCGTTCATGTTCAAAAAGGCAAG
>CALAEZ010000231.1 GCA_937891125.1 uncultured Treponema sp. | reverse complement strand
AATCTATGTAGCCAAGCCAATGGTAATAGGAGCCGGAGCCAGCCGTCCGCTCGCCGTCAACAAAGCCCGCTACAGCCTCGCGAATTCGGTGCGTCTGGAACGAGGTCGCGCCGCTCTGCGCGTCTTCCGCCGTCCGCGCAAAAATACGGTACAGCGCATGTACGGTTGCATCCACGGCGTTCTCCGTGCCAGTCGTAAGCGCACCGCTTGTAAACGAGGCAAGCCCCGCAAACTGAATGCCACTTCCTGCCGTAGCCGTACTCGAACCCTCGCTCGCAGAATGCGCTCCCAGCGCAAGGGTTGCGCGCACATTCACATTCTTTGCTTCTGTCGTGTCGCTCAAAAGCAGCGTTCCCGCCTCTGCGCCGCCAAAATTCACCGGCTCCGAATATGCGAACTCAACAAAATTGTGGCTGTCGTACATTTTTTGCGAGGCAGCCGTCCCCGTTGGCGCGGAATGCAGTTCCTGCCCGGTTCGTGCGCCCACCAGAACAGGCGCCGCCCGGTCGCTTACCGCCGTAAATGACGCGCCCCCCTGCAAAGAGCCATAATTGGTAAGCCGCCGCCCATAGCAATCCGTAAGCACATGCAGCGTAAGAACTGCACCATCGCCCCCGGACGCATATGACGCAGGAACGTCCACAAACGGAATCGCCGTCCGGTGAGTGCCGCCCCTGTCCGTGCTTTCGTCCGCCCCGGAGTTCGTTCCCGTTGCGTCCGTATTCCACGTTGCATCCGATTTTATGAAAGCTTCTGTAATGCCGTCCTCAGCCACCGCCAGCGCCGTAGTGCATTCCGCGTCTGCATAAAAGCCCGAATAGTGCGCCAAAGTGCCTTCCGTTCCGTAAGAAACCGCACCTCCGGTCAGAGCCGCCGCAAATTCCCCGCCGGAATTGCGCATCGCCCGATCAAAGCGAACATACACAACGTCATCATAGACTGTGTACGATTCTGCAATTGTGGGCGCGTCAAAATCCCAGTTCACGCACGAACCATCAATCATCTCCGTGCAATTTTCCGAGGCAACCTGCGCATGGCTTCCGTCTTCAGTTCCGTCAGAACAGATTACCTTTGAATAGGAGACTTTTGAGTTGTAGGCCTCTGCAAAGCCGTTTTGCGCCGTTCTATTGGGCGCAAGACACAAAAGCCATTCGGCTGCGCTCTGTCCGGCAAGTTCCGCTCCGTTCACGTAAAAATTTTTACCCACGCTCAGTTTCTTACCGGACGAAACGGCTATGCGGGCATCATACGGTCCCGCCGGGAATGCCTTGCCGTAATTGAGCGTGGCTCCGCGGCTTGTGGTGTAGGCAAGCAGCCCGGAAATTCCGGTAACAGGGTCATCCGCAGAATAGTCCTCGCCCAGCACCAGCATATCCTTGCTTGCCGTGATGTCGGCGTTTGCGCTCAGCGTTCCGCCAAAGCATGCAAGATTCTGGCAGCTAAGCGTGTCGTTCGCTGTAAAACTGCCGCCCTTCATCGTAAAATCCGAGCTCGTAAATGCCGCGCCTGCGCTAACAAGCGCCTCGTCAACTGTAACTTCCGCACCAACAAAGGGAGCGCCAAACAAAACAGTTCCCGCTTTAAGCTCCGTCGCGCCGCTTACCGTAAGCGGAATCTGCGTGGCAAAGTGGGATGAAGCGCTCATGTCCACCGTAAGCGGGGAATTCAAGGTCAGCGCTCCCTCGCCGGAGCCACCCAGCGTTGTCTGCGCCTTTATTTCTGCAAGAGTAGCTTCGGCGCTTTCTGCCGCCGTAAAGTTTGCCGTGCCGTTAAAACGCAGCGTTGAATATTTGTTACCCCAGGCAAGCGTTTCGGTAAGCGCCGCGCCGTCGCTGTAGTATTCAACGGAGCTTCCGTCGCCGTTCGTTATGGTCATTACGGTAGATGCGACGGTTTGCCCCCCAGCGCCAATAAGACGCACATCGCCGTCGTTTATAAGCGCAGTGGCAACAACAGAAGAAGAGCCAAAATCCGCCGACGCGCCTTGCGCTATGGAAACGCGGTCTGCCGCGAGCGTACCACCACGGAAGGTTGCAGATGCGCCGGAAGCAAGGTCAAACGCACCCACGGTGAGCGGGAATGCCGCGGCAGAAAAAGTCGCGTCGCCCTGCACCGCAAGAGAGCTTCCATATTCCGCACCATCAACCTCATCCGTAACACTCGCGCGCGCAAGGTCAACGCCTGCCGTAAGCACGGGATTCGTCGTGGCGCTCGTCGCCGGAATGACGACGGTAGCGTATTGCCCCGGAACAGAAGCAGGCAACCAGTTAGCGGCGGTCTGCCAGTCCGTTTCGCTGCCGCTCGCACCCCCTTGCCACGTGTACGTCGTTCCAGGAAAATTCCAGCCTGCGTTTCCGCCGCCGTCAACACTCTTGAATGCATTTATGCGGACAGCCGTTCCCTGTGCATCTAGCGAAATATTATAAGAGTCAAAAATGCTCGCATCATGTACTAAAAGAGCGCTCGCACCGGAGCAGTCCAAACGCCACGGCGTACCGTCTGTGTTCGATTTTAAGATAATTGGAGATAATTCTGTGCCGACCAACGTAAGCGCAGTAGAAACCGTCTGCACCGTTCCAGCCGCAAAAGTAAGTGTGGAGCCAGGAGCCTCGCACACGAGCGAACCGAACGAAACGTTACCCGACGCACTGAGCGTTGCCGCAGAACCGCCCGGCGCGCCCAAGGTAAGCTGGTCAGAAAAACTGATTCCGCTTCCGTCAAGGGTTACCGAGTCTGTCGCGCTCACCGCATCCGCAAAAGACAGCAAAGACGACGCATTCTGCAAACTCACCCTAAGAGTGCTGAACGACTGAATTCCGTTCTGCACCGCCGGATACACCGCTTTTCCGCTCACGGCCTTATTGCCGTCATAATATTCAACCGCCACCGAAGAATCAATGGTCTTCGTTCCAGAAACAGAAAGCACATCCGCCGCCGTCTGAGAATCACCGCGCGGATAAAGCGCAAGAACGGCGTTCTTTCCGGCGGTAAAATCGGTTGCCGTAAGCTTGCCGTCAGCAAGCGCAAACCGAATTCCGTCCGCCGCAGAGTCTTTTTCACTTATCGTAACGCCGCCAAGCACAACCTCAGAAACAGCCGGAGAAACACCAGCAAAAGCCGCCGCAAAATCAAAATCAGCGTCAAACAGAACGGAATAGTCCTCGCCACTTCCTGCCGTGTATTCTGGCACCGTCTCCGCCGGCGAAGTGGAACCGTCGTCCGTGTCGTAATACAGCCAGTTGTCCGTAGTAGTCCACAAGTCATTAGCACCCGAGCCAGTCCATTTAAAAGACACGTTTGCAAACCAATTTTCCGTCGACTTTGCAACGCCTTCCTTTACGCGCGATGCGTTCGGCACAATTCTAAGCGCATTCACGCTATAAGTGTCATTCAAAGATGTTGCATATGAGACGCGGGTATACGAAAAATTCTCGTTCGTCGGCTTATTCTTAAAGACTGCCTGCCATTTTTCAGCGCCGTCCGTGCTGGTAAGCGTAAGCACGTTCTGTGCGGAATTGCCATTAAAAAGAACCGTGCCGCTCGTTATCAGAGTGTTGAAGATTTGAGCCTTGTTTGGTTCAAATTTAACCGTAGTGGGAGAAGCAATGTCAGAATTGTCCACCATGAACGACGTAAATGTGTTTCCACCGTAAATTTCGGCATTACCGGTAAGCAAAAGCGATGGTGTGTTCTCAAATCCGCCCTTAAATACCGCCACGCCTTCGCCATTCGTTTTTATCGCCGAGCAAGAAGAGCCTAGCGTAGTCTTGCCGTAAATCGTCATTCCTTTCAATGGGCTCTCGCTTCCAACCGCGCCGTTGAAAACCACATTAGTAGCAATTGCCTCTGAGCCGATTGTAACCGTCGGTGCAGAACTTGCCTCATCTGCCGTATCAAGTTTTTTTTCAAATGTCACCAAGGAAGGGCTGCCCGCAGTTCCCGCAATCAGCACTGAATCAGCAAAAACAGTCGTTCCTTCTTTATATGTTTGCGCCCCGGTTGTCGTAACAGAGCCGCCAAGTCCCGCAGAACAAGAAGCCTCCGTTGTAAGCGTTTCTGCCGTAACCGCGCCAGAAAAAAGAACGAAACCCTGGCCTGAAAAATCAAGGTCATAACCGTCCGCAGAAAGAGACTTCTTAAAACACACATCATAATCTACAGAATTACTGCTCGTAGAAAATTCCATGTCGGCATGCAATTCAACAGGTGCATCAATTGTCACCTCCTCAAAAGACGAAGCATTGTACGCCGTCAGCTTGGCCGAAGAACCATTTTCAGCATATATTTTAAGCGAATCCGCCGCAATGTTCCCCATTACATAGGTTTTGTACGTATCGCCCTGCCCCGCATACACAATCACATTCTTATAAGTAAGATTGGTAACCGCACCAACGCACACATCCGCAGAATCCGGCGCATCAAAAACCCATGTGCCGCCATCCGTTACCACGCCAGAACCACCGTCCGCAGGAACAACGCTCAGCTCCACACCTAAAGGTCGTTTTGTATGAATGGTGCCACCATCATTTGTATATTGCCCATTGACTTTAAAACCCGCAGAATTCAAATACATCGTCGGTCGCGTATCAGTTCCAACAAGAACCGAAGCGCCGTTTCCGCATTTCGCAATCATGTAGTCGGCAAATGCATCGGCTGCAAATGCGACAATCGCCGTATTTTCTTCACCAATATCGGGGAACGAATCGTTTTCGTCGCCAGAAGAAGCAAACACCTTGCGCCAGCCAGACGCAGATGTAATCATGTTATGTTCCATATCGCCTACATTGTAGCATGACTTTTATACGCTTTCAAGGAATTTGTAAAAATGAAACAAGTACCCGCGTGTGCGAGTGGCGCTTTGACAAGTCATCACACGTCAGGTTTGCCATCGCCACCATCTGATTTACCGTAGGCAATATCCGATTTGCCGTAGGCAATATCGAGCATCCTACGAAAAGCACTGTTAGGCTTCTTTAGCTCACGACTTCCCCGCGTAATTTTGCAGAGGCTCATGCCATACTTTCGCGCAATTTCGCGTTGCGTTGTACCTTTATCAATTTCACGCACAAGCACCCATCTCATGGCAAAATCTTTCAGCTCTGACGGAGTAAAAAGACATTCAAAAAAATCATAAAAGAAGGCAGAATCATTTTTTTTTGCAAGAAGCGCACAGATTTCCTGCATGACAGAAGAAAGCACTTCGTCATTTTCTAGATTTTCGCTCTGATTCATAGAAACAATAGTACTATAAAAAAATCACCCTGACAACAGCACGGTGTGTCAGGGCAGCAGCAGGTAGAAATCTGATGTTAAGCTATGGCGGTTACAGGCTCTTCTACTTTGGTAAGGTAACCAGTACGAATGCAAGAATCAAACAAAGATTTAGAAATGTAATCGTTGGTTATATCTTCATAACCATCTTTGTCGCGGATGATACGGACAACATAGCCGTCATCCATTTCACGGACGATTGTCATATAGTCTGTTGCCTTACCGATAGATTTTAATGTGTATGTTCCCATAGTAATCTCCCGTAGAACAGCTGTCGCAGGATAGCTCCGTAGCCACTGTTCCACTTGCTTTGACTAAGTGACGATAGAAAAGTTTGCTTTCTGTTAGGAAAACAGGCACTTTTTGTAATCGCCATACACTATTATTTTCGGTATACTGCCGGCAAAGGTTAGAAGTTTTTATGATTTTTTGTGATGCCCATCTCCACATTGCCCAGGTCGGAAGACTGGCAGACTTTACGGCTTACCCCCCGGAAGGCGGTACCAACAGGGCTGACTGCCGCTGGTACGCCTGCACCTGTTCCCATACCCCCCAGGAATTTCTGGCCACAGAAGCCCTGCTTTCCGCAGCAGGCAGGCAGAGCTCTCCGGGTAGAATCCTGCTTGCGTTCGGCCTGCACCCCCAGGCGCCCCGTCTGGAGCACGCGGCCTTTCTTGAGCAGCTGGCGCAGGAAGGCAGGATCCAGGCTGTAGGCGAGGCAGGCTTTGACCTTTTTACGCCGGAATACAGGGCCCTGCTTCCGGCCCAGGAGGAGGCCTGGCATCTGCAGCTGGAGCTTTCGGCGCAGTACGGGCTTCCCTTGGTAAACCACACCAGAAAGGGTCTTTTCCTCCTCTTCCGGGACAGCAGCCTCCTCAGGCGCCTGCCTGCCGTCATTTTTCATTCCTTCATGGGAAGCCCCCAGGATGCCAGAAGCCTGCTTGCCCGGGGCATAAACGCCTACTTCAGCTTTGGAAAGCCCCTGCTGAACGGAAAAAAGTCCGCCCTTGCCTGCCTGCAGGAACTGCCGCAGGATCGCCTGCTGCTGGAAACCGATGCACCCTACCAGACCCTTAAAGGCGAAAAGGAAACGGCGCCAGAAGAAATTGTCAGGGTCTATGAGGCGGCGGCAGCGCTCCGAAAAATCGACCGGGAGCAACTTTCCGAAGATACAACAAAAAATTTTCTCCGAGCCTACAAAATTCAGCCACCTCTCTAAGATTACTTTCATACACTTTCACTATACTGCAACCGTTTAATTGCAATGCAGTCGTTTGGCATTATCTGCAAGAATAACGCAAGATTTTCATAACAACTGCACTATATTGCATTGACTGTCTTTTTTTTCAGGACGGTATAGTAAATCCATATAATATATTGTATCAAACAGAGGTCCCATGAATCGCTTGCACGCTTTTTTTGCTGCGCTTTTACTTGGTTCCGCCACCCTGCTTTCCGCAGAGCCGGACAATGGAAAGCTGCTCCCAAACCCGGAGCTGCTTGTACCAAACCATGTTTTTTTTGAGTTAGGCGGCGGCCTGAATTTTCCCCTGGAATTTTTCAGCCAGGGAAACATCGCCATGACCGGCTACGGCGGCAATTTTTTCCTAGGGGCCGGCTACAACTTAAGCGGCTGGATGCTGGGCATCGAATACACCCATGACCAGTGGGGCGAAGGAAAGGGCTCCTATGCCCTCATGCAGAACTTCAAGAACAATATCGTGGAATTCCGCATCCGCCGCCTGCTCACCCAAAAGAGCCTGCACTGGCTGCCAGGCTGGCTGGAGCTGGCACCCGGCATTGGCGGCGGCGTCAACTTCATCACCACAGACTACTATTCCTCAAAGCGGGCCAAGGATGAAGAGCGCATGAGCAGCGTGTCCCTTTTTGCCCCCGACGCAAACTGTTTTTTCTATGACCTTTCCTTTGAGCTCTCTTTCTTTCTGGGCACCGACATGGTCATTCCCTTTGCAGGCATTAACTACAACGCCTTCTATGACACCAGCATCGGCGGCGGCTTTGCAGGCTTTAGCCGGGTCTATCTGGGGCTGCGCACCTACCCCCTGGGCATCGTAAACGACGTTCAGCGGATTCGGGCGGCAAAGAAGCAGCGGGAGCAGGAGGCACTGAAAGCCCAGGAAGAGGCGCGCCGACAGGAAGAAGAAGACCGCAAGGAAGCCGCCCGACTCCGGGAAGAGGAAGAAAAGCGGAAGGCTGACGAAGAGGAAGAAGCAAAGGCTGCAGCCCTGCGCCATGCAGAGCTGGTTGCTTCCTGGGAAAAACCGGAGGCAAGCCTGAACGCCAGCCCCGACATTGACTTTGCCCCCGATGAAAACGGCATTGCCGACACCGTCACCCTGACTCCCGGCGTCCTGCGGCTAGAACACGTTCCTGAAAGCTGGGAAATCGAAATCACCGACCCTCACGGAAACGGCTTCAAGCACTGGAGCGGCAAGGGCCAGCTCCCGGAAAAGCTGCTCTGGGACGGCCGCTCAGACCAGGGAGAGCTGGTATTCTCCCGCAACGTCTACCGGGCAGAGCTTACCGTCATTCCTCAGAAAGAAGACATTGACCGCACCGGCAGCGAAAAACTTACCGCCATGGCCGACATCAAGACCGGCATCCTCATGCAGGTAATCATTCCTGAAAAGCAGTGGAAAATCATCGTCAACACCATTCATTTTGACCCTGATCGGGCCACATTTGACATGATTCCCCTGGAACAGCAGCAGGAAAACCAGGAGACGCTGGACAGCATTGCCCGGCAAATCAAGCAGATTGACAATGTAAGCGTCCTTATTGAGGGCTACGCAAACAACGTTACAAACACCGAGCGCGAGGACCGGGAGGAGCTTATTCCGCTTTCAAATCTCCGGGCGCAGGCAATTTTGGGACTGCTTGAAGAACGCGGACTTTCTGCCGACATGCTGAGCGCAGAGGGAAAAGGCGGCGCCCACCCGATTGCGGCATGGGAAGACCATGAAAACTGGTGGAAAAACCGCCGCGTCGAATTCATCGTAACAAAAGAAGATTAAGGAGAGGTGAGCACTATGAAAATTGCACGTACACTACTCGGATTATGCGCACTGGCCGTTTTAACCGGCTGTTCCAATCTGTTTGAAAATATCTACAACGCTGACGGAAGCCAGAAAACCGGAGACAGCTCACTTACCACAAGCGGAGCATCGTCAAACACCGACATCACAAGCGGACTTGTCGTCATAAAGGCAAGTGCGCCGACCGTAAATCAGATTACCTACAGCGAGGAGCAGACGACCTACTATGTCGGCTCACTCCCCGACGGCTACAGCGACGACTCTTTCAGCGACATCGGCTTTACAAACGGAACCGATGTGCAGCTGCTTGCAAAGGACGACCCAGTTGAATTCCGCTGCTACAAGAACGATGAAAACGCGACGGTCAGCTGGAGCGCAGAGCAGACCTGGCGGTACATTCCCGAAGTGCAGGTCGTTTCTACCACTGACAGCGACGGAAACGAGGTCACCTACAGCTCCGTTGTAAGCGAGACGGCAGAAGCGCTTTCTGAAAGCGTAAGCGTTAACGTCTTTTCTGTCTCGGACGGAGATGCAAGCCGCGTGCAGGCAGACATTCCCTACGGCGTAACCGTCGTCACCTGCACCATCACGGCAGACGACGAGCAGTACAGCTCTACCTACCGCATTATCGTCACCAAGAGCTTTATCACCACCGTTGCAAATACTGACACGGCAAGCAAAAACGTCAACACAGTTACCGACCACGGGCTTGTCGTCATAAAGGCTACGCAGCCTTCGCTCAACGCAATCAACTACTCAAGCACGACCTACGAGTACGAGGTGGGAGATTCTACCGGCGCTGACACAACCGGCGACTTAATCGGACGCGACGACCCGGTCATCTTTAAATGCTACCTGCTTGACGAAAACGCGACCTTGAGCTGGAAGGCAAAGCAGACAAAGAAATACGCGCTGACCTACGACGAAGAAACCGGCGGCATAACCGGTCAGGAGCTTACCGATTTAGACGAAGAAATTGATTTTGACTGGACCGGCTACGGCGAAACGCACACCGGCACAACGCCCTACCTGCAGCAGACTGCGGCAGATTCCTACACCGTCATCAGCTCAAACCTGCCGTACGGCGTTACCGAGGTGTACGCAGTCATAACCGCGCAGAACACCACCATAGACGGCGAGCTGGTAACCGACACGACGCAGTACAAAATCACGCTGACCAAGCGCTACATCATCACGACCGCAACGACAGAAAGCCTTGAAAGCATGTCCGGGCTTGGTGTCTACGCAAACGGCACCGTAAACAGCATTGCAAGCGGCACCAATCTTATCAGCTACAGCGCCTCAAAGCGAAACTACACCGTCACCGGCTTAAACGGCGGCGACGACCCGATTATGGTCACCTTTAAGCCGGAAGAGCCGGAAAACACGACGTTCACCTGGACGGCAACGCAGACGCAGGTATATGAAACGACGACCGCCACCTACAGCACCACGGTAGACGGAGAAGCCGTCACCTACACCTATCAGACCGGCGGCACGTTCACCGACTGCGACGAAGTTGATCTGCTTGCAAACGGAACGCTTGCCGTTTCCTGCCCAGTAAGCGGTCAGGGAATTGAGCTCTGCGCAGGCGACCTTCCGTACGGCACGACCGTCGTTACCGTCACCGTCGACTCAACGGCAGACCCGGAAAGCGCAGGAAACGAAAACACCTACACGGTCACGCTCAAGAAAAAGCAGGTTACCACAAGCGCAAACATTGTCTCTGACGACAACACCAACATCAGCCTCGTTACCGACAGCGGGCTAGTCGTCATAAGCGCGCAGGAGCCGAATGTAAACCAGATAAGCTTCAGCGCAGACACGCTCGACTACAGCGTAGACGGCATTACGAGCGCCGATAACGACATGGACTTCCGCTGCTTCCTTGCAGACACGGATGCGACGGTCACCTGGAGCGTCGTGCAGACAAAGACATTTACCGCCGTTACCGAAACGACGACCGAGGAAGTTACCGACAGTCTGCTTGGAACGACGACAACCGTAACGACAACAACCGTAACCGGGCAGACGGAGGAAGACGCCGCAAACGAAATCGAATATACCGTCGATGAAAACTACAGCGACAATCAGGCGATTACGGCAACCATTCCCTACGGCGTTACCGTCGTCACCGCAACGGTAAGCGCAGACGGCGAGGCAGACACGGTCTACACCATCACGCTGACGCACAACATCTACGAGTCAGGCTCCAGCACAAGCACAGAAAGCAGCTATTCGCTTTTGTCTGAGCTTGACGTAAGCATAAGCGGAGACGAAACGACAGAGGCAACGCTTTCGCCTGAATTCAGCCCGACAGTCACGATATACACGCTCACGGTAGATGCAGACGCAGACTCCATTACGATTGACGCGACAGCCGCAAGCGAGGACGCCGTCATTTCAACACCGGTTTCCATCACCAAATACGGCACGGTGCCCAACATAAGCGGCACGACCGTTCCGCTTGTTGGCGGCACATCTAAAATCACGTTTACCGTAACCGACGAAACCGGAGTAAGCCGCACCTACACCATTTACGTCATAAAGACCGCCGACGGCGACACAAGCCTGTCAGCACTCGACTGCACGCCCGCTTCTTCCTTTGATAACGGCGTTGCAGGCTATACCTTCGACAGCACCTACACCGGCGAAAGCGCGGCGGGAACGGCAAAATACGCCATGACGCTGAGCGCCGACAGCCGCGTTGACGTTACCAGCATCGACTTTACCGCCGTGCCGACAAACAAGCGCACTACAGTTTCATACGGCTATTCGACAGGCGTAAGCACACTCCCCTCAGACGAGGACTGGAGTGACAGCTACACCTACGCCACGCAGACCGGCTCAAGCCCGGTAAGCTACACGGTAGCAGTCGGCGACGAGGATGCGGCGACCATAACACGCGTGCTCTGGGTAAAGACCGTAAGCGACAGCTACTATCATTATGACTCGACAAACAAGGTCTACGAGACGACTAAGCGCAGCGACACCACCTACCACGCAGTCAAAATCACCAAGGCGGGAGACGCAAATCAGAATCTTACGGCGCTTACGGTCATCGCAACCTACGAGGACGGCAGCACCAAGACGATTCTGACGCAGACGACGGCAAGCACGGTCGCCTACACGACCACAGCCGCTTCTACCAGCGTCACCACCTACGCAGACAGATTAGATTTCTACTTCCGCCCGCTTGATAAGGACGAGAGTGTTACCTACACGGCCGTAAACAGCGCCTACGACACAAACAGCGAGGAAAACACCACGTTTACCGGCTATGCTGCAAGCGCAGTGAGCCTTACAGAGGAAAGCGGCGACTATTTTGATGACGGCGCAAGCAGCTACTATCACTTTACGCTCGGCGAAATTGCAAAGGGAACCGGCATTACCGCGCAGACTGCAGACCTTCCAAACGGCACCACAAAGGTTACCATCTGCGGCATCACCTACTCGTTTGTAAAGCCAAAGCTTTCTGACACAAGCTACAGCGTAAGCGGCTGGAGCGGAACGGGAAGCGGCATCGACACAAGCTCGCGCACAAGCTACATCTACGTGACAAACGACACCGAAAGCGTCGTCTTAAGCCTGAACGTAACGCAGCAGAATGCAAGCGTAAGCGTTTACAGCATTGAGCAGACCGCAGACGCAAATGACGCAACTCCAGAGTCTGCAAGCACTGCAAGCTACGCCGTGCTTCACAAGGATGCAACAGACAGCATTGTCTCAAACGCATGGAAGATTTCTGTCGGAAACGCCTCGTACGAGGCTGACGGCTACACGCGCACCGCGCCTGAAACCGTGCCCGACGAAAGCACGGTCATTCCGGTCGGCACGACAAAGCTCGTGCTGTACGTAGAAAATAACGGCACCCAGAAGGATTACACCTACTACATCGTGCGTGCAAGCGACAGCGAGGCCCGCTTAAAGACGCTCACGCTGACCAATCCTGACGAAAGCGCAAAGACGGCAAACCTTGAACCGTCGTCGTTCAGCACCGGCTGGGAAAGCGTAACCGACGGCGCAACCTACGTGCTTTCCAGCACCGCCTACACGCTCGACCGTGGCGCCCTTACGCTCCGCGCCGTCGCCGTCTCTGACGCAGCCACCATTGTGGTCACCAAGAGCCACTCAAACACGGTGGCAGTCACTGACGTCAGCGCGGCAGACGACTGGGATACGCCAGAGGCTGTAGAGAACACGCTTTCAACAACGTATTCGTTTAGCGGCACCTACACGATTACCGAAAGCGACGCAGGCACGATTCTCTTTACCGTTACCGTAACGTCAGGCGACAGCTCAGTCACATACACCTATAACCTGCTTGCCTATGTTGAAGCAGACACGACAGCAACGCTTACTGCCCTTTCTGTCGTGCAGAACGGAAGCGAAAGCGACTACACAAACACGCTGCTTAAAAACTCGTTCAGCGAGGAAACGTACAGCTACGATCTTACCGCAAGCCTAAGCTACACGGGCGACATTATCGTAACGCCGACCGTGTATGAAAAGGCGTCCATTTCCGCAGCAAGCGCGACGATTCTTGCCGACAGCACCGACAGCGACACAAGCGACACAACGCTTGCAACGCTCACCGAAAGCGGCTATGAAGCGCTCGTGTCGTTTGACGAGGACGCCGTGCTCACCATTCCTGCAAGCTGTTACCAGAGCGCGCTCGGGCGCACGATAGAAGTCACCTACAGCGTGCAGGCGCAGGACACAACCGTTTCTCCTATTACCTACACCGTAAACATTGCCATTCCGGCGCTTACGACCATAACGGAGACGACCACGTTCACCACAAGCACGGGCTACGAATACACGCTGCCGGCGACCGCTCAAAGCAACATGGTCGCCTACCGCTTCGGATCTGTCATTCAGGATGAAGCAAGCGCACTCAAAGGCTACTTCGGCGGCTTAGACATCATCGGAACAGGCACGGGAACGGCAGGCACGCCGGTCTGGTATGCAAGCTCGTACGCACAGAGCGGCTTCCAGTTTGTCGTCAACGTTGCAGAAAGCGAAAGCGATAGCGGCACGGACTACTGGGTCGCCTTTGACAGCACGGGAGCCGTCACGGGCTACTACAAGATTGATTTTGACTCGGTGACCGCTTCACAAAACGAAAGCGACTACCTGTACACGACAGATGCCTTTACAAGCGCGACAGGTGTTTCGGTAAGCCTTACGCCCGTCATGCAGTATGAGGGAGAGACCGCATACCTTGCGCTCACGTTTACCGTCACCAACGAAAACGGTTCATACGTGCGCTTAGGCTCAAGCATCGACACGCTCATCGGCACGGTCGCAGAATCTACCGACAGCGCAAACGACAGCGTAACGGCCACGAAGACCGACAACGGCTTTACCATGAGCGGAGAAAGCTTTGTGCTGAACGTAATCCTTAAAAATGCGTACGGCGTCGATGACGTGACGCGGCTCTGGGACGGAAAATACGTTACGACTGCAGCAAGCGGCGAAACTGCCTACAACCACATGCGCGTCTTTAGCAATGACGGAGACGAGCTTTCAAGCGGCGACGACAGCGCGGCAAGCTTCAGCTGGGATTTAGGAACAGATGAAAGCTACGAAAAGACCATCCGCATTACCATGGGTGCAATAGAGTAAGCTTGAAAGTGTCCGACGACCTGCCGGAGCTACCCGCACTTTTCTGGTAGCGAACACATTTTTGCGATTATGCAGAAACTCGACATTTGACCAAAGGGAGATGACAGCGCAGAAAACCGTGCGCTGTCATTTTTTTGCCCTGCGCCGCAGCGTGGGGGCGTGTGGCGTGTGCCGCAGAGTGCGAAAACTTCCGCGCTGCCTACAGTGCAGTATAAAAATCCTCGCCCTTATCGTTTGTAATCACAAAGCACGGAAGATTCTGCACCGTAACAAGGCGCACGGCTTCCATACCTAACTCTTCATAGTCAATGATTTTCTGCGCGGTAATGTAAGAGCTTGCAATGAGTGCCGCGATGCCGCCGGGCGTTCCCAAATAGAACGCGCCGTACTTTTCGCAGGCGGAAGTCCATTCGCGGCTTCGGTTTCCCTTTGCAAGCGTTACCAGAGCAGCTCCGCGGCTCATAAGAAGCTCTGCATACACGTCCATGCGGCCGGCGGTTGTAGGACCGAAGCTTCCGATTACAGCTCCGTCAGGCGTGCGGGCAGGCCCTGCATAGCAGATCGGATAGCGCGTGCAGTAGTCTGGAAGCGGCTTTCCGCTGTCTACCAGTGCCATCCATCTGGCGTGAGCGGCATCGCGGGCAACTAAAATGTCGCCTGAAATAAGCACGCGCTCGCCGGGCTTTGCGCCTCGAAGCGCGCCTAAAACGCCCTGCATGCCCGCACTGGTGTCAATCTGGTGCACCGCAGCACTTTCTGAAGGCGCACAGCACGCGCCTGCTTCCGCAGCCTGCACAGCTTCTGTAAAACCGGGCACAAGGCTCGGTTCTATACACGTTTTTTCTACATAAAAGCCTTTTTCAGTAACAACCGCCTTTACGTTGCGGTGCGCGCTGCAAGAAACTCCGGCAGAAAGCGGACAGCTTGCACCGTGGCGCGAAAGACGGATAACAATTGCTTCCAGTGCAAACTGCGTGCCGCCAAACTGCGCGCCAAAGCCCGTTTCTTTTGCAATCTGCATGACTTCTTCTTCAAGCGCACGATCTCTAAAGCCGGCAGGATTTGGCTCGTACGTCATGTCGTCGTATGCGCCGCAGGTGGCAAGCTTCAGCGTCAACAGATTCTGCTCAGGGCTTAAGCCGCCTGCAACAACGGCAATCGTGTATGGCGGGCAGGCAGAGGTGCCGAAATGGCTGATTTCATCGCGCAGAAACGCACGGAAACGCTCCGACGCAAGGTATGCCTTCGTGCCCGAAACAAAGCTTGTCTTGTTTGAAGAGCCGCCGCCTTTTGCAGTAAAAATCATCGGGAGAGCCTGAGAGCCGCACTTTTCTGCAGCACGGAGCGCAAACGGCGGAACCGGGGCTAACGAGCATTTTCCGTTAAAGAGCGCAATCTGGGCGGGCATATTGTTTTTCGGATCGTATTCGTCATAAAAAGAAGACGGGCAGGCAGTAGAATAGCGCAGGCGGCGGCTTTCGTACACGTGCGCAATGCCGGCGCTTATGTCGTCATACACATCGCCACTTCCCGTCTGCTCTGCAGCAGCAAGCACGGCGCTTCCTTGTTGCCAGCCGAAAACGGTTGCAATGCCCGTGTCCTGACAGAGCGGAAAAGAGCCTTTTGCAGCAATGTCTGCATTTTTTAAAAGAGAAGCGCACACATACCGGTCATTTTCGCCTGCGTCCGGGGAAAGGGCTGCACTTATAAGACGCTTAATGTGCGCCTCTGTAAAGGTGAATGAAAGGCGGTTAAACGCTTCTTCGCTTACCGCACGCATGTCTACGCCGTCACTAAAAGGAATAAAGTCAAAATCAGTCATAATGTCCACATTCTGCATTCATAATTTACGTTACAGCACCCGTCCCTGATTTTTGCCCTTCGCCTTAGACTGATAGAGCGCCTGATCAGCGCGGTTCAATGCCGCTTTATACGTTGTATCCTCGGGGCTGAAGTAGGCAAAGCCAAGCGACACGGTTACTGAAACTGGTTTTCCGTCAAATTCAAATGGAATGGCAGAGACCGCTTTCAAGAGCTTGTTTGCAAAGCTCGTGCAATAGTCGAGCTTCATGCCGTCAAAAATGCCGACAAATTCGTCGCCGCCCCAACGGATGAGCTTGTCGCTTGCACGGCAGTTATCATACACGGTCGCTACAATCTGCTTGAGCACCTCATCGCCCGCATCGTGACCGTAAGTGTCGTTTACGCCCTTAAAATTGTCAACGTCAAGCAGCATGAGCGCCGGGCTCTGAAAGCCGCTTTTGTAATTTTTGAACACGTGGTCAAGCTCGTCAGCCCCAAACTGGCGCGTGTTTGCATGGGTCAGCTCGTCCCAGTTTACGCAGTCAGAAAGATATTCAGTCTCTTTCTGCAGCTTACGCTTATCCAAAACCATCTGCAGGAAAAGCAGCACAATCAGAGCCAGTATGAGTACGATGCCGAACGGCAGAAGCTTTCTAAAGTGCATAAGCGCGCTCATGGCAACGCTGCTGTCAATGTAGTCGGTAAGCATGTCGCGGTTTGTCGTCATCGTGATAATCCAGTCATACGGCTCAAACCTGCAGGAATAGCTTAAGCGTGAGGAGACAACGCCGGTAGTCGGGTCTGTAAAATCGTATTCGCCAAAATACTCGCCGTCAGTGTTTATGCCGTCAAGCATGTTCTGATACCAGTATTTTCCCGCCACGCCGCCGTTAGTCGAAACATACGTATTTTCAAGCGCATTCTGATCCGGGTGTGCAAAACGAATTGCGTAATTGTCTCCGCCCTCGTGATTTAAGACCTTGTAGATGAAAATATACGCGCCGTCGGTAAATTTGTAGTTATGCACCTTTCCAACGAAAATTCCCTGCACCGTCTTTTCCAGGTGTGCATTGGAAATGCCGTACACAAGCGTAAGCGACTGGGCATCACTGGTAATAACGCGGTAAGAGCAGAAGCTTCCGTAAAAGGCTGTCACATCGCCGTTCCACTCATCTGGTCGCACGCCATGACTGAAAAGCAGCTCGCCGGTGTCAGAATCAACTAGCACGGCAGACCACATTGACGGGTCTGCGCGCGTCTCAAAATACTGCTTTACCGCCTGCACAGCTGTTTTCCGATTTTCAACTGCACGCATAAGCTCTTTAAGGCTCATGTCAACCGTAAATTCAAAAACGGTGACAGAATCTGTCTTTGTCGTTGCAATATCGGCAACAAAGTTTACGGTCGTATCACGCAGATACGCCTTTTTGAATTCAAACGCGCTTGCATACACCTGCTGCACATACACCGTTTCCATGCGGTTTATGGCAAACAGTGCCACCGAGAGAATGATAATGACTGCAAGCGGAATACGATACTTCATCTACCTCCGATTATCGGCATTAAAAGCCATACCCTTCATCAGACTTTGCCTTTTCGGGCGGAAAAACTGCCTTCATCACATCCATTACCTCGCCTACAGGAATGAATGTAATGCCGTTCTTTACGTGCTCAGGAATTTCTTCCAAATCACGCACATTTCCTTTCGGAATTAAAATCGTTTTTATGCCGTTTCGCTTTGCGGCAACCGTCTTTTCGCGCAAGCCCCCAATCGGCATGACCTTGCCGGTTAAGGCAAGCTCGCCGGTCATTGCAAGATGGGGCTTTATTGTCCGCCCGGTAATCAGCGACATAAAGGTGGTTGCCATCGTAATTCCCGCGCTCGGGCCGTCCTTTGGAGTCGCTCCCTCTGGAATGTGCAGATGAATCGTGTTGCGCTCAAACCACTCGCTCGGCTTTATTTTATGCTCCACGACAAACTGGCGCACCCAGTTCATGGCAATCTGTGCACTTTCCTTCATAACGTCGCCAAGCTGACCGGTAAGCTGCAGGCCGCCCTTGTCGCTCGGGAACGCAACGCTTTCGATTAAGAGCGTGTCACCGCCCATGCTTGTCCATGCCAGTCCGATTGCCGTTCCCGGAATGGAAGCCTTTTTAATCTCGCTTTCGTCAAAGACCGGCTTACCAAGATATTTTTCAAGCGAGTCAGCATCAATCGTAAACGTTTCGCCCTTTAAGCTCTTTACGTCAGCGTCATCTCCTGGCTTTGTGACGTTCATGCTCTTTTTTGCGTCTGCCGGAATGCCGGTAAGCGATTCGGTCACCAGCTTACGGTGAATCTTATCAAGGCATTTTTCGTAGTTACGCACGCCCGCTTCGCGCGCATATTCTTCTGCAATGCGCAGCAGAGCCGCCTTTGTGTAGCTTACCTGTTTTTTAGAAAGCCCGTTTTTGCTAAGATTTTTCGGAATCAGGTATTTTTTTGCGATTTCAAGTTTTTCTTGGTCGATGTAGCCTGCAAGAGAGATGATTTCGGCACGGTCTAAAAGCGGCTCAGGGATTTTGTCAAGCGTGTTTGCCGTGAGGATGAAGAAAACATCGGAAACATCGAAAGGCAAGTCCAAGTAAGCGTCGCGGAAGCTCACATTCTGCTCAGGGTCAAGCACTTCAAGCAGAGCCGAAGCAGGGTCGCCACCAGAATAGCTCGCGCCCATTTTGTCAACTTCGTCAATCAAAAAGACTGGTGACTTCGTTTTTACGATTTTAAGCCCCTGTAAGATTTTACCCGGCATCGCGCCCACATAGGTGCGCCTGTGTCCTTTGATTTCGGCCTCGTCCCTCATTCCGCCAACGGAAAAACGATAAAATGGCTTTCCCATTGCCTCGGCGATTGAATGCCCGACCGAAGTTTTTCCGACTCCCGGAGGCCCGACCAAAATCATAATCGAGCCTTTGTTGTCTTTTTTGAGCTTACGCACGGCAAGGTATTCC
>CALAEZ010000230.1 GCA_937891125.1 uncultured Treponema sp. | reverse complement strand
CTCCTTCCCGCCATTTTTAGCTGCAATTTTTATAATGCGGTTGCCTTGGTGTATTTGATGCGCTTGATTCTCTTGCGTTTTTTTCGTCTTCTTTTGTTCCCTGTTTGATTTTTTGTTGCAGATAAAACGTTTTTTTGTTAGGCTTATACTATGAATGAGAAAATAGTTGTTGAAAAAAACTGGTATCAGAAAACAGAAAAAGAATTTTCACTTATGCCGTTTTGGTTCTGGAATGATGAGCTTACAAAAGATGAGCTTGACAGGCAGATGGACGCATTTAAGGAAAAAGGAATTGACGGCTTTGTCATTCATCCGCGGCTCGGTCTCCCTGAAGATATTCCGTACCTTTGTGAGCGTTGGTTCGATTTTGTTACCTATGCCGTAGAAGGTGCTTGTAAGCGTGATATGACGGTGGTGCTCTATGACGAGGCTATGTATCCGTCTGGCTCTTGTCATGGCGCCGTTGTGGCTCAAAATCCGTCCTATGCGTCGCAAGCGCTTGCAATGCGGCGTAAGGGTGATCCGATTCTTGACGGGGAAAAGCTCATTGCCCAGTACACGCGAGAAGGCGTTGATTACCGTTTTGTGCAGACACCTTCTGGAGGCACTATTCGTGGTGTGCATTATGGCGAGGATGATGGCGAAGAGCGTGCGCCTAAAAGTGCTGATTTGCTCAATCCAGCTGCCGTTGCGGCGTTCATTTCGCTTACGCACGAGGTGTATTATGCGCATCTTAAGCCGTATTTTGGCTCAACTATTCGCGCTTTTTTTACCGATGAGCCGAATATCTTAGGGCGTAATGCCCGCTCAGGTCTGCTTCCGTGGAGTGACGGAATATTTGAAGCCTTCTGTAAAGCGGGGGGAGCCGTGAGTGATTTGTATGTGCTCTTTGCGCAAGATAATGAGATGCAAAAAACGCTTTCTGTCGCTGAGCAAAAGCGGCTTTCTTACGCTCGTGCGTTATACAAAAAAGTGCTGTATATGCGGCTATCGACAGCGTATTACCAGCAACTTTCGTCCTGGTGTGCTTCTCATGCAATTGCTCTTACCGGTCATCCAGAAAAAAGCACTGATATTGGCTATTTGCAGCAGTTTCAAATTCCATGCCAGGATATTGTGTGGCGTTTTGTTGCGCCAGAAGATGATAAGGCTATTGTTGGTGAGCACAGTACGATGGCGAAATGCTCTGCTGATTCTGCACGGCATCGGGGAAAAAGACGCAATGGCAATGAATGTTTTGGCTGCTGCGGAAAGATTGACAACCCAAAAAAATTTACAAAAAATGATTTTCTGTGGTATGTAAACTGGCTGTTTGTGCGCGGAGTGAATCTCCTGTATCCTCATGCGTTTTATTATTCTGTGCGAGATAAGCGTGGAGATGAGCGGCCGCCTGAGGTTGGTATGCACAGCGAATTCTGGGATGAATACCGCGCGCTTTCTGATTATGTAAAGCGTATGTGTGCTTTGAATACTGATGCAAAAAATTGCGCAGAGGTTGCCGTTCTCTGCAGCTTTGATGAGCTTTCATGGCAGATTGCTAAGCCACTGTTTATTCATCAGATTGAATTTAACTATTTGGAAACGGAGCTTTTACCAGCGTGTACGCTAAAAAATAACTGTTGCTGTATTGCAGACTATCAGTACAAGGTGCTTGTTCGGGACTGTTATTTTGATGAAGCCACCGAAAAATGGCTCACTGAATTTGAAAAAAAAGGCGGCACGGTGCTATTTTACGGGGAGGAAAATGCACTTTTAGCTTCACTTGCGTCAAAGCATGTACAGCCAGTTTTGGAAGTAGCTGAAAATGGATTGAATGTTTGCAACTTGCGCTGTGCAAGCTTGGAAAAAATGGGGAGCCGATATTTACTGATAACGAACGAAGGTCTTACTCCCATTGAAGCAGACATTGTAGCGCCTCGTGTAATAAGCGCAGTGTATGATGCGCTTGGAAATACTGAACAAGTGTGTCAACGGCGCGATTATCATTTACAGCTGCCACCATTTTGTAGCAGGATTCTTTTATTAGAGCCGTAGCTACACACAATAGACCTGTTCGGAAAATTCAGTTTCCGAACAAGTCTATTATTGAACTGGAAAAGTGTATAATGTGGTTAGCCTAGTAGTTTGCAGACAGGTTTGCAGACGGTGGTTTGACAGAAAATGTTTAATACTGTATAGTGCACAAAATATAGTGAGGTGAGAGAATAATGATTTTTCCGCTTGAAAATCTTGTAAAGTTTAATGGCAATATTTATGAAATTTCTGTTGCTGCAAGCCGTCGTGCGTTTCAAATGTCGATGATTCGGGATCCGCTCATTGATGAAAATGACGGTAAGGTTGTTTCGTTAGCAGCAAAACAGCTGTTTAATAGCGATGTTCAGTATCGTATCGAAAAGCAATAGCAAAAATGGTGAGTCGACGATAAAAATCGGCAAGTGTACTTGACCAAAGTATACCTTTTAGCCATAATGTATATACATTTTTACTAAGGAGTGCCCATCGTGCCCTGTGGAAAGAAAAGAAAGCGCCAGAAGATGGC
>CALAEZ010000229.1 GCA_937891125.1 uncultured Treponema sp. | reverse complement strand
ACAGATAACACAAACAGCAACGCAGATGACAACCTGCTGTGGACACAAGGAAAAGCTCAAACGTTACTCACCACGCCCGTTCTAACCGTCACTCAGGTTCCTGCAAAAAGCGCAAGCGGGCTGCAGGGAAACTACATCGTTATGAATGCAAAAGACTGGTGCATTGTTATACCCGACACGGGAAGCACTTTTTTGCTTGTAAAGCAGTGGCGCCACGGCGAAAAGGCGTTGAGCATAGAGTTTCCAGGTGGAGTTATTGAAAGCGATGAAACGCCAGAACAGGCCGCAAAGCGAGAGCTGTTAGAAGAAACCGGCTGCAAAGCGCAAAAACTTACCAAGCTTGGCTCGTTTAATCCAAACCCTGCACTCATGGGCAACCATGTGCATGTATTTTTAGCGGAAGATTTGCAACAAACAGGAAAGCAACAGCTCGACAAGGACGAATTCGTTTCGTATTTTGAAAAGGACAAAAAAGAAGTGCTACACGCCATGGGCTCAAAGGAGTATCCTCACGCACTCATGACGGCAGCACTTATGCTGTACGTGCAACGCGTACTGTTGTAGCACGCGCTGTTCTAAAAAAGCTAGTTGGCAACCGCCGATGGCACTGCATCCACAGAACGCGTCTCTGTTGCTGGAGCTGCAGTTGTCGTCGCTGTTGCCGCAGTTGTATCACCATAGCGGGTTGCATCGTATGGGTCATACTGCTTAGCGGGCGTATATACACCACGACGGTATTCACCAGTGATACTCGGCACCTTCATTTTCATACCAGGCAAAATCAGGTTTGGATCTGACGGCTTTGGCATATTTGCTTTGTTTTCGGCATCCTGATACAAGTTTTCCCACAGCAATGGATTATTGTAAATGTATGGTCTGCCAGAAATATTCCAATAACAGTCTTTTGTATCCGCCCACGGACGCACCACATAGTATTCGGGAAGTGGCGTTATCTCTTTAATGTCGGCAAGCACGGTCATTACCTGATTTGCAAACGCAGTTGCAGTCGCATAATCTTCTGCAGTATACGCTTCTTGTGCGCTTGCAAATGCTTTTTGAGCGGCAGAGTATGCCATCGGGAAGTTGCGGTCAGCTTCTATGTTTTTTGCGTAGTCAAGGCGCTTAGACGCATTTTTCATCACTGTATCGCAATCTGCTTTTGCAAGCATTTTCTGAATAAAGGCCTGGCTAAGCGCCGCATTTTCTTCTGCCTTAGCCGCATATTCTTCTGCAAGCGCATATTCACCAGCATCCATAGCTGCCTCTGCTTTCTTTGTATACTGCTCTGCAAGCTTTTGGTAGGTATTATTTTTATAGCTTACCGCAAACAAAGCGGTAGCTATCGCAAACAACACCGAAACGATAAGTACTTTTTTCATTACTGAGCCTCCTGAACAGGCGCTACTTCAGTGGCTGCAGTAGCCTCTTCCGCTGCAATTGCTTCTTCAACCTCGGTTTCTGCCTCTGAATTGCTTACATCGATAACCGCTTCGTCAGGATTTGCAAGCTCGTCGGCTTCCAAAAGGACTGCGTCCTCAGCTTCAATGCCAGCAACCTCGGTATCTCCGAGCGGAGCAATGCTGTCTGCATCCGCTGCATAAGTAGCCGTTTCTGTAGCCTTTTGCTTTGCACGCTCAATAGCAGCTTGCGCTGCAGCGCGTGCCTTAGAAACCGATTCATACAGCTCTGCAAACAGTTTCTTTGCAGCCTGATAGTTTTGATATGCGCTTTCCGTATTCTGCGTTACATAATCTGCATCGGCTTTCTTAAACATATCAGCAGCCTTTGCGTATTCGTCCTTTCGGGAAACACCAGCCTTCACGCTGTCAGCATTCTTTTTTGCTTCAAGCGCTGCATTGCGTTCACGACCTGCCATCGCTCTAAATGCCTTGTCAAGAATGCTTTTATAGGCTTTATATGCAGCGTCAGCACTTGCGCTGTCGCCATCAGCACCATATTTTGCAAGCGCGTCTTCACCCGCTTTATATGCATCCTTGTCTATATCATCGCTATTTAATGTATCAACGCGTTTTTTCATCGCTTGCGCTTGGCTTGCTTTATCGAGCGCATCATAGCGAGCAGTCAAATCCTGTATACGCTCACTCTGGTCAGTCTTTGAATCACTTTCCATATCTGCCTTAAGCTTTGCATACGCATCCTCGCATGCCTTCCATGCTGCCGGATATGCTGATTTTGCATCTGCTTGCATAGCCCGTTCGCGTGCTTCCTCAAGCTTTGTCATAAGGTCTTTATTTGCTTCTGAAAAATCCGCTGGCTCTGGAGCAGGCGTTTCAACAGCAGGCTCTGGCTCTTTCTGTGGCTCCGCGACAGGAGCAGGCGTTTCGACTGGCTCTGGTGGTACAGGTTCTTCTGTAGGAGTTGACTTACAAGATACACATGCAAAAATAAGCGCAATGCCTAGCATGGCTGTAAATGTTACAACTTTCATATTTCCTCCAAATTACTTCTACATAGTATTATAAAGCAGATTTTCAACGATAGCAACCAAGTGCACGACAAAAACAAAGCACACCGTAAAAAACTAATGCGAAAAATAAAATCTTGTAGTATACTAGCCACAAGAGGTAAAGCATGGCAGATGATTTTTCTTATGAAATTGCAGTCCCTACAACTCGAAAAAACTCGAATTATATCAGACTATAATCTCTTTTTACCTCGTTATCTCTCTCAGTATTGTCAATGAACTTTTGCCTGTCCTTGATATGTGCTGCCTGACAATACTGAGAGTCTCTCCCATTCTTGCCGCAGGCGCCATTGTCAAAGATCTTACGACGCACTCACAGCAGCGTCGGCTGTATAATAAAAAAGACTGCAAGAAAGTACAAGGCTACCGTGCCTTGAACACCGCGGGCGTGAGAGAGAGAAGGTCATGCTCCAAAAAGGAGGTGTTCCAGCCACACCTTCCGGTACGGCTACCTTGTTACGA
>CALAEZ010000228.1 GCA_937891125.1 uncultured Treponema sp. | reverse complement strand
ACGCTTAGTTCTGCGTATAAATGTATTGATTCTATGCTTTTGTATCCGCAAAGCACCCCGAAAAATACAATCATCAGTATATCGACAAGACTATGCTTCTTACATCTGTCTATCCGGCTGTCTTTTATTGTTTCCAAAGATTCTTTCAAGTTCATTTCTTCCTCCAAAAGAATCTTATTATTTTTCTTAATTTTTAAATACAATACATTTTAATGGTATTTTAAATGCGGAGGCCCTGACGACATAACTTAACACGAACAGTACACGGCGTACACATGAGAAACCGTAATCTTGCATCTTCAATCGTTATCGAACATGAAAGAACATTTAACAAAACAAAGCTGCTCTTTAGGTTTCAGTAGCATTTTTTTCTAAATAATAACAATTACGATCTGCTACACTAATGACTGTAAAAAAAGGAATTCACTTTTACTGAAAGCTTTTTGCTACGAATTGAAAAAAAAACTTTTAAGAAAGAAAACAGAATTTGGCAATAATCTGAGAATCAGAAGTTTTTTAGCGGCAGAAGGGAGTCGAACCCTCGTCTTCAGCTTGGAAGGCTGAGATAATAGCCGTTATATGACTGCCGCAAAAAGTATGATTTTAATATAACAACATCAGCTATTATCTGTCAAGGACTCTTACACGTTTTTCTCGTTTTTTTTATTTTTTTGAGCATCTTTTAGACATCCTCATGCGCATTTTTTTAACACAGGAAGTAACTCTATTTTTTTTGATTGCCTACAAGAGATTCATACGCACGCTTTGCGGCATTTTGCTCAGCACTTTTTTTATTCATTCCTTGTTCAGGACCAAAAAGCGTATCGCCCAAACGCACTGTTACCCAAAAAATTCGCTCATGATCTGGACCTGATGTTTTTACAAGCTCGTACATAGGACAATGCTTACTCTTTTTTTGATAATATTCTTGTAAAAGCGTTTTATAATCCTTTTGTCCCCTATCCTGTTGGACTTTCCGCACCTCATCCTTTATAAACGAAAGCACAAATTTTTCCGCATTCTCATAGCCACTATCTAAATAATAGGCTCCAATAACCGCTTCCACGGCATCTGCTAAAATAGCTTTTTTGGTACGTCCGCCACTGAGCTCCTCCCCCTTTCCAAGAACGAGCATGGCATCTATGCCCAGTGAAAGCGCAATCGGAGCAAGCGTCTGTTCGCTTACCACAATGCTTTTTATACGAGCGAGGTCTCCTTCTGGATTTTCCTGCATATCCTCATACAAAAAGGTAGCGGTAACCATTCCCAGTACGCTATCTCCCAAAAACTCTAGGCGCTCATTATTACAATGCGCATAGTGCACATTTTCGTTTGAATACGAACGATGATGAAACGCCAGGTCAAGTAACCGCACATCATTAAAATGGATTTTTGCTCGCTTACAAAATTGCATAAGCGCCGTTTTTCGCTCTTGTGGTAAAAATTTCGTAGAAGAAAAAAAAGCTCGCATCTATCTTTAACCTCTATACAACGCCCGACTCACATCGTATGAATAAAAAAAACACAGGCAGCAAATCTACAGCGCAGATTGCAGTCTGTGTTTCTCAAAACAAGAATGTGAACTGTAAAACTACAGCTTATTTTCCCTGCTCAGCCTTAATGAAGTTGTATGCATCACGAACAGTTTCAAACTCGTTTGCTTTCTCATCAGGAATGCTTACGCCAAGTTCTTCTTCGATAGCATACACCAATTCATACGTATCAAGGCTATCTGCGCCAAGATCACCACGGAAAGATGAATCCAAAGTAATCTTACCTTCGTCAATCTCCAGCTTTTCAGCAATAAGCTTCTGGATTTTGGTGAACAATTCGTCCATTCTAATACTCCTGTTTATGCGATTCTTTACTTCGCAATTTTCTAAACCAGAGAACGCTTATGCGTTGCTTTCCGGTGTAATTACCTGACGACCGCGGTAAAAACCGCACTTCGGGCAAACATGGTGCTGCAAAACAAGGTTACCGCAATTATTGCATTCAACGAGCTGCGGTGTCGCCAGATGCATATTAACACCACGGCGTCTGCGTGTAACAGCTTTTGATGTTTTCGCTCTAGGTACTGCCATTTATAAACCTCACAAGTATAGTTTTAATTTGAATAACGGGGTTTATACTACAACAGTTTCAACCCGATTGTCAATTATTATACGAGATGATTTAGCTTTGTCAAGCTTCCGGGTTTGCTTCTATTTTGCAAACTGATTACTGCAAATACTCGCTGACAGCGAATCACGCTAATAATCACCAGATTCTTTTTAGAGCTTTTCCACTAAGGGCTTTTTTGTTCTGCAAAAAAACGGTATACTCTCTTTTAGCATGAAGAACTGGTACAAAAAAGATATTCTAAAAGAAACGGTAAAATCTCTTTGCGACAGGTATGACATTGATGCATTGAGCGCAGCAATACTTTCTCGTAGAGGCATTACCCACGGGGATCAAATCAAATATTTTTTAGAAACAGATAAACGCTTTCTCCACAACCCATTTGAATTTACAACCATGACTGATGCGGTCGACCGTATTCTGCAAGCTGCTGAAGAAGGCGAAAAAGTGCTTATATTCGGCGACAGAGATGTTGATGGAGTGACAAGCACAACAGTTCTGTATGAAGCGCTTACTGCACTCGGAATCGAAGCTTCATGGCGGCTTCCTGGTGGCAATGACGCTTACGGTCTTTCGATTGAAGCAGTCGATGAATTTGCTGCTCAATACGGGACCCTCATCATTACTGTAGACTGCGGAATTTCTAACAACAAAGAAATTGCCCACGCCGCAAATCTAGGCATAGATGTCATCATTTTAGATCATCACACCGCACCGGAATTACTTCCCTCGCCTGCTGTCATTGTAAACCCCAAATGCAAGGATTCTGGCTATCCATTTGACGGCATCTCAGGCTGTGCGGTTGCCTATAAGGTTTCTCAAGCGCTGCGTTTTGCAAAAACCGAGCTCTACAAACAGGAATTTGTATTGCTAACCGCATTTGCCGAAGCTGACGGCACAATTCGCTTTGACTGCGTAAAGACCGAAAATCTTGTTAAAACAAATATGCTGACAGAAACCGTTATGCCTGGCACCGTTTCACTTACAGACACACATCTGTATACATTCTTGCGCGGGCAGCACATTTTTGTCTGGGATGAGGCAGAAACAAAAAAACTGTTTTCGTACGCATTTGGAAGCAATATAGAATTTAACGCTATCGACCTGCGCACAGCGGCGGCAAAAAAAATGCCCGCCACCGCACGCTATACGCTTTCAGACTTAAAAACGAAATCGCGCATTGTCCGCTATAATCCGCAAGCAGCAACCGAAATTGAAGGCTTTTACAACATATTCGTCACCTTCATGGAAAAACAGCTGCAGACTCCGCAAAAAACAGCGCTTGAAGAGCGGGAGCTTGAGCTTGTTTCGCTTGCAGCACTTGCCGACATCATGCCACTCGTCGATGAAAACAGAATCTTTCTACAGCATGCGTTGGCATCTTTTAATGCAGGAACGGTACGCCAGGG
>CALAEZ010000227.1 GCA_937891125.1 uncultured Treponema sp. | reverse complement strand
ACGTACAGCTGGTGCATAGCGATGCAGATGAGTTTACTGCCCGCATGATTAAGGAAATCTTTAGTGGAGTCGCAACAACTGCGGTCTACGTGCAGCATAGCCCCGTTAGTGGCTACGGTGAAGCGTTTCGCACAGCGCGCACGAACGGCATGGATTATTTTGTTACGCTCTCTGTTGATGAAAGCGAGCGGGAGGTGTCCCTGGGCGCAATTGTGTACAGTGCGCGCAGTGGCACGGAGGTAAAACGCTTTAGTGTGTTCCGTACGGGAAATAACCGATACACGAGCGTCTTACGTGCGTTTCGGCGCAACCTGCTTGATATGCTTCCTGTGCGTGGTAAGATTATCGCCCGCAGCATAAATGAAACCTTAGTTGACGTTGGTAAAACGGAGGGCATGGTACCAGGCGCCGTGCTTGATGTGGTAAAGGCGGGCAGCGTGCAGGTGTCTGATAAGGGACCAGGCGTTGTTGTTGCTGACAAGGATAAGCTTGCAACGATTATCATTACTGCGGTTGGTGAGGAAATTGCACAGGGAACGCTTACACAGCCCGGTTTTTACGACCGCGTGAACGTGGGCGACGAAATCCTGATTAAGAGTCTGCCGGAAGGAAGCGAGCCCGATCCCCTTGCTGCTGACACCGCGCCTGCAGCTGCAGAAAACGGTCGCCGCGCGCTTGGTACCAAGGATGATGCAAAAAATGCGGAAAAACGCATTTTTGCAGAGGATTTGGGGCTGGTGCGTACGCCATCAATTATCAATCTGATTCGGGGCATTAAGTAGTGGGGGGCTCGTATAAATCAAGCGTGGACTGAATCCATTTTTTTGCAAGCGCTGGCGCTTCTTCTTCGACATATAAAAACATCATAAGCGCCTGCCGATAGCGACCACAGTAATAGAGCGCCTCTCCTAAATAGAAGGCTGCCCGAAAGGTAACGGCTTCAGAGCGGTTAACACCCAGAAATGTCTGGAGTGACGTTACCGAGGCTGCGTAGTCGCGCTTAATAAACGATGTTTTTAGTATTTCAAACAGGTAGTATGCATCGCCACCGGCAGGCGAAAGCATGTCTTCGTCAAAAATATGCGGCGAAAGCTTTTCATGCGTTGCCTTTTCATGTCCCTGTGCAAGCTCTTTACCTGCTTGCATAACCTCAGCCTTGAGCTGATTTGGCTTTTTATGCAAATCGGTAAGCATGTTCAGGTAGGGAAGCGGAACCTCTCTTTTTTGTCCGTCAGCATACAGCTTTTCTTCTTCTAATTCCTTGTCAGCTATTTCATTGCGCACCGGGCGTTCTACCTGTACGCCAGCGGCAGTTGCATTTATTGACGGAAGCACGATGTCGCAGAGCTTGGCGTTTGCGTCCTTTGCAAGAACGGCGTAGTAATACGCTTTGTAATTTTTTACGGTGTCTATGTAGTAGTTCGCATTTCCTCGTATTTCTGCAAGCGGCGCAAGGCTTTCAATCTGAGCCTTTGTCGCTATCGGCTGTGTGTCGCGATATATAACAAGCGCTGTGGCTGTAACATCCTTAGGAAGCTTCCAGCGAAGCTCAATGTGCGTTTGTGAAACGCTCTCCGCTGTCAGCTGGCGAATAATAGGACGCATTGCATCTTGTGCAGAAAGCTGCAAAGAAAAAAATGCAACAAAAAGTGCAAGCAGAATATTCCGTTTTTTTTCGCCAGCCATAGCCTTCCTCATTTACATATCGCTGTCATCATCGGCACTGTCGATGGGTAAGCCCTTCCATTGAGCTTGTAAGAATGCGTCGATAAACTGGTCAATTTCGCCGTCCATAACCGACTGAATGTTTCCTACCTCAAACTTGGTGCGGTGGTCTTTTACCATGGTGTACGGCTGGAATACATAGGTGCGGATTTGGTTTCCCCAGGAAATGTCCTTCTTTTCAGCGCCGAATTTGGCGTTTTCCTTTTCCTTCTCTTCCTTGTAGTGTTGATAGAGCTTTGCCCGCAAAATGCTCATAGCGGTGGCGCGGTTCATAATCTGGCTGCGTTCGCTGTCGCACTGCACGACAATACCGGTTGGTAAGTGCGTAAAGCGTACGGCGCTGTCGGTTTTGTTTACATGCTGACCGCCCTTGCCGCCAGAACGGAACGTGTCTACCCGCAAATCCTCGGGGCGGATGTCAACCTTTATTGTCTCGTCAAGAATCGGGAAAATGTAGACTGAGGTAAACGAGGTGTGACGGCGTGCATTTGCGTCAAACGGCGAAATGCGGATTAGGCGGTGAACGCCTGCCTCGCCTTTTAAGTAGCCGTATACGTAGTCGCCAGTAATCTGAATGGTCGTGCTTTTTATGCCGCCTTCATCCTCCTGCAGGTCAACGGTTTCCATCTTAAAGCCGTGTCGTTCAGCCCACCGTAAGTACATGCGGCTAAGCATGTACGCCCAGTCGCACGCCTCGGTTCCGCCCGCACCTGCATGAATCGTTAAGAAGCAGCCGTTTTTGTCAACTTCGCCCGACAGCAGATTTAAAATGCTCTGCTCTTCAAACTTTTTTTTCGCGTCATCATACATAGCGCGAAGCTCTGCTTCGACCGACGGGTCATTTTCTTCCATGCCAAGCTCATACATGGTCTGCATGTCATCAGCAGTCTGCATAAGCTCCTTCCAGGGCTCAATGCGTCCTTTTAAGAGCTTTATGTCGTTCATTACTTTTTGTGCAGCGGCAGGGTCGTTCCAAAAGCTATCAGAAGCGGTAAGCGCTTCTTTTTCTTTTATCTGATTTTCAATGGCAGCAGAGTCAAAGACGCCCCCAAACATTGGTGATATCTTCTTTGAGTGTGTCAATCGGTTCTTTTAATTCTTCTAACATACAAACAGCATAAACAAAAAAAGAGCTGTTGTCAATTTTTGCGCTGCGCGCGTAGTGCACTGCGTGTGTGCGCACTGCGTGCGGAGCCTATTGCGCTTTAGGGAAGGCTTTTTATAAAGATATCCTGTGGCAACGGCCTAGAAAAGAAAAAGCCCTGTATGTAGTCGCAGCCGACCGATTTTAGAAAATCAAGCTGTTCCTGTGTTTCGACTCCTTCTGCAACAATTTGCTTTTTTATGTCTTTCATCATGGCAATCGTGTTTTTTACGATTGATTTTCCCTGTTCGTTCGCCGTTTCTTCGATAAGGCTTTTGTCAAGCTTGATGAGCGATAGGGGCAAGCGCAGAATACGCTGTATATTTGAGTAGCCCGTTCCGTAGTCGTCAAGTGAAAAGGTGTAGCCCATGTCCTTTAGTGCGTCAATATTTGCGTCAACGATGGTGCCAATGTTGTCATACATGGTTTCGGTAATCTCAAAGTTAATCTGGCTTGGCTGTACGTGATAGTGCTCTTGTAAGGCATATATTTTTTGTGGCAGTCCTACCTCCAGACACTGTGCAACGGACAGGTTTATTTCGATGTACTTTAGTCCTAACGAAGCAATATCGTTTTCAGCAATAAAGCGGTAAACTGTTTCAAGCACAAACTCGCCAATGGGAAGAATAAGCCCGCGACTTTCTGCTGCCGGAATAAAGAATTCGGGCGAAATAGAGCCGTAACAGGCATCTTTTAAGCGGATAAGCGCCTCTGCTGAATGAAATGTTCCGTCATTGAGACAGTAAATAGGCTGGTAGTGCATTTCAAAATTCTGCAGGATGATAGCCTGACTCAAGATAAATCCCATTTTAGAGCCAATTTCATAGTGACGGGTGCCTACAAGATGCTTTGCACGTACCGAAAGCATATCTTTTGGAATGAGCCCGTGAAATTCATGCCCTAAGTGAATAATGTCATCGGCTTTTGTTAAATCCTGTGGGTATTGAATCAGGCAGACGCGCGGATTGAGATGTACTCCCAGAATTTTAATATTCTGCGTTGCGTCCTCTATGCGCCGATTCATTTCAAGAAAGTCTGCTTCAAAATCTTCTCCTATGCTTCCTGCATCTAAAAGCCAGTATATTGTTCCTGGCGCTTCGTAGTAAATGTCTAAACGAAGGTGCTTTTCTTTTGCATAGAGGGCAAGCTGTTCTGCAATTCGCTTTATGTATTGGTTATAGCGCTCTTCGCCGAGATAGGCACGAATCTGCGTGGCATTAAGAAAGCGTGTTATAAGAATTTGGGCAGGATAGCGCACCAGTGTTAGTTTTCTGATTTCTTCCTGATATGCCTTCCAGCAGGGAAGTCCCACATTTGAGTCGGTAATCTCTTCGGGACGAAGTACGAGCAGAATGACAATCAGAAATGCAATCGCGGTAGAAAACATTTCGACAAGCAGCTGACTGTTAAAAAATTGGATAAAAATGGCAATGAACGTCAGCACATACATGGATATGAGTGCAAGCCACTTGCCGGAGCGGAGAAAACGTGCACAGTAGGCAAGGTACCCAGTACCGATAAGTGCATAGCCGATAGAAATAGTGTAGAACACGAGAATAAGCGGGCCTCGTGCGTAGCCATGTTCTGCCGTTGTGGTGAAGGCTTTGTGATGAATCGGGTTTGTTGCAAGCAGGAGGATAATTACTGCATAAGGCGCGAGTAAAAGGTATTTTGAAGTACGTGAGTGCAGATGAAAGTCAGTGCGCGTAAGGGTGAACAGAAAAAAGAGATAGAGAACGACCGTGGCATTGCGTAGAATAAAGTACAGATAATTGGCTACCGTCACAATCTGAAGCTGCATTGGTTCTAGTGGCAGTATAAGCTCATAACCATCAGCAATTAAATCAACAATGGTTGTTGCAAGAGAAACGATAACCATCATAATAAACCATCGGTTTACAATCCCCTTTGTTGTTTTTCGCACAAAGGTAGCGCACAAGATGATTATGTAGATTGGTATGGCGCACATGTTAAATGCCAGTAAATTACCCATGCACGTCATTATACAAATTTTTTTCGTAATATTCCATAATTACGACTTAAATTCGTCAAAAGCTCCGTCGTGGTACAGCTCCATAAATTTATCAACGACAGCAGGATCAAACTGAGTACCAGAGCAGCGCTGAATCTCTTCGACAATGTAATCAAGTGGAAGCTGCTTGCGATACGGACGAGTCGAACTCATGGCGTCAAAGGTGTCCGCAACAGCAATAATGCGGGCAACATACGGTATGCTTTCGCCAGAAAGCCCGTCTGGATAGCCCTTGCCGTCAAAGCGTTCATGGTGGTAGTGTGCGCCTGCCGCCAGGTCTTCCTGAATGGTGACATCCTTTAGAATTTCGTAACCACGCTGGGCATGGCTTTTCATAATGGCAAATTCTTCATCGTCAAGCTTGCCGGGCTTTTTTAGAATGGCGTCAGGCACGCTTATTTTTCCGATGTCATGGAGCAGCGCAATATTGTAGTACTTTTCTACGGTTGCATGGTCTTCGCCTAGGCGCTCTGCAAGCATACGCGTGTATTTTGCAACGCGCGCTGAGTGGCCGTTTGTGTACTTGTCCTTGCCGTCAACGCAGTTTGCAAATGCGCCGATGATTGCGTTGGTAAAAATGCGGTCATTTTCTGCCTTTTGCCGCATTTTGCGTATGCGCCCGCCAATACAGAGCTGTGCAAAAAAACACAATACCAGCGTAAACACAATAAACGCAAAAATCCAGAACCAGACGCGCTCGTAGAGGCGTTTTTCCTTGGTGATTTTAAGCGTCAGTGTTTGCTGCACTTGGTTGGTTGAATTGTTTAAAAGTGAAAGCTCGTAGGTGTAGGTGCCCCCGTGCAAGTTTGTGTAGCGCACGGGCTCCATATTTTTTTTGGTTACGCGGATTGGCTCTTTGTCAAAGCCAGAAAGATAGTACTGAATTTTAGGATTTTGCAGCGCGTAGGTGAGTGCATAGCCGTAAATGGTTACCGTTTTCGTGGTGACTGGCAGCGTAACGGAGCCGCTTTCGTCAACGTAATAGCGTTTTTCGTCAGCTTCGATGTAGGGAACTGACAGTTTTATGTCATGCGTTTTTTCAAAATAGCGGTTGATGTTTACGGAGCTTACGCCGCTTCTGCAGGCAAGGTAGAGGTTCCCGTTGCTGTCGAGCGCACTGAATGCGTTTCCTGTCGGTATGCTTGATAAGCCGCTGGTGGTGTCGTAAAACAGCACGTCAATTTTGCCGTTTTTAAGAACATCGTAAGCCTTTGCAACGTAGATTCCGTTTGATGCAAGTATCCACAGGTTATCGTCGGTGTCGTAGTAGATGTCGTAGTTATTCGGATAGGGAAACTGCCGTATGGTCGTAATCTTTTCGTCTTTCATGTAGGCAAGGCTGTTAGAGGTAACAATCCAGTAGACGTCGCGCTTCTCGTCGTACTTTATGCGCATAACCACTTCGCTCATTAAGCCGTCGGTTCTGCCTTTGTGAATGACTTTATTGCCGTCAATAATGTAGATGCCGCCGCCGTCGGTTCCGATATAATACTCGCTACCGCCAGAGCCTGCGCAGACGGTAAGCACCATGGTGTGTAAAATGCCTGCGCTTGCATCGTAGCTTGCGGTTATTGCGCCGTCTTTTAGTACGTTAAGGCCGTTATTCGTTGCCACAAGCACCGCACCGTCTGCTGTAAGCGCAGTGCATCGTGTTTCGTTGCTTAAAAGCCCGTTTGCTTCGGTATAGCTTGTAATGCGACCGCTGGCGGTAAGGCATACAAGCCCTTTCCGTTGATTGTAGGTAGAAAGCCACAGATTGCCCGCGCCATCGCTCATAATGCAGCGAATACGGGCGCTTCCTATGTAGTCGGTAAGCGATGAATGCACCGCTTTTCCGTCAAGGCTGAGTATTTGAAGCCCGCGGTCGGTTCCGATGTATAAAAGCCCATTGTGCAGACACGTTGCGTTTACCACAACGCTTTCAAGACCAGCTTGCGCTGAAAGATTGGTGAACTGATTTGCCACCAGCTTTACAACGCCGTAGCGAAAGGAGGTAATCCAGATATTTCCCTCGTAATCTTCGATAATTTCACCGATTGCGCTTGTAAAGGGAAGATTTTCAAGCACGTGGTAGGTGTTATTTTCATCAAGATAGCCAGCGACCGTTTCTGACGAAAGCCAGATTCTGTCGCTTGCGTAGGTAATCCATTTGATGTATGAAGCGGGAGTAACGGTGATTTTTTCAAGAGAAAAGCCGTCCTCGGTGATTCTGCCGCGATAGATGGCAGCGGAGTCGGTGCCAAGGTAGAGTGCGCCAGCTTCCTTGGGGTCAGGGTAGACGGTTGTCACCTCGTTGACGCCTAACGCTTCCCCCGTGTAGAAATACTGCACCACGCGGTTTTTTATGCAGAAAAGGTCGCCACTGCGTGTGTTTCCGTATACGGCGCCGTCAGCAGCGCTTACTAAGCGGATAACATAGGCGGTATTCAGATTCTGGTCATCGAGCGCATTTACCTGCATGGCTCTGTCGATGTACATGATTCCCTGCGTGGTGCCAATGTAGATGGTGCCGTCCTGTGCTTCGGTTATGCTGCGGACGGTTGCTGAGCGAAAGCCTTGCGCATAGCTAAAGCGGCGCCGGGAGCCTTTGTCGACTACGACAACGCCGTTTTCGTTCATGCCAATCCAGAGCCGGCCCTTGCTGTCTTCGTAGAGCGTGTTTGCATTGGTAATGCCGTCAGAAAAATCCTGTCTGACAAAGCTGGTGCCGTCATAGCGAATTAGACCGCTGTAGCCGCCAATCCAGATAAAGCCATCGCGAGAAGCTAAAATGGTGTTTGCGTCAGAGGTGGGAAGTCCGTTTGTTGCATTGTAGAGTTGGTAGGCGTAGCCCTTGTTTTCAGATTGACCGGTAACTGCGTAGCCGCCGCCATAGGAGTCGCCGCCATAGGAAAAAGAGGTAGCTCGTGCCAGGTTTAGGGAACACAAGGAAAAGCAAAACGCAAGCGCAGCTTTTTTAAGCGCTGTTTTTGGTGTCGAAAGATTCATAGCTGTATTCCCCTCCGCATGCCGTGTTTTCTAAAGGTTAATTTTAGAGCGCAATATTTTACTTGTCAACGAAAACATGACGGCATGGCGAAAGGGCAGTGGCGAATGGCGAGTGCGTGCGTAAAGCAGGTGCTTTACGCGTTTGCTTCGTGCCCGTAGACTTCAAGCTGCGTGAGAGCAGGGAAGGGTGAGTCGTCTTCTTCGCTTTTGATAAGCTTTTGTAGGGTGAGCGCGGTGACTGTTTTGGGCGCAAAAGTAAAGACATGCGGCGCATAGCTTTTTTGCATGGGAAGAACGAGCGAGCTTCCGTCACTAAAAGTAACGGTCGCTTCCTTCCACCAGCTGTCATGCGGAAAATCTGCGCGCGTTACCAGCACGAGCCGGTCTATAGTGACCGCGCGCCCAAAGTCTAGGTACAGCGCTGCGTTCGGGTCGCGGTTTATGCCCCAGGACTCATACGGCCAGGCGCCGTGGCTTGTGTTTACGGTGTTCCCATTGATTGCATTGCGGGCGGCAAAGACTGATTCTCCACGCGTTTCTATGTTGGCGCTTGCGTGCGGAAAACAGGTGCTGTTTGTGGCACAGTCGTGGCTGTTCAGGGCAAGATTGCGGTACTGCGCAATTTCTGCGCTGGTGGCTACGCGCGCGCGCAACAGATGCGTGCTCCCGGAAAACGTCTTTGGATTATACGAAAGCTTTTTTTCTGCAAACGGAATGGGATAGGTAAAGCGCTCGCCTGAAAGGTAGACTACCGCAGGCTCGAGTGCGTCATCGAGCTGCAGCACTAGGTGGCTGTGTGCGCGCGCCGTGAGCGTAATTGTGTCGCCTTCGGCATATTCTGCGGCATACACGAGATTGAGCCAGA
>CALAEZ010000226.1 GCA_937891125.1 uncultured Treponema sp. | reverse complement strand
TCTATGCCGCGTTTTACCAGCTCGCGCACGACAGTCTCTGCCCGCGCCTGAGAAAGCGGCAAAAGCTCTTCTAAGTGCTCGCGCTCGGTGCCAGAAACATTGTTTGCGTGACCTTCAATCGTAATGTTGTAGTCAGCATAGCTCTTTAAGATTTCAGCAACCGCATCGAACAGCTCGTTATTGCGCTTAACCTGCTCTTCACTAATGTTGTCAAATTCGGAAGAATCTGGACCAAACTGGATTGAAGACAGTGAGAATGAAAGCACGCCTTCGCTTTCTTTAATCATAATGCCGGTAGAAATGATGCCCGGCACGTAGCCGTCAGCATTATCCTTTGCCTTTACATACCACACATACTGATACAGTTCGCCGCTTGCAACTGCGTCTCCATGTAGGCTTTCGCCGCTCCAGACAAAGCCAGAAGGAATGTCGCCCTTGCCTTTCTCGCTCCAGAACAGATTGTTGCCCGGATCGTACACGCGAAGCTCCCAGCTTGCAACGCCGCCATGCTCATCAGCATCGCTGGTGACGTCAAAAATAACCGTGTCGTCAACGCCGTCGCCGTTCGGACTGAACGTTTTAGAGCGCGTGGGTGCGCGCACTACCAGCGAGCCACCGCTTAAGCCTGCAAGCCATTCGTCGTAGTCAACCTTTGCTGGCGGCGTGTAGGTTACACGCACACCAAGCGACAGTCGACCTGAAAACACTGGCCCGTCTTCTTCTACACGAAAGGTTTCGTTGTAGCCAAGCGTTGGAATAAGCGCAAAGGTGTCATTTTTTACCAGATTGATAAAATCAGCATACAGCGAAAGCTCGCCTGCAAGGGCAATGCCCTCCGATGTTTCTTTTAAGCCAATCGTTTTTTTACTCTTTGAACGGTAGCCTTCAGATGAATAGTAATCGGCAAGAAGCGCAACATTCGGACGAATACCGAGCCACGACGGCAAAAACGAAAGCAAGGTGCTGTCAAGCGTGAAGCCAGCTTCAACTCCAGCCTTTATTTCTGTCATCGATTCAACGAGCTCGCCAGAGTCATTAACGGTAGAAAATCCGCCTAAAAGACCGGCTGAAAAATTACCCACGTACATACCAAGCTCTGCATTTACGCCGCCACCTAAGCCAAATATCTTATCAAGACCTGTCAAAGCAGGAAAAGAGACATCGCCGTGAACGCCTACAAAAAAAACAGGCTCTGCAAAAAGCGGAAACAAAAATATGCCGCACAGTAACAGTAAAAATCGCCACTTCATGCTGAAATTAAAGCTTTGTTTAAGCTTAAATGCAAGAAAAAAAACGCCCGTTTTGAGCGCCAGTTTTTAAGCTTTTCTTTTGATTTCCTGCCACCAATATGATATACTCTTCACATGATTACGAATGAAAGACCGCTGAATCGGAGCATTACCATTGGCTGTTTGATTTTTATTGCTGCGCTCTGCATTGTCATAAGCATTGTAAACTATGTCGCTTTTTATCGCGGCTTATATGAACGAAACAACATCTATCTAACCGACATTATCCGCTACGTAGATCAGCATATCGACAAGGACGATTTAGCCGAATGTGCGCGAACAGGCGAAGAAAGCGAAACGTACCACCAGCTGCAGACATTTTTAGACAGCGTTGTCGACACGTTTTCCAACATCAGCTACCTCTACATTATTACGCCACTCAACACAACCGACTACGACAACGCCTCCATTATCATAAACGGCATCACCAAAGAAGAATATGAAGGAGAATACGATGAGCTGTATTTTTTGGGCGACATTCTGCATGACTCGTTTCCTGCCCGCACCATGGTTGCCTTTTTTGAGGCGATGAACCATATCGATGAGGTAACGTTCGATCAAGACACGGAGCCAACCGAATGGGGCTTAGACTACACGGGTATGCTTCCACTCCAGGATTCAAAAGGCGAAACGTTTGCACTTTTATGCGTTGATATTTCTGTCGCGTCGATACACGCCGCACTGTTTACGCACAATATTGTAAATATACTGTTAGTTGTCTGTACGGGCACCCTGTTCTCACTTTCTTTCATTCTGTGGTCACGCACGCATATTACCAACCCCATTGCCGCACTTGAAGAAAGCGTAACGGCCTTTGCAGAAACAAGTCACGGTCAGGTAAATCCAGAAAAGCTTATCTACAACGAGCCCGATATTCACACCAAAAATGAGGTAGAGTCACTTTCTAACGCAGTCACCCAGATGACAGGCGACCTGAAAGACTATGCGATAGGCATTGTCGCCGCTGAAAAGCAGATAACAAGCCTACAGCGTGATGTCGCCCAGCTCGACACGCTTGCCTATCAGGATGCGCTGACCCGCGTAAAAAACAAAACTGCCTACGACAAGGCAATTGCGCTTCTGAACATTAAAATCAGTGACGGCACGGCGGCGTTTGGCATTGTGATGATTGATTTGAACAACCTAAAGCTGATAAACGACACCTACGGTCACGAACGCGGAAACGACTACCTGACAGGCGCCTGCAACATCATCTGCGAGGTGTACGAACATTCGCCCGTTTTCCGCATTGGCGGCGACGAATTTGCCGTGTTGCTTGAAGGAAGAGACTACCGCGACCGGAACCTGCTTATCGACCGCCTCAACGGTCAGTTTGTCAAAGCCATGCACGACGAAGGCCGCGAGCCATGGAAGCGGTATTCTGCCGCCGCGGGCATGTCAGAATATGCGCAAGCGACCGACGCTGACGCCGAAAGCGTCTTTAAGCGTGCCGACAAGAGTATGTACCAGAACAAGGTCGCGATGAAAAAGAACGAATGCTGACGCTACAGCGCACGGCGGGCAGCAGCTATCACAAACACGCGCCCCAGGCACTTACAGCCAGCGCTCCCACTTTACACGCACTAAAAACAGCACACCACGCACACACAGCTCCACCGCCATCGCAATCCAGGCGCCGTGTAAGCCATACTGCCCAATAAGCGCCACGGTAAGCACAATGCGCACGCACCACATGCTCACCAGGTTTAGTATGCCAGGAACGAGCGTATCACCTGCTCCGCGCAGTGCGCCGCTTGCAACAATGCTTGCTGCAAACAGTGGCTCTGCAAACATTTCTATGCGCAGCACGCTTGCGCCTAATGCACTAACCGCTGCGTCTGGCGTCAAAAAACGCATGACAAGCGGTGCGCACGCATACATAATCACGCCGCACACGCCCATCACCACCATGCCGGCGCCAATCGTAAGCCAGGCAAAATGGCGCGCTAAATCCTTCCGCTTTGCACCCACGCTCTGCCCGACCATGGTGGTAGCCGCCTCGCCAATGCCGTAGCCGGGCATGTAGCACAGCGCCTCTGCCGTTATACCGAAGCTGTTAGCCGCAATAGCAACCGTACCGAGCGGAGCAACCAGGCGCGTGCTTACAATTTGTGCGCCACAGAGCGCAAACTGCTGGAAGCCCAGCGGAATGGCAATATGATTTGCCTCCTGTAAGCAAGATTTTTCAATACGCCAGCGCTCGTTTCTGCCACACAGGCGCAGAACGGGCGAGCGCACCACACAAAAATACGTCATCAGCAGCGCGACAATGCCCTCTGCGGTAAGCGTGCCGAGCGCGGCGCCCACAACGCCAAGTTGGAGCACAAAAATGTATACATAGTTACCGACAATGTCGAGCACGCACAGCAGTACGCTTAACACGCTCGGCACCTTCATATTGCCGCTTGACCGCAGTGCGCCGCCCATAAGCATGCTGAACTGCCAGACGGGGAGCGCCGCCGCACAGAGCGCAAAATACGCCGTCGCATCGCGCGTTATGCTGGTTTCCGCGCCGAGCCAGAGCGGAAGTGGGCGGCTTATGCACAGCGAAAGCACGCATAAAAACAGCGAAAACGCGGCGCCGACAACCATGCCCTGCCGCAGTACGCTGCGGGCGCGCACATAGTCGCCAGCTCCAATAGCCTGCGCAATCTGCACGGTAAAGCCTGCAGCGCACGCAGAAACAAGCCCGCCTAAGAGCCAGGTAGATGAGGCAACCACCCCAATTGCCGCGGCGCTTTCGGCACCAAGCTTACCGACCATGGCAGCGTCAATGTACTGCATAAGAATCGAGGAGATTTGCGCAAGCATTGCAGGCACGGAAAGCCGAAACACGTAGTTAATCTGCTCGCGAAACGTGAACTGCGTTTTCTGCCGCAACAGTGCAGACAAATCAAACACGAAGGGCTCTTTTTTCATACCGTAGAAGTCTCCCACTGCTTCACGGGTATGCCAAAGACAGCCGTCATCAGCTCATGCACCGAGCAGGAGCTGTTTCCTTCGCTCGGGCAGGACGCATTGTGCGCTGCAAGCAAAATACTGTTTGCCATTGCCGTAGTAAGCCGCGGACGCAAAAGCTTATACAGCTCGCCACCGCTCAGCCACGCCTGCTCTTTTCCATAGCGCGGCACAAAGTGGCGCAAGTCTTCGATAAGGCTGTATTGCGAAAGGTAGTGACTTTGCGGCATAGCAAAGTGCAGATAGAACCAGACTTCAAAGCTGGGGTACGATTCAGCAAAATGAATGCCGAGCTTCTGCGCCGTATCAAGCATACTAAGCGCCTCTTCGCCAAGTCCGTCGCGCACAATGGTGTCGCGGTCAAACACGCACCAGATTTCGTCGTACACTGCGCTCGCATGTTCTTCAAGCGCCGTCTTTAAAATATGGTGCACCGAACTGTGCTTCGCAAGCCGCGGTATAATCGTAATGCCGCTTATGTGGCGGTCAGCACGTACTTGCGAAAAATAAATCTGTTCGGTTTCGCCCTCCACCACCAGCAAAATAGTGCGGGGCGCCTGTAGCCTAGCGGTCTTTCTTGGCACTGAATAACTCCATTAATGCACTCACATCGACAAGTGGAAGCGCGCCGAACTTGCCCGCCTGATACAGCTTTTTGCGCGAAATGCCTGCGGTAATGCCCGCATAGTCGGTAATGGCATTGTAGACCGAGTTCCCATTTTCGGTCTTGTAGCAAAACCAGATTTCGTCATCACGCAAAAGCCCGGTATCAAGCAAATCCTGATTATGCGTCGTAAAGAGAAGCTGACTGTCTTCTGAGGCCTCTAAAAACAGGCGCAGGAAGGTTTCGACGAGCTCTTCATGCAGCGAAAGCTCAAGCTCATCAACAAGCACAAAGGCGTGGCTTTTTATCACATCCGAAAGCGGCGCGATAAGCTCAAGCATACGGAGCGTACCAGCGCTTTCTAAGCCAACAGGAAGCTCATATTCATGCCCGTCATACTTGTGCACAAAAAGCGCTCTTCGCGTTTTTGCCCGCTCCGGGTACAGCGAAAGCGCATCCTGCATTTCTGGCGGCAGCTGCTCTAAAAGCGCGTCGCTTACCTCCTGCGTTTCTATGCGGATGTCACTTATCGGCGCTATATCGCTTGCATTGAACATGCCAATTACCTTTTCTTTATATGACGCATCGTCTTCTATGCGCTGCAAGGTAAAGTGAGAAAGCTTTCCCTCGCGTCCCAGCGGCAGCGCACCAGGAGCGGTAAGCCCGCCAAAACGGTGATTAAAAAAATCATACAGTGCAGAAAAAAGCGGATGCTGCGCCTGCGCTCCAGTGCTTAAAACCGTGCAGTTAGGGCGCGTCATATCTGCAATCAGCTTTTTTGCGCCGGTAATGCCGCTTCCCCACTTTACGCCGCCGTCGCCTAAGCGTTCAAACACCAGCTTAGCACGCGGCACAGCAGGTGTACGAGACGAAGCAGCTGTAGATAGCCCCGAAGCTGCAGCTCCAGCCGGTTCCTGCCGCCCGCCTTCAACCGTGTACGAAAGCTTTTCTTTTACCACATGCGTTGCGCACAGCAAAAGCTCGTAGGTATACAGCACGTCGCGTCCGGCGGCGTCTTTCATGTAGAACACCAGATTAAAAAAGCCGGGGTCACGGGCAGTCTGCTCATCAAAGCGGAATGGCACAAAATGCGTCGGCTCACTAGGCTTCAGGTTCGTAAAGGAGTCCACCGCAAAGCGCACGTAAAACCGAAGCGCCGTAAGAATGTTTGTCTTACCAGAAGCGTTTGCGCCGTATATGCAGGCAAGCTTTAAGAGCGTTTTGCTTCCCACCCGCACACAATGCGAGCCCAGCCTTGCAGGTGCGGTCAGCGACAGAGAGTCGTCCTGCACGGCGGCGTCTGAAAGCACAGAAGCGTCGTCTGCGGTAGCCTTACACGAGCCCACCGCTTCAAAGCTTACCGTCTGTTCGTCTTTTATCGAAAATGTGTTTGCTATCGAAAATTCAACTATCATAAATGGCCTTGCACCGCCTCACAGGGAGTATACCATACATTGCAATGGTTGGCAAAAGCTACTAAAATGCTTTCCATGCAGTATGAAGAAAAAGTAATCCAGTATCCGCCGGTGCATCCGGGAACAGACCGCACCTTTATCCGCTTTTATGCAGGAGCGCCAGACTTGAATGCGCTATTTTATGCCAGCACAGCCAGTGGAGAGGAAGCAAAAACGCGTCCCATGCGTATTTTTGTCATGGACGACACCGTTGCCCACCTTGCAAGCATGCATCACTTTACGGCGCTCTTTCACGACAGGGACGGCGGCAAATCGCTCTGCGCCGGCTTTATTGGCGAGCGTGGCAAGGATATCTTAGTCATATTGCCAGCAGGAGAAGAAGCAAAAACAATAGAGAGTGTGCTTTCCATTGTTGCCGCCGCGCTTGATTACAATGCGCAGCGAAGCGCTGTTTTTGTCGGCATTGGAGGAGGCGTCATTACCGACATGACCGCCTTTGCCGCTTCCATCTTTAAGCGCGGCGCCCACTGCGAGCTTATTCCAACAACGCTGCTTTCAATGGTAGATGCAGCAATCGGCGGAAAAACAGGCTGCGACTTTCAGAGCTACAAGAACATGATTGGCTCATTCTTTCCTGCGCAGAAAATTCACATTTTTCCGTCATTCGTGCAGTCGCTGCCGCAAGACCAGTATCGCAGTGGGCTTGCAGAGGCAGTAAAAACAGCCTTGCTCTATGACGCCG
>CALAEZ010000225.1 GCA_937891125.1 uncultured Treponema sp. | reverse complement strand
TTTCATCATGCGGTCAGACAAAATAACGGGAATGCCAGCTTTTTTTGCTTCCTGCAAAACGGTTTCCCAGCCAGTTTCTACAACTGGTGCTACAACGATGTAGTCAACATCTTGCTGAATAAAATTGCGGATTGCCTTGAGCTGATTTTCCTGCTTTTGCTGTGCATCATCAAAAATCAGCTTGTAGCCCTTTTCTTCGACAAAGGTTGATTTGAATGATTCGGTGTTTGCCAAGCGCCAGTCACTTTCAGCGCCAACCTGCGCATAGCCAATAGTAATCAGCTTTTTTGCTTCTGCTTTCTTGTTGCAGCCCATTACGGTTGTTGCACACAATGCTGCAGCCGCGGCTACAGCAACTTTTGCTAATCGTTTCATACTTTTGTCCTCCTAAAGACGTATTTTACCGTACATTTACGATAAGTCAGGTCTGGACATAAGTACATGAAAAAAATTACTGAATTTTGTTGAATATTTTACGATTAGTCGGATTTTTTACGATTGCATACAGGTAGCGTACGTAGAAAGCCATTCACGCCCCGGCTCATACCAGTGCGCAGCGGTCCTGCCTGCCTCAAGGTATGCGTCGTAGCGGACCTGCATGTATGCGCGGATTTTCTCTGCGTCGGCGGCGGCAATTTCCTCCGGCTTTGCGCTTTTGAACATGTCGGCGATAAACTGCCTGATGACCGGCGGCGTTACAAGCGTCGGAAACTGCATGGTCATCATGTAGAATGCTGCCGGAATGCAGTTTACGCTGTGCTGCTTTATGTACAGCACGCTTTCTGCAATGGCGACCGCCTCGCGGTAAAGGGAGGAGTTCCATGTCGCTTTTTCTGCCTCGGTAAAGCCCTCGCGCTCAAAGAACATGCGGTAAAACGTAAAGCAGAGCACGACTATGGCAATATGCAGGCTCGGCACGCACAGAAGGTGCGGGTCTGCGCCGTGAATCAGGCGGAAAAGCCGGTCGCCCTTGTAGTCGGGGCGGTCGGTAGTCGAAAGAAATGCGCCGTAGATTTTTCCGCCGCTCTGATACGTCTTTTTCAGGAGGCGCAGCCACTCGTTGGTGAACTTCATGCCCTTCCAGAGACCGTAGCGCTCAATGAGCATGGTCATCGGCTCAATCCAGAAGTCGATAAAGCGAAAGTAGATGCCGACTTTTTCTGGCAGAAACGGCACGCGCTTATCAAGCGGATGGTCTACGTGAATGACCGGAACATGCGTCAGGTGCCAGGCGTGCGCATACTGGCGGATAAGGTAGTTGCGGATGACGGCCATAAAAAAGCGGATGGTCGTGCAGAATGCGCGCGGGTGGACAAAGCGCCAGAAGTACGCTTTTGCCGTGCTGAACTCTTCCGGCTTTTTTTTGCTTACGCGTGCGATTCTCTTTTCAAGCTTTGTCTGTTTTTTCTGTCCGTTAGTCACCGAATACCTCTTTTGCAACGGCAACGCTTGCCATTGCATCTTTTGAATAATAATCTGCGCCAATTTGAGTTGCGTAATCTGCGGTCAACACCGCGCCGCCTACCATGATTTTACAGGTTTTTCCTTCGGCGCTTAACCGCTCGCGCAGCAGCTTAATGGTTGTTTCCATGTTAGTCACCGTGGTCGTCATAAGCGCGGAAAGACCGACAAGCTTGATGTTGTTTTCAAGCACGGCGATCTCGTCGCGCAGCTTCTGGACCTTGTTCTGC
>CALAEZ010000224.1 GCA_937891125.1 uncultured Treponema sp. | reverse complement strand
CTCTGTCCGATAAGGCTTACACCCGCCGGGATTACAACCGATGTTAACCGCCCGCAGCCCGCAAAGGCCTCCTGCCCGATGGTAGTAAGCGCGCTGTGCGTGCGAGCGGTGCGCACAAAGCCTTCCCCGCGCTCAAAGGCGTCCAGCGTCGGCAGTGAACTGACAAAATCAATCCAAAAGGAACAGCACCACACCGCAAACGCCGCTTCCTTGTTGCCAAGGTCGTACTGAATGGCGTCCGCCAGCACCTGTTTTGCCTGCGCGGGCTTGCCTTCTTCCAGCAGTGCGTATGCTTTTGCTAATCCTTCTTCCGACTGATACCCCATAGCGTATACTGTCAATTATATCAGAATACCGTTTTTAGTCAATAACATGCGTGTTTTTTGCCAAAAATGAGCAAGTATTAAAATGGTTTTTGCACAATATGTCAATATGAATTTTGGAGATTTTCTGGAGAAAATGGGGTTCGCCGAGTATGCGGGCAATTGACAGAGCGCGATTGTTTTGGATATAATTAGCAAATACGAGGTGATACGATGATTTTCCCCCTAGAAGCATTGGTTAAGTTTTCTGGCAACGTCTATGAAATTACGTGTGCGGCAAGCCGTCGTGCGTTTCAGATGAGCAAGATTGAAGACCCTGCGATTGAGATGAATGACGGAAAAGTCGTTTCTCTTGCGGCAAGCCAGTTGTTCAACGAGCGCGTGCAGTACCGCATTGAAAAACAATAGGATTGAATGATGCGTTTCCGTCGCTAAAATCGTCGCGATTTTTGGCAAGTCACTTGACGAAAGCGTGTCTTTTGATATAATAAATACACATTTTTTACTAAGGAGTGCCCGTCGTGCCCTGTGGAAAGAAAAGAAAGCGCCAGAAGATGGCGACACACAAGCGAAAGAAGATGCTTAGACGCAATCGTCATAAGAGCAAGTAGTTTTGCTTGTTAGGCGAAAGCTGAATAAGACCGCGATAGTGCTAATGACTTCGCGGTCTTTTTTTTAGGGGGCGCTATGATTTTACCGTCAATTCATTCTCCGCAAGATGTAAAACAGCTTTCCGCACAAAAGCTTTCCGAGCTTGCAGCAGAAATCAGGAAAAAAATTCTTGAGGTTGTTGCTAAAAATGGCGGTCATTTAGCAAGTAATCTTGGTCTTGTTGAATTGACGATCGCGCTTCATCGTGTTTTTGACAGCCCTAATGATGCGATTGTCTTTGATGTCAGTCACCAGTGTTATGCTCATAAATTGCTGACGGGGCGTTATGAGCAATTTGATTCGCTTAGACAGCATGGGGGCATTTCTGGCTTTACACGGCACAGCGAAAGTCCGCACGATTTTTTTGATAACGGGCACGCTTCTACATCGATTTCTCAGGCGCTTGGGTTGTTGTCTGCATGGAACGCACAGGGGAGAAACGGCAAGGTTGTTGCGGTCATTGGCGATGGCGCTTTGACAGGAGGGCTTGCTTTTGAGGGACTTTTGCATGCCGGTCAGCTTTCTAAAAATCTTATCGTCGTCTTAAATGATAATAAAATGTCGATAGACGCGAATAATGGGACACTTTCCCGTTACCTAAGCAGCGTTTCTATGACAACGTTTTATCAGCGTATCCGTCGGCTTAGCGACCGCATTATTGACGCGCTTCCCCATGCAGAACATCACGTCGGAAAGCTGCTGTTTCGCTTCAAGCGCGCCTTAAAAGGGCTTTTTCTTACGGACAATTTGTTTACAGACCTTGGCTTTGAATATGTCGGTCCACTTGACGGGCATGATATAAAAGAGCTTGAAAACGTTTTGCGCCGCGTGTCACGCCTTCCTCGTCCTGTTGTTGTGCATATTCGCACGGTAAAGGGAAAAGGGTACAGTCCTGCCGAAAATAATCCGGCAGTCTTTCATGGCATTGGCCCGTTTACGATAAGTGACGGTACCATGGAAAAATTTGACAGCCTAAGCTTTACCGAAGCGTTTAGTGCTTCTCTTTTGTCACTTTCTCGCCAACATACGAACATCATGGCGATAACAGCGGCGATGGCAAAGGGAACGGGGCTTGACGCCTTTGCGCGTCATTATCCTGAGCGCTTCTTTGATGTTGGTATAGCAGAAGAGCATGCAGTAACCTTTGCCTCAGGGCTTTCTAAGGGCGGCATGCTTCCTATTGTCGCAATTTACTCAACATTTATTCAGCGTTCGATTGATCAGATTATCCATGATATTGCGCTTCCCGAGCTGCCTGTAGTGCTTGTGTTTGACCGGGCAGGTCCTGTTCCCAATGACGGGGAGACGCATCAAGGACTGTTTGACATAGCGCTTTTGCGTCCCATTCCTCATCTAACGCTTATGTGTCCCGCTACCGCAGCCGATTTACACAGCTGTCTTTCTTGGGCAGTCGCAAGTCACCGTCCTGTTGCTATACGGTATCCAAAGCTGTCGTGTCCCTCTGAGCTTGCGGCATTTTCTTCGCCAATTGCGGAAGGACGCGGCGTGCTTGTAAAATGTGCCGATTTTGCGCCAACCTTGAGCGCTGCTTTTGAGGACGAGGCGCCAGAGCAGAAGTTGCTGTTTGTCTGTACGGGTGGCTTTTACAGCGAAACACTGCAGGCTGCGCGCTCGCTCCTTATGGAAGACGTGTATGTTGATATATATGCACTTCGGTTTATAAAGCCGATTGATGAGCTTTATTTTACTACTGTGGCAAGTGCTTACACGGGCGTGCTGGTGATAGAGGACGGCGTGCGCACGGGCGGAGTTGCAGAGTATTTGTTTAGCGTGCTTAAGGCGGCGCACCTTGATAATGCTTTGGTGAAAGCGTTCCCTGAAGCATTTTTTTCTCATGGAAGCCGCGCGCAGGTTTGCGAAGACGCTGCAATGGCTCCGCGTGACATTGCGGCTGCCGCACGTACGCTTTTAAAATCATGAAAACGCTTTTTTTTGCCGATCGAACGCTGACAACAACTCGTCCTGCCTTTGTAATGGGAATTGTGAATGTTACGCCTGATTCGTTTTATGCGCCGAGCCGTACTGAGAGCACAGTAAATGGGCTTGATGCGGCGCTTCGCTTGATTGATGAGGGCGCCGATATACTTGATATAGGCGGCGAATCGACGCGGCCTGGCGCGCAGTATGTGACTGCTGATGAAGAGATTCAGCGTGTTGTGCCGCTTATACAGCAGCTTCGTGCGCGAGGAGCTGTCATACCGATTTCGGTTGATACGCGCAAAAGTGCAGTACTGCGTGCTGCGTTAGATGCTGGCGCTGATATGCTCAATGATGTTTCAGCGCTCGAAGATGATGCGGCGCTTGCGCCATTGTGCGCTTCAACGCATATTCCCGTGGTGCTTATGCATAAAGCGGGCGTGCCACGCTCGATGCAGCATAATCCGCTTACTGCAGATTGTTTTGAGCGTGTGAATGCCTATCTTACCGCGCGCGCGCACTACGCTGAAACCTGTGGCATAGCAGGCGATAAAATCATTGTTGACCCAGGAATCGGCTTTGGAAAGAATACTGAGGCAAATCTGTCGCTTGTGAGACAGTGTGGCGCGCTGTGTGAAGGACGGTATCCAGTGCTTATGGCGCTTTCTCGAAAAACGCTTATTGGAGAGCTTTTGGCAACCGCTTCTGGAGGCGCTGTTTGTGCTGAAGAGCGCCTCTATGGCACGCTCTGTGCAAATCTGCTTTCAGTTCTCTTTGGCGCAAGCATAATTCGCGTCCATGATGTAAAAGCAGCTGTTGATACCATGACAGTGTTAGGCAAAATAGGGTATACTAAAGCACATGAATGCGTTCAATAATCTGATTAAGGTATATGATGTTCTTCGGCCTGTGCTCGATGTCGTCATTATGACATTCCTGCTTTTTAAGGCGTATCAAATTATTATAAAAACAAATGGCGTGCAGATTATTCGAGCTGGCGTCATTGTGGCACTTTCGTATGCGGTTGCCATGCTTTTAAAGCTTTCAATGCTTTTGTGGCTCCTCAAATTTATTGCGCCCGGTCTTATGATTTGCTTTGCAATCGTCTTTCAGCCTGAGCTAAGAAAAATCTTTCTAAAGCTTGGCCAAAGTGACTGGTTTGCCTTTGGAACGAGAAGCCGCCACACCTATGTTGATTCGGTCATTATCGCCGCCGAAATGCTTTCTAAGCAGCGCCGCGGTATGCTTGCGGTGTTCGTGCGGCATACGAAAATGGACGACATCATGGACACGGGCACGCGTATCAATGCTGATTTGTCTTCAAGCTTGCTGGTTACTATTTTTGGCCATGATACGCCACTCCATGATGGCGCTTGCTTTATTCAGGCGGGAAAAGTTGTGTCAGCAGGGTGTTTTCTGCCGCTTTCAGAGCAGTATGATATACGAAAAACGTTTGGAACGCGACACCGCGCGGCGCTCGGTTTAAGCGAGCAAACAGATGCTGTGGTGCTCGTCGTGTCGGAGGAAAGCGGTGCAATCAGCTTAGCGTATGATTCTCATCTGCATTACGACTTAAAATCTGATCAGCT
>CALAEZ010000223.1 GCA_937891125.1 uncultured Treponema sp. | reverse complement strand
CTTCTGCAGCAACTTTTTCATTGAGTTCGGTAAGCTGAACAGAACCTGTACCGAAATCGCCACACCAGTCAGCATCAAAAGATTCGCCTTTTGAAGTTGCGTCGATTATAAGTTTAAAGTAGGGAGCCCAGTCAATTTTTGATGAAATAAGAGCTGTTGTCGGGCCCATTGAAATAGTGCTGATGTTATAAGCGACATTGGGGACGCCTCTCTCTTCGCAGGCCTTGGGTGCGCCTTCAGAGTCGGCGTGTTGGCTGATAAGAACGCATCCGCTGTTTATAAGGTTAAGAGCAGCTTCTCTTTCGAGAGCGATATCAAACCATGAATTTGTGTAAGTAACATCCATTGTAGCACTCGGGCATACTGAACGTGCGCCGAGGAAGAATGAAGTGTAACCGGATTTAACTTCCGCATAGGGGAAAGCACCTACATAACCGATTTTTGCCTGCTCGGCTGTAATTTTGCCTTCTTCAATCATTTCATTGAGCTTCAAGCCTGCGGCTACGCCTGCAAGGTAACGGCCCTGATAAATTGATGCAAATGCATTGTGGAAGTTTTCAATACCGGCTGTGTGTGCGTTTGTACCGGTTGCGTGGCAGAACTGAACGTTCGGGTACTTCTGCGCCATGTTTTTTGCCGCTTTTCCATGACCGTAGCTCACGCAAAAAATAAGCCGGCAGCCGTTTTCCTGAATCAGAGCTTCTATTGCCCGCTCACAGTCAGAAACATCTTCGCCGATATTGTATTTTGAATAGACTTTTACTTTATCTCCAAAGGTGTCTTCAAGCTCTGTCTGAGTCCTGAAAAAATTAATGGTGTACGCCGTAGCCCTATCCGCATTATACACAAAGCCTATTTTTACCGTTTCTGCGGTCTTTTTCTGCGAGCACTTTGTTCCTATAAACATCAGCGCAATCGAAAAAAGCGCGGTAAGTGCTGTAAGCAGGTATCTGTTTGACATACTAGAAGATACTCCTTTTTATAAATCGTGCGGCAGCTGCCTGCCCGCTGCAAAAAAAAGCCCTTGCGGTAGAGCATACAGGAAAAAATGCGCAGGTCATGCAAGGGTATTCATTACGGGGATACTGATATAAAAGAGCCTTTAAGCCGACAGCCGACAGCCGACAGCCGACAGCCGACAGCATTATGTAAGCGGGAAAAACGCTGTCAAGTGCTTTTGTAAGAAATCTACCGAAATATGCCATACTTTTTTGCATGGTCAAAGTATAACATAATATAAAGCTAGTGTGTAGAGAAAATTAATTTTTTTATAAAAACAGATAGGCATTTTTGCGCGACATGCGGCGAAACAGCCACTTTACTGCACCTGATAGTGCACGTTTTTTCCGCTTCCGATTTTCTGCACGGTGCCCTCTTCTACAAGACGGCGCAGAATAAGCACGGCATTCGGTTGCGACGTGTTTAGTGCAAGCTCTACATCGCGTCGCGTAAACACAGGCTTCTGCGTAAAAAGCGCGTCTAACGCCTGCTTTCTGCTCTGCGTGCCGCGCGATATGCCGGAAACAGCGGGTGCGGTGGTAAACGCGGTGTCTGCCGTGCCAAAAACAGCGCCGGTAGCTGGACTGACAGCCGTGCCTGCAGCAGCACCTGCGTGAGTGGCGGCGGTAGGTGTGGCGGGCTGTCCGGCGGCAGAACCTGCAGCAGTGAAAATAGCGGCGTGCTTGGTTCGCGATAGTGCGTAAGACGCCGCAAGCGCTGACTCCTGCAGCCGAAGCTGCTTTTCGCGCAGCATTTTTCCGTATGCCTGTTCGGCTTCGAAGTTTGCATTGGGGAGCGTTACCTTAAAGGCGTGCGTAGACACTTCGATTTTTGGCTGCACGGAAAGTCCGCTGTAGCTTTCGTTGATTTTTAAGATGCCCGTGC
>CALAEZ010000222.1 GCA_937891125.1 uncultured Treponema sp. | reverse complement strand
CTTGCAAGCTTTTCCTCTCCAGCTGCCAGAATCGGACATTCCTGGTAGAATTTACTAAAGAGCTTTGCGACATCATACAAGAACGCACAAATCACGCTTGCATCTAAGTTTTCTGCCGCCTTCGCAATAACCTGCGGATACTCGCCAAGCTTTTTAATCAGCTCCCACTCTTCGCCTGCCGTCAAAAGCGCTGCGGCCTCCTGTGCGATCGCTGGTTTTACTCCCGTTTCTTCTGCCTTACGCAAAATAGAAGCAATGCGCGCCCCCATATACTGCAGGTACGGGCCTGTATTTCCATTAAAGCTCAAGGACTCCTGCGGATTAAAGACCATGTCCTTAATCGGCGTAATCTGTAACAGATAATAGTGGAGCGCCGCAAGGGCAACCTTTTCGGAAACCGCCTGCGCATCTCCCACCTCTTCTTCACGTCCACGCTCTTTTATTGCCTCAAGCGCATCATCACGCAAACTGTCAATCAAATCGTCCGCATCTACCACCGTACCTTCGCGGCTCTTCATGCGTCCGTTTGGCAGGTTTACCATGCCGTAGCTTAAGTGGTAGAGGCGCTCTGCCCAGTCAAAGCCTAACTGCTTTAAGATGTAGAAGAGCACCTTAAAGTGATAGTTCTGCTCGCTTGCAACAACGTAGACCATCTGGTTAAACGCCCAGTCAGAATGGCGGAAGATTGCCGTACCAATATCCTGCGTAATGTAGACGCTCGTTCCGTCCTTACGCAAAAGCACTTTTTCCTGATTTTCGCCATCCTTTCCCTTACCAGTTACGCTTGTAACGTCTATGCGAACAGAGCCATCGGGAGCCTTAAAGAAAATGCCTTTTTCAAGCCCTTTTTGAATCTCTTCCTTGCCCTTTAGATACGTTTCGCTTTCAAAATAGAGCTTATCAAAGCTGACGCCCGTGCGATCATAGGTTTCTTTTACGCCGTCAATAGTCCAGCCATTCATCTTGCGCCAGAGCTTGTGCAAATCGTCGTCATCACTTCCCTGCTCCCAGGCAACAAGCATTTCTTCTGCCTGCGTCTGCGCTTCGGGATGCTCTTTTGCATATTTATCAAACTCGACATAGCATTGACCAACAAAGTGATCGCCCTTCATGCCAAGCGACTGCGGGGTATCGCCAGCAGCCTCGTGAAACAGCTTGTAGGCAAGCATGCTCTTACAGATGTGGACACCACGGTTATTGATGATGTTTACTTTGTATACCTCGGCGCCCGCTTTTTTCAAAATGCGGCTCACGCTTTCGCCTAACGCATCATTACGCAAATGACCTAAGTGGAGCGGCTTATTAGTATTTGGCGAGCTAAACTCGACCATAATGCGCCTGCCAGCAAAGAACGGGGTACCGTCTGCGGCCAGCGTACCATAAGATGCGCCCTCTTTTTCTATGCGTGCTAATAAATCGCTAGCGGCTCCTGCCTTATCAAGCTTTACATTTACATAGGGACCGACCGCAAGGAATGTGCCTATAGCCGCTGCGCGTTCAGAAAGAGAAGGATTATTTTCGATAATCTGCACAATCTCTTTTGCAATCAGAGGAGGCGCGGCACGAAAGAGCTTTGCAAACGGGAAAAGTGGCATACCGATGTCGCCCATTTCTGGCTTTGGGGGCGTTTCTACGGCAATCGATTCTGCAGCTACTGCATCGGCTTCAATATTCTTCTGTACCTTAAACTGATTCAAGGCCGCGGCAACAATTGCGCGGCATTCTGTCTTTACATCTTGCATGTCGCCCATTCTAGCGAAAAAGCCCGCTACGAGCAAGCGACCAACACAAGCGCACACCGCTCAAGTTATGCCACAAAAAGGCTGCTTCCAGTTGCGGAAAATAGCGTCAGAAATAGTACGGACTGTCAGTCTGCACGCCGAGCGCAAGCGGCACATCAAGATAGCCCTTCTTTCGCTGCTTGGTGTAAATGGTAATGTAGGCGACGCTATGCTCTTTATTAAACTCGACATTCTGTACCTGCACATAGTCGTTCTCGGAAAAACCAGATTCATCTGCTGTTGAGCCGCGAATAACAGACTCTATTGCGTACTTACGGCTTGAAAGTGACGAAACGCTTTTTAGCTTCATTCCCAGAATCGGCACAAAGGAATTTGCCATCAAATCGCTTGTATACACCGTGTAGCTCGGCGTTTTTGGTCGTTCGGCAAGATAGACTGCGCACTCACGCTCCTGCTCGTTTTCCCCTTGCACGGTAACCGACACCACCGATTTTGCCGCATACCGCAAGAGCTCATTCTGTAGCTCTTCAAGCGAGGTAATTCTTCTGCCACCAAGTGCGCTTATCACTTCGCCCGGCAAAATCTGCGCCCGATTTGCGCCGCCAGCAGGAAGCACATACTGCACTTCAAGCCCCGCATTTTTGCCTAAGGAGCGCTTTGTGTGTCCGTATGCGGCAAGCC
>CALAEZ010000221.1 GCA_937891125.1 uncultured Treponema sp. | reverse complement strand
ACACCTAACATACACCTAACATAGAGGTAACATACACCTAACATCTGAGGTAACATTTTTGAGGTAAAACACATTTTTGAGGTAAAACGAAGTCGCGATGTTAGGTGTATGTTACCTCTATGTTAGGTGTATGTTAGGTGTCAAAGTCTAGAAAATAATCACAAGCAATTGATAACGAAGTACTTACCTAAAAGCAATGTTAGGTGTTAGGTCTTTCAACGCAGTTAAACATTTTTGCCTCTATCAATCAACTGCTTGTATTGGCAGACAAGGGGGGCATGCATCTAAAAATCACCCAAATTGACGCAGAACCAATATCATTATGCCAACGGGTTTCAATGATGGTGGAAGGGCGCAAAGAAGTAACGTTCGCTTTTAAACTCTCATTATTAACTTTGCATCTTCATTGTGCTCCAAGTATTCTTATATAAGACACGGCAGAACCTGTCATAGCCTTTCCCGTATTATAGGCACTTTGGCTACTCGAATCGTACGAGAAATGCAGGAAATCCGTTTTCGTCAGCCAGTACATACGATCATTACCACCCAACGTCGTATCGTGAACATAAGCATGAGCTGCTATGTCAACAACGCCTTGCGATGTGACATGTAGTTCACTATAAGGAAGGAACAATTGCGTATCCATCCACCAACTGGGATTATATCTATTGTCATTGGTGAGTCGTGTCTCAGTACACACCACATTGTTTGCACCGACATATCGCCCGTTGGCATCGACAAGTCCGATATTTTCAGGGCTGTCAAAATAAACCGACAATCGCAAGTCATGGCCCAAGGCATTCACTGTTTTCACATCAACATGGGCAACAAGTCCACGTTCGCCATTGCGTACCACATTATGCTCAATGTAGAACTTCTGTATGTCGGCACCATCGCCTTTTATAACACGCTGTGGCGAAGTGCTGTACATACGGTTAACATCATCACCACCATATAAAAGGATATTGCTCCCTTGTGTCTTTACTATCTCAAAATAGGTTTCATTAAAGACCACTCGCTTACCGCTGATGTGGTATTTATAGTAGGTATCATTCCCTTCAGCCCGTGAGCACCACGACAGCGTACCATCTTTTCCCAAAAGAATGTATTCCCCGAACGTACAGATGTATGGAAAATCCGCTCTGCCGTATGCAACCAAATAAAGTTTCCTGCCAATATATGCCTCCCAAGGGCTTTTCTGCCGTACGCTTTCCTGACTCTTCTGCGGCCGCTTCACCTCCCCACCCTGCCGCTGCGCCATCAGCATCGTAGGCAGCAAGGTCAGCAGAGCAACAAATAGAATTCGCTTCATAAGTTTACATCTTGTTTATATTTAACATTTTGCATGCAAAGATAATGTTTTTGTGTGAAAGCGCCAAATCAGGGCATGATTTTTTTGCGCCCTGCCTGAAAAAGTTCTTTTCTCGAAAAGACCCTTGCAAGCATGCCGTGCATTCCTAATTATTTCGTACCTTTGGCTGCGCCGAATGTGCTCCCGCTCGAAAAAGCACAAATATTATTTGGCTTTTTCCTCTCTTATTCGTACCTTTGCCCCCACAAATCATCGTTTCATAAATCACCTATCAGCAAAATGACACAGACAGTCGACCGTTTCTTGCGGCAACTCGCCGCGACACTTCTATTGCTGACGGCGTTCGCCGCCTGTCAGCCGCGCAAGGCCGGCAGCACGCCAGTCCCGGCAGAGCCAGACTATCAGGACACTACCCAGTGGTACATCACCGACCGGCAAGCCGAGGCCGACGTGTTCTACGTCATATCGACAGAGACGGGCGACTACACGCTGCCCGACGGTGCCACCTGCCACTATGCCGACACGTACAGCGACAGCCTCAGGGCACCGCTCTACGCGGAGATGGCGGGCGTGGACTCGCTGGTGAGCGGACGGCTGAACTACTTCGCACCCTACTACCGGCAGTGCTCACTACAGAGCTTCGCCAGCGACAGCCTGGCAGCGACGCGTCTGCCCCTACCCCTCAGCGACGTGCGCCGGGCCTTCCAGTACTACCTGACCCACCTGAGCGGCGGCCGTCCGTTCATCCTGGCAGGATTCAGCCAGGGGGCCTACCTCATGCTGGAGCTACTGAAGGAGATGGACGACGACACCTATAAACGCATGATAGCGGCCTACGCCATCGGCATCGCCATCGACGAGAGCCACCCACGCATCGTGGCAGCAAAAGGAGCCGACGACACGGGCGTCACCATCTGCTACAACTCGGTGCGCGACATCACCTGCACCCTGCCGGGATGGGAGAAGAGCCACGTGGCCATCAACCCCGTCAACTGGCGCACAGACAGCGTGCCTGCACTCCTGACCACCGAGCCGTCGCCACTGCTGCCGGTGGACGAGCAGAAGCCAGACACGATGAGCGTCCGGCTCGACACCGCGACGGGCCTGCTCATCGTAGAGGGCTATACGGCGCAAGACTACGTGCTGCCTCTCATCGGCAAGGAGGGCAACTACCACAGTCGCGAGATATGGCTCTACCGCCATCAGCTCCGCGAGAACATGGCCCTCAGGGCGGCTGCCTTCTGACTTGTGCCGCTTCGAGGGTAATCGATGTGCCGCTTCGAGATGTCCGTTGTGGCACTCCCAGAAGAAAAAAGTGGAAAAGTTTGGAGGATAGCAGAAAAAAGTCTACCTTTGCATCATTCAAACTATGGACATGAAGTTTATTGGTATCATTCCGGCGCGCTACGCATCGACGCGCTTTCCTGGGAAGCCGCTGGCAGTGCTGGGCGGCAAGACAGTTATTCAGAGAGTGTACGAACAGGTGGTGGGTGTGCTAGGCGAGGCTTATGTGGCTACCGACGACGAGCGTATCGTTCACGCCGTGGATCAGAGCCTGCTTCGCCTTAGAACCGACCGCTTGGATTCCCTTTTGCTGCACCGCCCGGACGCGCTCATGGAGCCGGACGAAATTGCCCAGGCGTTTACGGAGCTTCATAAGGCGGGCAAGGTGCGGAACTTTGGGCTTTCAAACTGTAATCCGCTTACTATGGAGCTGGTGGCAAGTCGCGTGCCGTTTAAAATATGCGCGAATCAGGTTCAGTTTTCCGTAGCACATACACCCATGCTGGACGCGGACTTTCAGACGAACATGAAGTGGGACGGAAGCTCCATGCGCGACGGCGGCATTCTTGCGTATTGCCGCCTGCATCACATTGCGGTTCAGGCGTGGTCGACCATGCAGTTCGGCTTTTTTGAGGGCGTGTACCTAAACAACGAGCGTTTTGGCGCTCTCAACGCCGTTTTGTACCGGCTTGCCGAAGAAAAGGGCGTTTCTGCCACAGCCATCGCCCTGGCGTGGATTCTGCGCTATCCGGGGGCAATGCAGGCTGTCATTGGCACCACGAACATCCAGCGCGTGCGCGATTCCGCAAAGGCGTCCGGCGTGGAACTTAGCCGCCGCGAATGGTACGAGCTGTATCAGGCGGCGGGTAACCGCCTTCCGTAGGAGTTTATATGACCACAGAACAGAAGGAGCTTATTGAGCGGCTGTGCGCCAGACGCTCGCTTACTACAGAGGAATATGCAGCGCTCATTGACGGACGCACGCCGGAGACGACCGAACTGTTGCGTGTCCGCGCCGACGAGCTGCGCCGCGCCGTGTACGGAACCGACGTATTCATGCGAGGGCTTATCGAATTCAGCAATTACTGCAAGAACGACTGCCTGTACTGCGGCATCCGGCGGAGCAACGTCAATTGCAGCCGCTACCGCCTTTCTGCGGACGAAATCCTTTTGTGCGCGGACGAAGGCTACCGGCTTGGCTTCAGAACGTTCGTGTTGCAAAGCGGCGAGGACGCGTTTTTTACTGATGAGCGCCTGTGCGCCGTTGTGCGCGACATAAAGTCGCTCCACCCCGATACTGCCATCACGCTTTCTGTAGGTGAGCGGAGCGCGCAGAGCTATAAGGCGTTGTTTGACGCGGGTGCCGACCGCTATCTGCTCCGCCACGAAACCGCGACGGAAGCGCATTACAATAAGCTGCATCCCTCTTCCATGAGCTTTACGAACAGAATGCGATGTCTTTCCGTTCTGCGCGGCATTGGCTATGCGGTGGGCGCGGGCTTTATGGTCGGCTCGCCGTTCCAGACGACGGCGCATCTTGCCGCGGACTTAAAATTCATCGAGGAATTCCAGCCTGAAATGTGCGGAATCGGTCCGTTCATTCCGCATAAGGACACGGAATTTGCCGCCTGCGCCGC
>CALAEZ010000220.1 GCA_937891125.1 uncultured Treponema sp. | reverse complement strand
CTGCCACGGCGGACTCCCATGTGACCGTCACCGCCTTCGGTCCCATGGGCAAGATAGACGCCATGCCCGGCGTGACCATCTACGCAAAAAGCGATGTGCTAAGCGGAACCTATATCGTGCTTTTTTCGCTGTACGGAGATGACAGCGTGTATGTGGGATCTTGGCGCGAGTATGCAAGCATTACCGAAGGCTACACGAGTACAGCAACACAAACGGTAAACAGCGTTGACAGCATTTATTCGATTACCTACGAGCTTGACGGAGGCGTAATGAGCGGCACCTACAGCGGTAGCTACTCACGGTGGAGTGACGACATCGCTCTTCCCGAAAGCAGCGCGGTAAGCCGTGAAAATGCCGTTTTTCTCTACTGGTATGAGCTTGACGCAAGCGGTAGCGAGGTCGTCGTAACGCAGATAGATTCTGGCTCGACGGGCGACCGCACGATGTATGCAAAGTGGCGCTACACGGCGCTCTATGTAAGCGAAAGCGGAAGCGATGACAACAGCGGCTCTACGCTCGAAAACGCAAAGGCAACGCTCCAGGCAGCGCTTTCTGCCTTTGACGCAAGTGACTACGCCTGCACCGTGTATGTGTCGGGCACGGTAAGCGGCGTTACGACCATCGACAGTTCTGTCGCCTGCGCCTCGCTTACGCTTTGCGGCTACACGACGGCGCAGGAAGAAGACCTGTGGTTGTACACGCGGAGCGACTGGAGCGATGGGCTTGACGGAGATGCAGGCGGCAGCGTGCTTTCAGTTTCAGACGACTGTGCGCTTTCGGTCACCGTGCAGTATCTGCGCCTGCAAAACGGCAGCGCGGAAAACGGAGCCGGCATCGACATGCAGGGAAGCGGCACGCTCACGCTTTTGTATGCGGCAGTCTGTGAAAACACCGCAAGCGCATGTGGCGGCGGCATCAATGCAGAATCCGGCACGGTTTTGCTTACGAATGTCTGCGTGGAAAGCAACAGCATTGTCGCTTCAAGCGGAACGACTGCCTTGTATGGCGCGGGCATTGCAATCTCTGGAAGCGCTGTCACAGTGACGAGCTGCAATATCGGAAATAACAGCCTGACTGGTGAAAGCTCCGGCACTGGTGTCGGCTACGGCCAATGCATTTCGCTGACGTCCGGCTCGCTTACGTTTGTCTCAGAGGCCGAATACAACTCCAACAATATGTGGGGCTGGGATTGGAGCTATCTTGCGAACATGTATGGTGGAATCTATGTCGGCGGCGGCACCTGTACGGTAAGCGGCTCGCTGTATGGAAGCTTCTATCTTGCAGACGGACAGTATATAACCGTCGGAGGCTCTGTTACAAATCTCGGTATATGGCTTACGCCCCAAACCTATGCGGCAGGCACTCAGGTGCTTGGCGGCACAAGCGCTCTTGTCGCGGCAAATTACACGCAATTCAGTGTCTCAAACGACAGCGAAGGCGGCTCTTGGGGAATCACATCCGACGGAACGCTTATCTCGACTTCGCTCTATGTTGCAGGAAGCGGCGCTTCAAGCGATTTGGGAAGCGCAAGCGATGCCGGAGCCGGTAGCAAATCAAGCCCGCTTGCCACGGTGCAGGCGGCAATCGACCTTGCAAATGTCAACGGCTGGAAGACCTGCACGATTTTTGTTTCCGGCACGGTGAGCGGAAATACGTCAATTTCAAGCAGTGTCGACATATCGAACATCGACATTCGCTCATACAGCGGAAGCGACTACGTGTATAGCGCAACGCTTTCAGGCTCTGCAACCGCTCCTGTTCTTACGGCAAGCGGTTCATCGTCACTGACCGTGCAGGGCATGACGATTACCGGTGGTGCAGGTGGCATTGCAATTAGCGGGGCCTGTAGCGCCAACATTTGGAGCTGTACGATAACGGCAAACAGCGGAAGCGGCATCTCGCTGACCGGAACTGGCTATGTAAGCATTGTAAGCAGCACGATAAGCGCAAACGCGGCAGAAAACGGTGCGGCGCTCTCTGTTACCGGAAACGGCTTTGCATACGTCAGCGGCTGTACGATTAGCGACAACAGTGCAAGCGCAGCCGGCGGCGCAATCTACTGCGCATATACTGGAAGCGATTCTTCTTCGGTACAGATTGCGTACTGCACGCTCACCGATAACAGCGCGGTACATGGCGGCGCAATCTATGTCGCTTCCGGCTCGCTTTCGGTGTATGGCGGTAACGGCGATGTAAGCGGAAACAGCGCAAGCTCGCACGGAAACGGCGTGTACGTTGCAGACGGCGCTGCATTCAGCATGGGCGGAGACGCCGCTTTTGCTTCCAGCGATGACGTCTACCTTGAAACCGGCAGCATGATAACGATTACCGACACGCTTTCAGGCGACAGCCCTGTTGCCGTCATTACGCCTGCCTCGTATACCGCAGGCATTCAGGTGCTGACTGCAAGCGATGACGAGCTTATAAGCGAAAATTACAGCTGTTTTGAGGTGACGCAGGAAGATGACGAAAGCGAATGGGCGGTTACAAGCGCAGGTCTTTTAAAGAACAATGTGACTGTCTACACCATCACCTATAACTACAATGGCGGCGAGCTTGCCGCAGGCGAAACGGAAACGACAAGCTTTACCGAAAAAAAGATGGTCACGCTTCCGCTTGCCGCAAAAGACGGCTGCATCTTTGCGGGCTGGTACACGAAAGAAGATTTTTCAGGCGACTATGTAACAGAGATTGCCGCAGGAACGACAGCTGATGTCGTGCTCTACGCCCGCTGGATAAAGCCGGCTCTCTATGTAAGCGAAGACGGAAGCGACGACAACGACGGACTCTCGGCCGCAACTGCGCTTGCAACGCTTGCAAAAGCAGTCGGAACCGTGAGCGACGGCGACTGCGTGCTCAATACGCTTGTTTCTGATTACGGTTCTCTCAACACAATCAACGGCATAAACAACGCCGCAAGCCTTGACTGGACAGTGTACATAACCGGCACGGTGAACGGCTGCACTAACATCAGCTGGCCGAACGCCGCAAGCATTACGCTTACCGGTGCGACCGGCCTTGACAGCTCCGGCGTTCCCCAAGATGCGCTCGATGGCGAAAGTGCGGACTCTGTTCTTACAATCTGGTATGTGCCGGTTACGATTACCAATCTTGCGGTGCAGCACGGCTCTGCAGAGCGCGGTGGCGGCTTAAATCTGTGTTCGTATACACAGGTAACGCTGGGCGACGGCGCGCTTGTCACGGAAAACACGGCAAGCGTAAACGGCGGCGGCGTGCACATCGAAGGCGGCTCTACGCTGGTGATGACCGGCGGCACGGTGAGCGCAAACTCTGCATCCGAGTGTGGCGGCGGCATCCATATTGCAGGCTCGCTTACGATGAGCGGCGGCAGCGTCAGCGCGAACACCGCGGGCATTTACGGCTCCGGCATTTACGCTGGCAGCACGTTTGAAATCTTCGCAGCCGCCACTGTCGCTTTTGACAACGACGTGTATCTGCCATACGGCTGCCAGATTTGGATTTCCGACACGCTTACCGGCACCGCTCCGGTTGCGACAATAACGCCGGACTCTTATACGGCAGGCACCTATCTGCTTTCAGCCGGAGATAGCAGCATCGTCGCCGCAAACTACAGCAAGTTCGCAGTCACTCCCGACGGCTCAAGTCCGGCTTGGGGCATCGACAGCTATGGCCGCTTGCAGCAGTTCCAGGAATGGACAATCACGATTGATATTGCTTCATCGACGGAATACTCGAACGTCGACCTGCACTTGGGCTACACTGCGGACAGCACAAGCGTCACCTTTACGGCAGACAGCGGCTACAGCTCATACACCTGGGCGATTGACGGCTCATCGGAGACGACCTCAACACTCTGTCACTATCCTCAGTTGGTGTCAAATTCGATTCGGAATTTTGTATCGGCATGAATTCACTCTCGCCGACACTTTGACTTTGTTCGACTACTTCATCTTTCTCCGCGAA
>CALAEZ010000219.1 GCA_937891125.1 uncultured Treponema sp. | reverse complement strand
CGCGCGTGGCATCCACGACAAAGCGCACTCCCTTGGGCGCGAGGTGCGACAGAATGTCGCTATAAAACGTCTGGGGCAGCGTAGACGGAATGCTTCCCGCCAGCACCAGCGTGTCCTCGCTGGTCAGCAGGTCGAGCGCGGCATAAAGCGCATCGAGTTCCGCCTTGCCCAGCCGCGGCCCCTGCCCGTTGATTTCTGTTTCCTTGTCGGAGCGGAGCTTGACGTTGATGCGCGAAAAGCCGTGCTCCACGTGGATAAAGTCGGTCATCACGCCCTGCTCGTGTAGCATGCGTTCAATTTCACTTCCGGTAAAGCCTGCAACAAAGCCGAGCGCACGCGTTTCCATGCCGAGATTGTGCAGCACAATTGACACGTTTATGCCCTTGCCGCCCGCGTTCAGCTTTTCGCTTGCCGTGCGGTTTATAATGCCAGCGCGGAAGGCGTCAACGGTTACCATGTAGTCGAGTGAGGGATTTACAGTGACAGTATAAATCATTTAGTTAACCTCGATGATGTTCTGGTACTGGCGGTAGCCTGAATCTGCTTGAAGCGCCGTAGTGATAATCGTGGCGTCAGTAAAGTCGCCGAATGATACACACGACAGCTGCGAAAATTTGCTTGCGTCGCAAAGCACAAATTTTTCGCGTGCGCGTCGCATCGAAGCCCGCTTTATAAGCGCCTCTTTTACATCGGGCGTTGAAAAGCCGCCGCTGACCGATACGCCGTTGGTGCCCCAAAAGCCCTTGGTAAAATGATACTTAGAAAGACTTTCGAGCGCCTCTTCGCCTACAATTGATTCTGTTGTGGCTTTTATTTCGCCGCCAATAATAAATGTTGCAAAACCGCCTGCTGCAAGCTTTTGCGCGTGTGAAAAGCCGTTTGTAACAAAGGTCGCACGCTTGCAGGTGATGTATTCAATCATCAGCTCGGTGGTTGTTCCTGCGTCCAGATAGACAAAATCGTCATTCTGGATGAGTGAAGCGGCATACTGGGCGATAATCATTTTTTCGTCACGGTTATGCTCCTTTCGCGACGTAAAAAAATCATCCTTTGCGTTAAATGCGGTTTCCTTTGCGACCGCTCCGCCAAACACCTTTACCAACAGCCCTTTTGAGTCGAGCTCTGACAGGTCTCGGCGAATGGTTGACTCAGACGCATGTAACCATTCCATAAGCTCCTGAACCGTAATACTGCCTTTCTGCGTAATGCGGCTCATGATTTTGCTCTGTCGTTCTTCCGATAACATCTTTGTTCCTTTCCCTGGCAGGGGATAGCTTTATTATACGGCAGATTCGTGCAAAGTCAATCAAAATCTTTCAAAAATAGTCAAAATTATGGGCGAATTTGGCGTATTGCAGCCAGATGCGCCCCTGGTGCCGCGTTAGAGAGAAACCGAAAGCTCATCAATGCCCATACTGATGAAGGTTTCGGTCAGCGAAAGGTCTGCGCCGAGCTCGCCGCAAATGCCGACCCAGCAGCCGTGCTTGTGACCGTTTTCTATGGTCATCTGGATTTCTTTGAGTACGGCAGGGTGGTGTGGATTGTAGAAGCTTTCGAGTTTTGCGTTCTGACGGTCGATGGCAAGCGTGTATTGCGTCAGGTCGTTGGTGCCGATTGAAAAAAAGTCTACCTCCTGCGAAAGCTCTTCGGTCAGCATGACGGCAGCAGGCGTTTCTATCATGACGCCCTGCTCTACATCTCCGTAGGGAATGTTTTCCTTGTTGAGGGAAGAGCGCACGTCGGCAGAAATCTTTTTGATTTTCTGCACCTCCTCTACGCTGATAATCATCGGGTACATGATGGCAAGATTTCCGAAGGCGCTTGCGCGGTAAATGGCGCGCAGCTGTGTCTTAAACAGCTCCGGACGCTCTAAGCAAATGCGTATGGCGCGGAAGCCGAGTGCCGGGTTTTCTTCCGGATCGAGCTTAAAGTAGTCGGCTTTTTTGTCGGCGCCAATGTCCAGTGTGCGGATAATGACCTTTTTCCCCTGCATTTTGCGCGCTACATTTTTGTAGGCGACAAACTGTTCTTCTTCGGTGGGGTAGGTTGAGCGGCCGATGTACAAAAACTCGCTTCTGAAAAGACCGACGCCTTCGGCATCGTTTTCAAGCGCAAGGTCGGCGTCGGCTACGCTTCCGATGTTTGCGTACACATTGATTTTGCGCCCGCTTTTAGTCACGCTTTCCTTGCCTTTAAGCGCCTGTAAAAGCGCAAGCTTTGCCTGTGCCGCCTTTTGCTGCTCTTTTTCTGCTGCAAGCGTTTCGCTGTCAGGCTCGATGATAAGCTCGCCGGTAAAGCCGTCGACAACCGCCTGCCTGCCGTTCCAGTCTGGGTCGATGATGACGCCGGTGAGCGCCGGAATGTTCATGGTGCGCGCTAAAATGGCGGTGTGCGACTGTGACGAGCCGTATTTTGTCACAAAGGCAAGGATTTTCGTTTTGTCTAACTGCACCGTTTCGGCGGGAGTCAGCTCATCGGCGGCTAAAATGACTGGCTCATCTGAAGCGTGCGCTGCGTCCGATAGACTTTCGTCTGAGCCGCCGCACAAAATCGTTATGACGCGGCGAGACACGTCTTTAATGTCGGCAGCGCGCGCCTTCATGTACTCGTCGTCCATTTCGGCAAAAATCTGCGAGAGCGTTTCGCCGCTTTGGAACACAGCGTATTCGGCGTTGGTATGCTCGTTTTGGATAAAGTTGTAGACGGAGTCGGTGTAGTCATCGTCTGCTAACAGCATGGACTGCACGTCAAAAATGTTAGCGGTGGCCTGCCCCACCTCGCTTACCGCGCGGCGGAAAATTGCCTGCAGCTGCTGCACGGCGGCGTCACGCGCTTTGGTGTAGCGGTCAAGCTCTGCCTGCACATCGGCTTCTGCTATGGTTCGTTTAGATGTGTCGTATTCGGCTTTGTTAAAGACTTTGATTGCGCCGATGGCAATCCCTTTGTAAATAGATTTTCCGTTGTAGCGTTTCATATTCTACCTCACGCGTGTAAGATTTCCCTGCCAAGAAAAGTACACCTTAGAGGTATCGAAACAGCCCTTACCCGCATGGAAGCGGAAAGAGCGAACAAGGCTAGTATATGCGCCGATTTTGCAGATTGTCAACGTTTTTTTTTGCAAACGGGCGACCCAAGCTTGTCGTTGCAGATACAGTTGATGATAATAAACAGTACTGCGGCAAGCAGGGGAAGCAGCAGTTTTGCAGGAAAAAAAGGCGCTTTTGCAAGCACAGCATCGATAACGCGCGCAATTTCGCTTATATTACGAGTCATTTTCAAATCACCCTGCTATCTATATTTTGGGAACAGACGAATTTGAAAGATTTTCTGCTCAGACTATTCTTCATTCTCGTTATAAGAATTTTCTCAAAGGATTTGTTACCCTGAATACGTCAGAAACTGAAACATTGGATGGAATTGCGGTTTCTTTGATTGAAAGAATTGCAAAAGCAGAACATAGCGTTTTTTTGGTAGGCGGAAAGGATAAGGAAACGCAAGCTGAAAATTATTTATTGCTCAATCGATTTTGGATAAATCAAAAGAATATATTTTTGACTTCAGAGTTCTTAAAAGCGATATGTGGCTGGCATTATTTTGACTTACTTGTTCCAGCTGCTGATGAGGTTTTTATCGACTGTGGTTGCTACGATCTTGGCACAACGGAAGATTTTATTACTTGGTGTGGGGATAAATCGAGTAGAATAGTAGCCTTTGAGCCAGATTACCTTTCAGTAGATGTTTGTAGAAAGAGGGCTGCAAAACGGGGAATTGCGGCTGAAATAATCGAGGCTGCTGTCTGTAATGAAAATGCATCGACTCTTTTTATGCCACTACACGCGGGTGGTTCTAAAATCAGTACCGATGGCACGAGTAAAATTGCTACCGTGCGAATAGACGATATATTAAAAGGCGACAGAGCCACCCTTATTAAAATGGATATTGAAGGAAGTGAATACGAGGCAATATTGGTTGCACGCGAAACCATAAAAAAGTGGAAGCCGACATTAGCTCTGTCCATTTATCATAAAAAGGACGACATTCTAACCATTCCAGAACTTGTTCTATGCGTTTTCACAGGCAAAATGCTCTAAATCGTATAAGTCGTACGATTTTATGTGCAACTTTGACAGCAGATATTTTGTGGTGATTAAAAATTTGACGCCGATCTCCGCCAGCGCTATGTTGTCGAGCTTTTACCGGGTGGCCAGCTGTTCAACCTCAATGTTTGGCTCAAGGCAGTTGAAAAAGATGGAGATGACATGGGCGGGTTTCGCAATCTCTGACCAGCGGGCTTCCTGCGGCACGAAGAAGATGTTTTCCGCCTCGTATTCGTCGGAGTCGT
>CALAEZ010000218.1 GCA_937891125.1 uncultured Treponema sp. | reverse complement strand
CGTAAAGGGAATGGCGTTTTCAAACAAATCAGCGCTGTCAGCAGGAACCGTTACCGGGCGAGAAACATCGATTGTCCACGCAGGAATAAAATGCAGCTCTTTTCCTAATGGCCGAGCTGAAAAAAAGATGTACACAATTGCGAGACAAACGCCCAGCAGCACAAAAGAACGCGCTTTTTTACTCATAGTAGAGAAATGGTATAATGATGAGGCGCGGCTGTCAAGCAATCCCCACGGGCGTCCCACTCACGGCGGAAAAATCAAAATGGAGTACGCTTCTGTACACATTGCGAAAAAAGACAACAGATGTCAGCAAATGCTTAGAAATCTTGACAAGCAACCGCAAAGTATGCAAAATAAAGCAATATTTAGCAAAGTAACAGGAGCCCGTGGTGGAAGACGATATACTGACAATCGAAGAAGTTGCAAAATATTTGCGCGTTTCAGAACGCACCGTATATGACTGGGCACAGAAGGGCGAAATTCCTTCTGGCAAAATCGGAACAGTCTGGCGATTTAAGCGCTCAGAAATTGAAAAATGGGTAAACGAGCGACTTTCAGGCACTTCCCGTCAGGAAAACCCACGTGAAAGCGTACACGTGCGCAACATTCTGTCGCCAAACAGAATTGTATTTATCGATCAGGCAACAAAACACGATGCACTTGTCGAGCTGGCAACAAATCTTGCTACTGCGCCCCAGATAAAATACGAGCAGGAGCTGGTAAACGAAATCTTAAAGCGTGAAGAGCTTATGTCAACTGCAATCGGCCGCGGTATTGCCATTCCTCATGTGCGCCTTGCGTCTGTTACCGACCTGGTTATGAGCGTAGGCATCTGCAAAAACAATTTGATTGACTTTCAGACGATTGACGACACACCAGTGCGCCTGCTCATTATGATTGCGGCGGCCTACAATCAGCACGCCTACTACCTGCAGACGCTCAGCTACTTTAGCTCTAAGCTCAAAAATGCGGAGCTGCTTTCTTCACTCTTACAGAGCAAAACGCCACAGGAAGCATACGAGCTGCTGACAAAAGACTAACGCAGTGCGTCATACACAATCAGCGTACACAGCACACAACCGCCTGTTTTCCAGATGAAAGCAGGCGGTTTTTTTGGCTCCAGCTTTGGAAAGCTCGCAGCAAGCGCACACGCTCATAAAGTGTATTACGGGAACGTAACAGGAATCCACTTGCTCCGGTCTTGCATGGAAGCGTCCATCATGCCGAGCGTGAGGTTTTTCGCTGTTGTTTCGCCCACCAGATATTCCTTGCCGTCAGCAGATATGGTCTGCCCCAGCTTTCCTGGGAGCAGCACGCCGAGCATGGCATGGCTGTACACGTTACTGATAAACAGGCAGGCGTCAACATTCATCTGCTGTAAGAGCACGGCAACAAGCAGGCTTCTGCTGTCACAGTCACTTGCGGCACCAGAAAGCACCGCGGGAATCGGCGCAAAATCGGCCTTGTCGGCGCGGCTGCTTTCGCGCGCGTAGCTAAAGCCCTGCACCCACGTAAGCAACAGCTGCGCCATGGCGGCGTCTGGCGTGTCGGGATCCAAGCGCTTTGCGTCTGCTTGCAAAGCGCTTGCAATGTCAAAGGCGCATTTTTTAGTGCGTCCAAACGTGTCACGGGCAATCTGGCGGTAAAAGCGCTGCCAGGCTTCCTTCCAGAGCTTTGTCTGCACATACAGCTTAAAGACAGCAAATTCGCGGTCAATGACAAACTGGCTTGCTGCAACATCCTCTGCGCCGAGCGTAGTACGAATTTCTTTACCAGCTATCGAAAGCGTGACTGTTTTTTTCTCCTTTGACGGATAGGCAAACGCAGTCACGATACCACATTCGCGAAAACTTCCCCGGTCAATCATCACTGAGTCGAGCACAGAAAGCATAAACTGCTCGGCGTCATAGGCGCGGCTTTGTTCGGCATAGCACAACAGCGTTAAAAAGCCTCTTTTTTGCGATAGCGTATACGCCGCGCCCCACCCGCTTTGCGTACCTGTCACCGCGGCATTCTGCATAGTAAACTGCGTAAGCGCACAGTCCTGATTGCGCCAGCGGACAGCTGTTACCTCGCCTGCCGCGCCAAGCCGGGAGCAGGTCGCTTCGAGCGCCGCACGGGCATCCTTGTAGGCGCCCGCGTCCCACACGCGCAACACCGCCTGCACCGGCAGAATGGTATGCTGCAAAAGCGCGCTTGAGCCGTCTTCTTCACCGTCAAGCACGTCAAAGCCTTCTGGAAAATCAATTGTATAGCCGTATGATTCAGAAACAAGGTAGTCAGCAAAAGCGCTCGACCCAATCAGCAGTATGCAAAAAACGAGTAAAAATCGCCTGAATGTCGTTGTCATTTTTTTTGACCTCTCCTATAGTATGTCGGATGAAAAAGACGGCAATTGTATATGAAAATGATGAGATTCTGATTCTGCATAAGGCAGCAGGCGTTGCTGTGCAAGGTGGCGAAGGAGTAGCCCATCCGCTTGACCAAGCGCTTTCAGAAGAGCTCGGCTACAAGGTTCATCTAGTGCATCGACTCGACAAAGACACGTCGGGGCTGTTAGTAGTCGCAAAAAACGCGGCGGCAGCGGCAAAATGGATTTCGCTCATTCAGAGTAAACAGGTAAAAAAAGAGTACACGGCGCTTTGCTTTGGAACGCCTGTTATAAATGGAAAAGAAATGGAGCGCGGCACCATAAGCGACGCCGTGACAAAAGGAAGCCGCACGCTCAACGCCGTCACGCATTTTTCGGTAACACGGACGATTCATCTTACAGCGCCACACGCAGCCGCTAGTGCCGAGCAAGCCGCCGACAATACCGGCGCCGGCAGTGCGGATACAGGCAGCACCCGCGCTGGCAACACTGGCGCCGAGCCACTCGTGCTTACCGAGCTGCATCTGGTGTTAGGCACCGGGCGCATGCACCAAATCCGCATTCATTTAGCAAAGGCGCACTGCCCCATTGCTGGCGACGACAAGCACGGTGATTTTAAGAAAAATAAGCTGGCGAAAAAATACGGCGTAAAAGGACTGCACCTGTGCGCAAGCGCGCTTACACTGCCGCTCGAGAGCGGCATGCGCACCTTTACCGTACCGCCACACTGGGAAGTGCCGTAAACAAGCGCTGTAAGCACGCGCACGGCGCACACGGTCAGTACGCCTGTTGCCCTACTCATGCGCATAGTACAGCGACAGCATGGTGATGTCGTCGTACTGCGTAATGTCGTTTGAAAAATCCTGAACGGCAGCCTTTACTGTCTTTAAAAGCATATCAGGGCGCAACAGCAGATTCTGATTTAACAGCTCAAGCAGGCGCGCGGTACCAAATTCGTCTGTAGCCTCATTTTTTGACTCAACAAGGCCGTCGGTATACAAAAACAGCCGGTCGCCGCCCGAGAGCGTAAGCGTGCGCTCACTGTAGGTAATATCGGGAAGCGAGCCAAGCGGCGGATTATGCTCAGTCTTGATAAGCTCGTAGCGAAGCCCCGCGCGCTTAAAGGCTGGGTTTTCGTGGCCAGCGTTGGTGCCCGTCAGGCGACCGGTCGAAAGCTCTAAAATGCCAATCCACGCGGTGACAAACAGCTCAGGCGAGTTATCCATACACAAAAGCTGGTTGACGCGCGCACAGATGGCTGCCGTCGAAAACGATGGAGTCTCTTCAAGCAGATCTCCCTCTTCAAACAGCACAGCCGAACCTTGTGACGCAAGCATCTGACTTTTTATGAGCGTTTTTGCCGTTACCATAAGCAATGCGGCGGGAACGCCCTTTCCGGCAACATCTGCCATCACGAGCGCTAAATGGTCGGAATCTATCAGGAAAAAATCATAAAAATCGCCGCCAATTTCCTTAGCTGGCATCATAGACGCGGCAAGCTCAAAATCACGGTGCCCGTGCGGGAATGTTTTTTCTACCACCGGCAGCATATTTGCCTGAATACGCATGGCAACTTCAAGCTCGGTATCCAGCCGCTCCTTTTCAGTGACAATGTCGGTGTATGTCTGCAGCGCATCTGCCATCAGGTTGATTCCCGCCGACAGATCGCTGATTTCGTCATTTCCGACAATATCAGCGCGGTGCGTTATCACGCCGCTACTAATCATGTCGACATCACGCCGCAAGTGGCTCACGGGATTAGTAAGCATGACCGAAAAAATGCCGGCAACAACGCAGACGGCAAGTACCACAAACAGAAAGACGAGCACAAAAATAATTGCTGAAATCAAAATGACATAATTTACCGCCCGCGCCGGAGCAAAGATAAGCGCTTTTGGCACATAGACGCACAGCCTCCATCCGGTCGCCAGAATATGCGCACAGGAATAAAACGCATCCCCCGCTTCTACTAGAGTGCCGTCATCGGCGTGGAGCAGCCGCTGCACAGGAATCTGAGACGGCAGCTCCCCACTTTTTTCCGAAGTAATAACAGCGCCGTCAGCATCAAACAGAAAGACACACGAGCCGTCGCCGACATCAAAGGAAACAAGCCCGTCATACAAATCGCTAATCAGCATATCCATGCACACAACGCCTGCAAAGCGGTCGTCTGCATCAAAAAACGGACACGCACAGGTAATGCATACGCCCCTGCCAAAGCTGTCATCGTAGGGAGATGTAAAAAACACATGCTGTGCCGTTTTTGCCTTCGTATACCAAGCGCTGTCAAAATAATTGTAATACGACTCGCCGCTTTCGGCAGTGCGGGCTGCAGCCCACGCATCATACGAAAGCAGTACGCCGGTACGCGTTGCGGCATAGCAGCAGACAACAACAGAACCGTTTTGATTTATAAACGGCATAAAAAACTCGCGCAAATGGCTTAAAAGCGCCATTTCCGTTTTTACGTCCGAAAGCGCCACAGCGGGCGTTGCAAGCATGCGCTGAAAAGAATACTCACCCGCGCCCGTTTCCGTAAGCGGCGGCTGCACCTCACTTCCCATGCGCTCATACAGCGGCGCATCGTTATACAGCGAATGAATGTAGCCTGCCAAAAACTGCACGTAATCAGTGTAGCCAGAAAGGCGAGAGTGAGCGACATCGGCACGGCTCCGCACCTGCTGTCCAACATTCTGCCGGGCAAGCGTGGTAAACGCTTCCTTACTGGCAGAACGAATTTTCATCATACTGAAAAAGCCAACAGAAGCAGTCAGCACCAGCGATGCAATCGAAATGAGTAAAACAATGCGGCGAATCTTTTTTCGGATTGAAATGCGTTTTTCGGCCATGACAGCTCCTGCTTCTTCATTTTTGTTATGCAGTCGCTTACTTTAGCACAAGTGGCACGGTTTGCAAAATCACGCTAGTATCTGCCGCCACGGCGCCATTGGAGCCGTCCGCTGTCAGCGCGCTTGCATACGCGGGAGCAACAAGCGTTTTTCCGCCATGCACCGTGTACACAGCAGGAAGCGGCACGCTGTCAGCTTCGGCACCCAGGTAGTAGCTTAAGTTTGCCGGCTGATTGTAGTGGTTGTTCTGCCAGGCAATCGCTTCGCGGTAGGTGCGGTCGTGCATGAGCGTGGGAATGCGGTACTTTGTCGGAATGGCGGTCGCGTAAATGCGGATTTCCCTGTCGTCAGTGGTGCGGGTGATGATTTCCTCGCGCCAGTCGCCAAACAGGTCTGCAATCAGACAGGCATTTCCCTTTGTGCCGTTGTTCGTCGAGCAACCCTCTGCTGTCCAAATCGTTTCGCTCACCTTTTTCTCCCAGTTCCACTTCTGGATTGAAGGCGTGTGTCCGTCAGCCGTGTAGTCAAACAGCTCTGAAAGCAGGTCACCCGTCCAGTAGAGCTTTGCATTCATCGACACCGGCGCGTTAAAGACCTGCTTTCCCTGCAACTCGGCGGGCGTGCCTGCGATGAACTCACCGGTCAGCGTCTGAAGCGGCGTTCCCGTGCTCCCCCAGACCTCCCAGCCTGCATGCGTCGGGTCAATATCAGCCGCGCGGCTTCTTCCCGTGTCCTTCGGCTTACCGAGCCCGAACAGCACCTGCCCCGTGCGGGCGTCATGCAGCTCAATATTTGTCGGCAGATTTTTGTTTTCGTGGCACGCCCACACTAGGTAGCCGGGGAAATCCTTACTCATCACCGCAACGTCAAAAGCGTCGCCGTGGCGCAGCTTTACGCCGTCCGCGCTGGTGGCATACAGAATCGAGCCGTCGTCGTCTATCGCCATGGCGCCGGAAAGGATTTCGTCCTTGCCGTCAAAGTCAACGTCAACGACCGTCAGGCTGTGGTAGCCCGCGTTGTACAGGTTGTCGATAGTCTCCTCAGGGTCGATGGGGCGCAGCCAGCGCACGCTGAGCGCTTTGCCATCGTAGTCCCAGGCGGCAGCGCCCACCGCATTCCAGCAGCCGCGCACCATGACAATGCTCGGCGTCTTTCCGCCAAGCGAAGCTGCTGCAAGCAAATAATGGCTTGCGCGCTTTAGGTTGCGGTTGTCGCCTTCGGGGAAGTTTCCCCACGGCTGCAACGGGTCGCGGGCGGGAAGCAGCGGCGTGCGCGCGACTTCCTTGCCCGTCATGCCGTCATAGACTGAAAGGAACTCCGGCCCTTTAGACAGGTACTGCCGGTCTTTGAATTTGGCGATGGAAAACTCGTAGTTGGTGATGCCGTCGCCGTCCACGTCGCCGATGACCGCGCCGGTGCCGTCAACAGTGCCCTCGAACGAGCGCATGACCATTTCTGCCTTGCCGTCGCCGTCAAAGTCGTACACCAAAAAGTTAATGTCTATGTCGCAAATCTCGTTCGGGCCAACATCAATTGTCCACAGATGCGTACCGTCAAGGCGGTAGGCTTCGATAAGCGGATAGCAGGTGCGGCTTGCAAGCTCCATATCAAGCGGATTTCGGCGCACAATAATTTCGTATTCGCCGTCACCGTCTAGGTCGCCCACACTTGCATCGTAAATCGTATATTCTTTTCCCTTGTACTGCTTAACCGGAAACGAAAGCACATAGTCCTGCGCCTTTTTGCCGATAGAAGCGCTTTCGGCAGCTGCCTTGTCTTCGGCACCTGCGACAACAGGCACAACCGTGTAGGTCGCTTTTTTGACGGCACCATTGTCAAAAAAATTGGTCTCAAAAAGCGGCTCGGCGTTCAGCTTTTTTTTACCCTTGTACACATTAAAGCGGATGTCGGCGCTGTCAGTACCCAAAAAGCGCCAGCTCACTAAAACGCCGTCATTTGACGGAACGGCAGACACGCCGCGGCTTAAGTATTCAGCCTTCCAGAGCGGTGCCTGGTAAGCAGCAGCAAGCGCTTCGGTTTCGGCGCGTGCGCCAGCGTCAAGCGCAACGCTGTAATCCTGCTTAAAAGCAGGCGCTTCTCCTGTAGCATAGGCAGCGGTTAGCATAACCGCGCCGGCAAGAGCGGCAAAAGAAAATGCAGCAAGTTTTTTTTTCATGTATAACTCCTGAAATGTTCTCTTAAAGAAGCGGCTGACAGCAGCCACTTCCTTAAAAATCATTTTTGCACAAAAACACGTATAAATCAACGGAGCACAAAAAAAGACGGGCTGACAAAAAAAATACCAAGGTTTGGTAGTTGAGTAGCACGAAGTGCGTATCGCACCCCCACCCCCTGAGCTGCCCCCTAAAGCCCGTTGTGACATGAGATTTCCGTAGAAATGTATGGCAGATTAAGCCGTTCCATGCTATACTGAGCCACTTGCAAAAAAAAACAAAAGATACCCTTTATTGTTTTAGGAACTTGTGATGGGCATATACCTAAATCCGAACAATGAAAATTTTACCGAAATTCTTTCTCACAAAATCTATGTTGATAAGACAATGATGCTGTCCGTTCTGAACGATTTTATCAAAAACGGAAACAAATACCTATGCATTTCTCGCCCGCGCCGTTTCGGAAAGACGTTTGCAAACAATATGATTGCCGCGTATTATTCTAAAGGCTGTGATTCGCGAAAGCTCTTTGCACCGCTCAAAATCGCTTCGAACAAAGATTTTGAGAAGAATCTCAACAAATTCAACGTCATAAAAATTGACGTAAACAGCGAATACCGGAATGCGACGGACAAAGAGAAACTTATTCTAAAAATTACGAGAAATGTCCGCGATGAAATGCAACAGCAATTTCCTTCGTTGTCATTTTACGAAGATGATTCTATCGCAGATTGTATTCTGAAAGTGTATTCAGCGACCTCGGAGAAGTTTATGATTTTGCTTGACGAATACGATGTTTTAATCCGCGAGAATGTTTCGGAATCTCTTTTTACGCAGTATCTGGACCTTTTGAACGGGCTTTTTAAGAGCGACACGGTTCGCCCAGCCCTTGCACTTGCCTATCTTACGGGGATTTTGCCGATTGTGAGAGACAAGGGGCAGTCGAAGCTCAATAATTTCCGCGAATACACCATTTTGGATTCTATGAACCTTACAGAGTTTGTAGGCTTTACTGACGGCGAGGTCAATGGACTTTGCGCCAAATACAACATAGACTTTAACGAATGTAAAAAATGGTATGACGGATACCACCAGCACGGTCTTGATATTTATAATCCAGAATCCGTCGTGATGAGCATTGAAACGGGAAAATTCAAGGCCTTTTGGGGACAAACCTCTTCTTATGAAGTGATTTCTGACCGCATACAGTCAAATTTCTTAGGCGTAAAAGACGATGTTATAAAAATGATTTCGGGCGAAAAAATTGATGTTGACGTGGGAATGTACAAAAACACGCTGGTGGATTTTGTTTCGAAAAATGACGTATACACCTGCACTCATAATCGAGCTGAAGCGAAACGGCTCGGCAGATTCTGCGCTGAACCAGATTCGCAAGAAAAACTATTTTGACTCACTCCAGCAGTATTCTGGCAATCTGCTTTTTGTCGGTATAAACTATGACGAAAACACAAAAAAACACGAGTGCAAAATAGAGCACTTCAAAAAACAGTAACAGCAGAACTTCCGCCGCAAGCTGACTTTTTTGTGCTAATTTTGAGCGTTTACTCATCTACACAGCGAGCGCTTTTTTCTATAAGATAGCAGCTATAAGATATCTAAATTTTATTAGGAGACAGTTTTATGAAAAAAATCACAGCTATCAGTTTGCTTTTTGCGGTGTGTACGTTCACACTGACAGTTGCAGGCTGCTCTCATGCAAGCACCATAAGCACCACCGACGATGACGATGATGTAACAACAGGTGAAGCAACCACTTATTTGTTCGGAAGCGCGCAAACCTCAACAGATGACTCCGTAATTGTCGTAACGACGGCGTCAGAATATGATGGCACGACAGGTTATGGTTTTTCATTCGACAGTACGAATGAACCAACAATAAACGCTAAAAACATCACGAGCGACAAAGGCTTTCAGTTTTATGTTGAGGTCGAAAATAAAAACTACGAAGTAACTGTAGTTACGTCCACTACGACGGTAATATCAGAATGGCTGTCTACAATTACATATAAAACGGATTCAGCTGGAAACACAGCAACGTACACAAGCACGACCCCCACTGGAATTGAACGTACCGTAACAGCTAATACAGAGTCAACGTTTCAAGTAGCCGTCTGCGATGGTGTTATGAATTTAAAATTTACTATCGGAGATTCAAGTAGCGTATCGGTATCATCAGTAACGTACAAACCTTTAACCTACAACGCTCGAACTAAGCCATATTTAATTGCAATTGGAGACTCAACTGCATATAACAATAGCGAAAATATGTGTTCTTGGGGGCCCTGTATTTCAAACAGCTATGTAACCTTACCGTCTGAAATCGGAGGGTTCATTAATTGTGCCATGGGCGGAGCCGATGCTGTTACTATCTATAATGGCGGAGTACATAACGGAACCACATTTGGTATTACAGAAGCCTTGCTTAATGTACATCCTGGCGATTATGTCACCGTAAATATCGGAATTAATAATGCAGCGAGTTATACACTTGATGGCTCCACACAAAAAAGTGATTCACGTGCAGCGCAAATACCAATTCTTGAAAATTACTGTGTAGAAGGCATTATCCAGCGCGGAGGAATTCCCGTCATTGCAACAATTACACCAAGAGGTGACACAAACCTGCTATATACAACTGACACAACAGTAACGACGGCAACCTCAGCTGGTGGAAAAACATATGCAGCTGGTGAAACTATACCTTCTGGCACATGGCATAACAGTCGCCATGACAATACATACAATAAAAATCTGCTTACAATCGCCGAAAACTATGACTTAGATATCATTGCGCTTGGCATTTATGGGGAGCAATATCTTACAGAACAAGGTGCAACGGCTGATAATTTACTCACAACCTATTTTGCAGACGCAAATCACTATCGCCGTGTACTGGGCGAAGTATTTGCAAACTATATCACAGAATCCATAGTCGAAATGATAAATGGCAATTATGAGTATCCATACAGCGATTACGTGTACTAATGCACATTAAACGCAAAACCTTATCCTTACAACATAGTTGGCAAACACTTGTAAGCTGCTACCTTTTCTTGCGCCATCCGTACTTGCTGGGATGGCGCAGTTTTCATATATCGGAGGAATAGTATGAAACGCTTTTCTATCACAAAAGGCAGAAGTACACTTTTACTGATCACTGCGCTCACCTTGATCGCCACCGCAACCGCGCTTATCGCCTGCTCGCAATCTGACGACAGCACAAGCGACGGCTCAAATGCAGTCAGTTCAGAAGCTGAAAGCGTAACGAAAACTGCTGAAAGCACCACCGCTCGCGGCAGCTGGATTTTTTCAGACCTTGCGTCCGTTACGATACAAGGCGTAGACGCAAACAGCACCAGCTACAACACCGCGTCTGCCCTGGCAAGCGCAACAACCGCTTACACTACGTTCAGTGCCACAAACGCAAGCGCCGGCAACAAATTCTACTTGAAAGACGACGTTACCTACAGCGCTTCTTCAGGCGCTCTTTCGCTCACCATACAAGCGTTTAGCGATGATGCGCCCATTAAATACAATGCTTACAGTGCAACCGACACAAAAAGCACGCTTACCGACGCTACTGCAGGCTTTTTAGACGGCTACGGCGACA
>CALAEZ010000217.1 GCA_937891125.1 uncultured Treponema sp. | reverse complement strand
TCCACGGTGCTTGTCATTCCAAGCTCGTCAGTTACGGTAAATACATACGGATAATCTGTCGCAGACTGAACAAGCTCGCCGTTTGCACCGCGGCCGTCCCATATCATGCGCTCGGTAATTGCGTTCTTTCCGCTTGTGCCCCAGAACTTCTTTCCGTTGTTCGGGTCGTTAATCTGGAATGACCAGTTCTTTAAGCTTACCAGACTCTGTGCTTTAAGCTGAATGTACAGGTCATCGTCTTCGCCGTCATTATCCGGGCTGAAGTAGCCGTTTGGACCGCTTTCGGTTGCCGTGCGCACCGTCAGCTGTGGCGGAGTTGCCGTACAAATAAATGCACTTGAAGTAACATCGGCGCTGTTACCCTTTGTGTAGCTCAGCTTGAGCTTTGCGGTAAATGCGCCTTCTGCAATCTTACCGTCCTTGTCTAAGCCGTCCCACGTAACGGTTGCCGGAAGATTTGCACTGTCATCGTTTGACCAGCTGCGAACAACGGTGCCGTCGACATTTACAATGTCAAATGACCAGCTTTCAATGCCGTCAGCAACAGAGGTACGGATCGTAAACTGCTGAGTATCCTTTACGCCGTCACCGTTCGGGCTGAATGCGTCAAGCTCGGTGCTGACATATGCCTTTACCTCGCGGCTATCAACAGTAACGTTAGCAATCTCTGCAGAGGCCTTATTTCCAGCAGCATCCTCTGAGCCAAATACTAAACGGTAGGTTCCGTCAGCAACCTTATTGCCGGCGTCATCGGTGCCGTCCCACTCAAATGACGGCACAACCCCCTGCCAGGTGTAGTTTTTTAGGGTCTTTCCGCTGCTGTTGACAACAGAGCCTGTCCAGCGGTCCTCATTAGAAGATTCTGCAGTAATCGGCAGTACTTGTTTTGTACTTGTCTGTTCTGGACTGAAAAGTGTATATGCAACATGTACGCTGATAGTCGGAGCAACCGTATCGATGATAAAGCTTTGTGTGCTTGCGTTTGCTTCCGTTCCGTTTTCTGCAACCGTTGCAATGCTTGCACTGTAGCTGCCATCAGCACACCTTGTGCCAGTAGCGTCTCCTGTGTTTGCTAGACCATTCCAGCTAAAGCTCTTCGGAAGTGCGCGGTCAGCAGATTCGGTGTAGACAGCCTTTCCATTTGCGTCAGCGATGGTTAAGTCATAATGCTTAATTGTGCTGCCTGCATTTACAATCGGTGTTAAGCGCTGCGTGTTATGTGCACTGTCGCCCGCCGGGTTGAATGCTGCAAGAGCTGCTGTAAGCAAAAGCTCTGTTTTGCTGGTATCAATAGTAAACGGAGTAGTCTGCACCGTATTGCTATTACCCGCAGCGTCTGTTGCAGAAAGCGTGTATGTATACTCTCCATTTTCTGCAAGTGCAAACTGAGCATTTAAGCCGTCCCATACAATAGTGTCAGGCGGGAATGCACCAAAGTTATATTCACGTACAACAGTGCCGTCCTTTGCTGCAATCACACCAGTCCAGTTCTGTACAGGAGCCTCTGTGTCTGAAGCTGTTGCGGTCTGCTGTGTAATGGTAAGTGTATCTAGGTTTCCATCGCCGTCAGGACTGAAAATAGTGCTGCTTGCCTTAACAACAGCCTCGGGAGCCTTGGTATCGAGCGTAAAGACTGGAGAGCTTACCGGATCTGGCTCGTAGCCGTTTAGGTATTTTGCGGTCACCCGTGCCTGGTAGTTGCCATCGGGAGCAACAGAGGCGTCATCTCCGCGGCCGTCAAAGGTGATGGATTCTGGCGGCAGCGTGTTTTCATCTCCGCTGTATGATTTGTAGACTTTGCCATTGGTGCCAATGATTTCAACCTTCCATGCTGTCAGCTTATTTCCTGTTGTCGCAGCTGCATCGGGAACAGGAATCTTAACATCAAATTTCATGGTGTTCAGCGCGCTGCCTTCTTTTGGAGAGAAATAGCGGCTGCCATTGATAGTAATATTCGTTGCCGGCTTTTCGGCAGAATAGATGATATTGGTGATGGTTGCTGGTTCTGACGTGTTTCCAGCGCGGTCGGTAGCTGCAATTTTATACGTATACACGCCATCGCTTACCGGAGCTCCGTCGTCATTGGTGCCATCCCATGCAAAATCCAATGGCTTACTGGTAGTAAATCGCTTGGTGTACACGCTGTTGCCTGCAACGTCGGTAAAGGTTGCAAGCCACAAATCCTCTTCGGAACCGTCCTGGCGCACCTTAAACTGTGCCTTTGCGCCTTCGCCAAAAATCTTGTTATCTTGCGAGGGCTGTGTTAAGTCAATTTCTGGTGGCGTATTATCAACGATGACAACCATTTTTTCTGTTGACGCTGTGTTGTTGTTGTCATCACTTGCGGTAAACCAGTAGCGGTAGGTACCATCTGGAGCGATTTCACTGTTATCCATAACGCCGTTCCAGATGACAGACTCTGGAATGGTGACGCCCGTCTTTGGCTTTAGAAGCGCCTTAAAAAAGCTCTTAAAGGTAATGCGCGTTGGAAGCGTCACCTTATTGCCGATTGTGCGAACCAGCTCGCCCTGCTCATTTTCAATGCTGAGACTCCAGCTTTTTATGTAGCGTTTTTCCTTTATACGTAGCGGAACCTCAAGAAAGTCCTGCACGCCATCGTTATTTGGCGAAATATAGACTGTTTTTGGCTCTGCGTATAAGCCGGCAGAAAGCACGGCTGCAAACGCTGCTGCAACTGCAAACTTTTTCATTATTCCTCCTCCCATACAATGATTTTCGGCGGGTCTTTATCTTCCAAACCGAGTTTGAGTACGGCGCCCGCGCTAAAAGCGTTTACCTCTTCATACATTTTGTGCCACGCTGCAGAAACAGTCATTTCACTTTCTTCGCCGCCAGCAAATTTGGTAATGGTAGAATCTGCCTTTGATTTCAGCAGGAACTTGAAGCTTAATCCAACTGCTGGAAGCACATTCGTGTTTCCAGCAGCAAGCTCGCGCACATCAAGCTCTTCAGCGATCGACAGTTTTATGATAGAAGCGTACTGTAGCTGAACTCCGATGTCGCAGACGACATCCTGAAATGATGGATAAGCAAGATCAAATGAGCCACCGAGCTTAACCTTGTCTTTTTCAAGCAGTGTTGCCGCAAAGCCAGTGCGCAGTGTCGCAAGACTCGGCCAGTTAGAGGCGTAGTCCCATTCGGTATCGCGTGCTGCATAGTCACTAGTGTCATCGTTTATGCCGCGCACATTGGTGCTGTTGTACATTTTTCCAAGATTTAGCAGGGAAACACCAATGCGAGCGTCCTTCATAAAGGAAAGGTCGCCGTAATTGTAGTAAGCGCCTAACGCAAGACTTCCTGTCCAGTCTGAGCCGTAGCCCCAGAATACGCCGAGTGTAGCGCTTGCCCCGACCGACAGCTGCTCGTTAATTTCCTTTGAAAAACCTGCGGTCGCATTGATAGAATCGCCTACCTGCATGTCAACGAGTGGCGCAAAAATGCCCTGCAGCAAAAAGGATGCGACACCGCGACGGCTCGGAATTAAAAGACCTGCTTCAAAGGCGCCACCGAGGGAGCCGTCGTCATCATTGCCGTCAGTAAGCGCTGTTGCTCCCACATTAAGCACGATGCGCTGCTCATATGCGGTTACGGCGGGGTTTGTTACCACAGAGTTTGGCAGAACATCATACAAAGCTCCACCAGCGGCTGAAGCTGCATCGGTCAGTGATGTAGGTGAAGAAAGACGCAGCAGATTTTGTCCACCAGCAGGCGGATTATATGCAAAAAGTCCGCCAGCTAGCAGCAATGCTGTCGCCGTCATCATTACTCTTTTCATGAGATTGTTACCTCCAAAAAATACATCTTTATAGTAATAACATCCGTTATGTACCTACTACTATAGCTCAAAAATGAACAAATCTCAATGTTTTGTCAAAATAAAAAGCTTTATTCTTAAAAAAAAGCAAAAAAAAAATGATTTCGTTTACATTTTAGAAATGTGGGTATATAATAAGCGATATGGCAGACTTATTGACCGATGCGGATTTTGATAAACTCCGCAAGCTAATTTACGACCAGAGTGGTATTACATTCTCTGACACCAACCGTTCAATTCTTGACAGCCGCATGAAAGAGATGTTGCGCGAGAAACAGTTGGCAAATATTGACGATTATTTAAAGCTCGTCTTGTCAGATAAAGAGGAAATGAAAATTATGTTGGATTCTGTTACTACGAATCTGACGCGTTTCTTCCGCAACCAACCACATTTTGATGCGCTTGTGAATTATGTACTTCCTCACGTAATCGAAAATAAAAAGAAGACGGGGGATACGACCATACGCATTTGGAGTGCTGGTTGCTCTACAGGAGAAGAGCCCTACACTATTGCCATGCTCTTGCAGGACAAACTGCCGGATCCCTACACCTACGAAATCAAAGCCAGCGATATTTCCCTTAAATCGCTTATGGTAGGACAGCAGGGCTTTTATCCACTGCCACGCATAACGGGCATTCCCCGTGAATACCTGGAAAAATATTTTACCCAAACCGACACTGGCTACCAGGTAAAAAGCGAACTGATGAACTGCGTGCACTTTGACTACCACAACTTACGCAACGAAAGTGGCACAAAAAATTACGACATTGTATTCTGCCGTAACGTGCTTATCTACTTTGACGAGGCTGCCCAGAAGTCTACGATAGACCGCTTCTACCGTTCAATGGCAGACCACTCCTACCTTTTCATAGGACATTCGGAAAGCCTATTCGGTATGGACACAAAATTCAAATTCCTAAAAACAGACTGGGCCTGTCTTTACGAAAAAAATGAACTTTAGGGAGAGGAAAAATGGACGACATACAGGTTTTGGTTTGTGATGATTCCGCCTTGATGCGAAACCTTATTTCGCGTGTTGTAGACGGAACAGAAGGAATGAAAGTCTGCGCAACAGCAATGAACGGGCGCTTCTGCTTACAGAAGATTCCCCTGTCAAAGCCAGACATCATAATCCTTGACATAGAAATGCCAGAGATGAACGGTGTAGAATTCCTAAAAGAACGCAAAATGCAGGGAATAGACATACCTGTTCTTATACTTTCGTCCGTAGCCACAAAAGGTGCGGCTGTAACAATGGAATGTCTGGAACTAGGCGCTATAGACTTTATAACAAAGCCTTCTGGTTCGGTTTCCAACAACATCATGTCTGTTTCGGCAACCCTTATAGAACGCATAGCATCCTACGGTTCACGCTACGCCCGACGCAAAGGCAAAGACGTATACCCTGTAGACTTCTTTATACAACAGACAAAGTTCAAAGAAGCAGAAACTGCCACAAAAAAAAGCGGTCTCTTGGGAAAAAGCCAGCAAAAACCGCTTACCCCTTCTGCAACAGGTACAACTGCCACTCCTCACGCACAGGAAGCAGAACATCCAATTTTTTCTGCCTCCATCTGGAAACCAGCCAAGCCTAAGACACCAGAGGTAATTACAGCTATACGAAACCCAGGCCCTATAGAAATAGTTGCAATCGGTATTTCAACGGGAGGTCCCAATGCCTTGCGCGAAATGCTTGCAAAAATAGACCCTAAGTTTTCCAGGCCAATCC
>CALAEZ010000216.1 GCA_937891125.1 uncultured Treponema sp. | reverse complement strand
ACAAAAGACTCCACAGCTCCTGCAGCGACTGCACTGAAAACAGTTTTGAAGCGCGAGAGCCAACAAAGGAGCGAGAAAGCATTCCAGACGCCTTTGCATATACATAAGCTGAAGCTGCTGAGCGTTCCATTATGTCCCTACCTATGCCGTAAAAACCTTATCGCAAAAGGCATTAAATGCGGCAGCATCTTTTTTGCACGCTGTAATGTTTGTTTTGTAATCCATTACAGCCTGTTGGTAAGAAGCAGTGAGCGCCGTTGTTTTTTCAACGAATAACTTTTCTTCCGCAGAAACCAATGCACTGTACTGCATCTTAAACTGCTCATCTGCATCGGCACGAGCTTTCGAAATACGTTTATCAGCCTCTTCCTGCGCCTCGGTCAGTAAGACTGACGCACGACGCTCAACGTCAATAAGATGTTCAATAACATTCGCTTCTAACTCTGCCATACAAAACCTCAGCTTCTCTCATTTATTGACCTGCCGCCGCCTCTGCAGAACGCAAGACTGAATGAACATCAGCTGCTGAGGTGCACGAAAGCAATGCAGGAATCGTATCTGGCTTTTCTAAAATTGTAGATAAGACTTTTAAAATCTGAACATGCTTACCCGTCTGATTGGGAGCCGCAAGCAACATAAAGACAAGATGAACAGGCTTTTTATCAAGCGCATCATAATCAATACCTTCAGCGCTTATTCCAATAGCGCCGATGGTATCATGCAAAGAAGCACACACTGCATGAGGAACAGCCACCGATGGAATAATTCCCGTCGACATTTTTTGTTCCCGCACCAGCAAAGCCTGAACAGCTTCTTCGCGCACCAATTCAGGATGAGCTGCATGAAGCGTCTCAACCATCTCTTCAAACAGCTCCTCTTTTTCAGTGCTTTCTACATGCACTAAAATTGTTTCTTTCGGAAAAATCTGGTCTAAAACCATAACTCCTTCTTAGTTCGCAGCAGTCTCTATTGATTCAACAGCCTCTACAGGCGCTTCCTCAGCAGCACCTTCTGTTTCAGCTTCCGCATCCTTCCACCAGTCACCAGTAGCTTCAACCTCTGGCACCACGGTATCAGTTGACTGCTCTACTTGCTCAGCTGCAGCAGATAAGCTTGCAGCATCAGAAGGCTTTTTATTCAACAAAGCAATAAAGAATGTTGCCACAAAGAACAAAACTGTTAAAACAATAGTTGTCTTCGTTAAAACCGTTGCAGAATGTGCACCAAAAGCAGCTGACTGACCACCACCAAGCAAGCCACCCATGCCACCATTGTTCTCATCTTGCACCAACACAAGAAGAACCAACAGCACACAAATAATCACAAATGCAACCAACAAAATGACACTAATAGCACCCATCTTTCAAACTCCAACAATAAAAGACCTTTAATAATGTTCCGCTATTTTAGCGAAAAGACCGTGTACAGTCAATAAAAGCATTGCCATAAAAGCAATGACTATTGCTACTATTTTCCCAAAAGACGTGCTTCAACGGCTTCTATAACGCTATCTGGCGTACTCGCTCCCGCTGTTATTCCCACGGTCGCAAGAGAAAAGAAAAAATCAGGAATCTCTGAGGCAGTTTCAATAAGCGCCGCATGCGCACAAAGCAGCTTCGCAGTCGTAAAAAGCCGATTGGTATTAGAACTATTCCTGCCCCCAATAACAAGAACGCCATCAACCTGTGCGCACAGCTTTTTTAGCGCATCTTGCCGTTCATGCGTTGCAGGACAAATAGAGCTACAGATTTCTATTTGCGGCATTTTTTCACGAAGTAGCGCACTAATTCGTTCAAACTCTTTTATACTAAATGTTGTCTGGCTTAAAAGCACCAGCTTTTCATTAGTAAGGCGCAGGGCATCAGCTTCCTCGGCAGTGCGCACAAGCAAAAATGGACTTTCAACGCCAGAAGCGCGTGCGGCCTCCTCTGCATACCCCTGAATACCAACAACCTCACCGTGATTTTTATCACCTGCAAAGATAATAGTATACCCTCTGCGGGCAAAATCAGCAGCACGCTTTTGACTTTGCGTAACAAGCGGACAAGTAGCATTTATAACCTCTACACCTGTATCTTTTAGCGCATGCGCTGTTGCTGGAGGAACGCCATGTGCGCGAATAAGCACTGTATCAGAGTGAGTAAGCAAGTCAATGCTGTCTTTTTCAAGCACCTGCAGTTTTTTTGCGGCAAGCTCTGCAAGCGCAACAGGATTATGAATAAGCGGTCCATAGGTATACACAGCGCCAGTCTGTTGCGTTACCGCACGCTCATGCAGCGCTTTTTCTGCCGCACTAACTGCGCGACGCACACCTGCGCAAAACCCCAGTATTTCAGCTCTCAGTACGTTCACACGAGTACCTCCGCAAACAGATCATCTCCATAAAAAAACCCGCGCACAAAACGCGGGCAAGTTTACCGTACCATCAGATACAGCCTATTCAAACTGAACGACGTTGCTCGAAGCCTTTACCGCAACAGCGCCTTCATTCTTAAAATTTCTACGAGTACATGCGATAAATGCACCAGAAATAAAGATTGAAGAGTAACAGCCACTAATCAAGCCAACAATAAGCACTTCTGCAAAGTCATGAATAGTACCTGTCGTAAAGACGAACAATGCAACAACAGAGAACAACGTGGTTACCGTTGTAATAACTGAACGACTAAAGGTCTCTGTAAGCGCAAGGTTTAAAATGTCTTTAAAGTTTGCAGTATCAACAATTTTCATATTTGAGCGCACACGATCGAGAATAACAACCGTTGCGTTAATTGAATAACCAACGATTGTAAGAATCGCTGCAATAGTCGTTGTGCTAAACTCAAGCTGTGTCCAAGTAATAAACGTTATCATCACAAACGCATCGTGAATAACTGCAATAACCGAAGCAAGTGCAAAATCCCAGTGAAAGCGGATTGTCGCATAAATCCAGATAAGCAAAAGTGTTGCAAGCACCAGCAAAATAGAGTCGCGCACCAGATTTTTACTGAACTGAGAGCCAATAAAGTCTGATTTTACCACGGCAACCTTATCTGCACCGAATGCGTCAGAAAGCGCAAGCGCGGTCGCTTCCTGCATATTCTTCCCCGTTTCATCTTTACTTACACCCATACGAATCTGATAGCTTGTAGAAACACCAGTACCCAGTGTTTTCACATCAACGCTTTCAAAATCCTGTAATGCTGCACGAACCTCATCGGCATTTACAACGCTAGCAGCATCAGGCGCAAAGAGGCGCAGCGGATTTTCACTCAAATTAGTAGTAGAAGCAGAGTTCACGTACAGCACATTTTCGCCTAAAACGCCATCTTTCAGCACGCTTACAGAAACGCCTTCCACTGTCTTAAGCTGCTCCGCAACAGCAGCAACCGTTGTATACTCAGCATACGGAACAGATACCGTGCGGTTTTCGTCTCCTACGCCACTGACGACTAAATCAAGCCCCGTTGCAGACGGATCAACGCTTACCGTGGCACTACCCGTATAGGTTACTTCCATGACAGCTGGCGCAATACGGATTTCTTCAATCATACCTGGCTTAAAGTCAAGACCAAAGTTAACGCCGCGCAGCACAATAGAAGCGATGCCACTGATGATAACAAGCGCACTTAATACAACGGCGCCCGTAAAGAATTTACTGAAATGAATTGTCTTTTTCATTACTTTACCCTCCAGCTGATGCTGACATGCTGTTTGTGCATCACTTCAGTGCCAAAATCAAACATCAGGCGGGATACGACCAAAGCCGTGAACACAGAAGAAACAACACCAATTGCCAAACTTACAGCAAAGCCCTGGATTGAACCAGTTCCCAACTGTGACATAAAGATAGCCGCAATAAATGTCGTGATATTAGAGTCCATAATTGCCCAGAATGCATTGTCAAAGCCCGATGCAATCGCAGCAGCACGGCTCTTACCAGAGCGCAACTCTTCTTTAATGCGTTCAAAAATGATAACGTTAGCATCAACAGACATACCAACCGTTAAAATCATACCAGCAATTGAAGAAAGCGTAAGCGTAAGATTAAAGGCGCTCAAAACAGAGAACATGATATACATATTCAAAACCTGAGCGACAATTGCATTTACACCAGCGCCAAGATAGTACAGCAGCATGAAAACCAGAACTGCAGTCAGACCGACCACAAGCGCTCGAATACCCTGCTGAATAGCCTGATCGCCCAAGGATGCACCAATAACCTGCTGACTTTCCACTTCAAGCGGAACTGAAAGCCATGCTGTCTGCAACACCTTCTGCAGATTCTGTGCTTCATCAACACTAAAGCCGCTGATTGCAACCTGACCGGTGCGAATAGCTTCGTTAATGCGTGCATACGACTTAATTTTGTCATCGCTTACAATTGCAAGGCTTTCATTTACATGAGCTGCCGTAAAGTCGCCAAAGATAACCGCGCCGTCACCGTCAAGCTCGAACGTAACCTGTGGCTGATTATTCAGATTGTTTGCGGTAACCTGAGCACTCTTAATGTGCTGACCGTCAAGCGCAATTTCTTTCTTTACAACAAGATAACCAATACGCTCATCAAGACCGTAATCATCCTTAGTGTACAAGCCCATAACCTCGCAGTCATCAGGAATGATTGACGGATCTAAAAGCTTACCGTTTGCAGTAAACGTACTCGCTGCATGCTGTGCGTAATACATATTAAAGCTTTGCGTTGCAGCATCATCGACTAAGCGGAAATTCAAGATGCCCTTACCCATAACAAGCGTATTTACGCTTTCACTGTCAGCAGCGCCAGGAATTTCAATGTAGATGCGGTCTTCACCCTGCTGGCGTACCACAGGAGACGTTAAGCCAAACTTATCAATGCGTCCTGTCAGCGTTTCAATAGCCTGCGCCATCGCATCTTTTTTGAACTGCACGGGATCTGAAACGACAGAAGTAGAATCACTTTGAGAAGCAAGTGCCGCATCCAAATCTGCATGGACGATAATGTTCATACCGCCGCTTAAATCAAGGCCAAGCTTTACACTGTTTGTATAGCGCTTCTTTGCCTTCAAGATATCATTACGATAATTGCTTTCAATAACAGCCAACAGCTCAGATTCACTTGAAAATGCGCTCAAAACAGCGGCAACAGTCACTGGCTCCTCTAGCTTTTTACCGTCAGCCTTGTACGCCTTACGTGCAGCCTTAACAAGATACTCGTAAGAAGCGTCAAGCTCAGCAGCAGCATTCGTGTTCGCAAGCGCTTTTAATGCAAGTACATCCTCGCTTGCTTTTGCAGTTGAGTAGTCCTTAATTTTTTCAAGAGAGCCAAGCGCCAATGTCTGCGCGTCTTTTGAGGTACGAGCGTACCAGCTAATTGACGGCCACAAGAACGCAAAGCACACAGCAAGAACTACCAGAATAGTAATGAATCGGCTTCGCTTATTCATAGTTCACTCCGAATTTTTGTTATTTTTCTTCAGAAGCTTTTTCAGCAGTATCTGCAGCTTCCGTTGTTTCTGATTTTTCAGTTTTTTCTGCCTTTGCAGAAGATTCAGCTTTTGCTGGCTTATCTACTTCCACACCGCTGATAGCCGAGCGAGAAAATTCAATTTTTGTGCTGTCGTCAACTTTTACGATAACAGTTTTTTCCTTGGTAGAGGCCACTACACCGTGAATGCCACCAATCGTAACAACCTTGTCACCTTTTTTCAGCGCATCAATCATTTTCTGGGTTTCTTTCTGCTTTTTATTCTGTGGACGAATAATGAACAAGTAGAAAATTGCAATGATAAGAATGAACGGCATAACCGTCATCAAG
>CALAEZ010000215.1 GCA_937891125.1 uncultured Treponema sp. | reverse complement strand
GTAGTTTTCATAGTGTGCGCAGTTACCATGTGTGACGAACGAGTCTGTATGCTGCTAGTAGTGCTCAAGCGCACTTTTTCCGCTTTCCTTGCCTAACAGGCGTTCAAGCGCTGGTAACAATACCTCCAGTTCAGAATCAAGCTTGTAGGGGGCGTTAATAATCATCATGCCGCTTCCATAGAGCGATGCTTTTCCTGAAAGCGCTTCTTGCTCGCAGACGGTAAGCTGCACGTCAAGAATTTTTGGCTCACGCTCGGTGGTCTGCACGCAGGAAATAAGCGCTTCCCGCATTTTGCTGCAGGCAAAACCCTTTGATGTGGTGAGCGGATACCAGAGCGCAAAGACGCCGCTTCTCCAGCGCTTGTAAAGCGCACAAAGCGCTGTCGCCACATCCGTAAAATCTGAAAGCTCTTCATAGCTGGGGTCAACAAGTACGACGCCGCGAGCCGGTGGCTTGAGGGACGAAAGTAGTTCAAAACCATTCCTTTTATGCAAATGCACTGCGCACTGCGTTTCAAGCTCAACGTTTCCAAAAAGCGGTGACGACCGCAGTGCTGTTTTTAAGGCTGAAAACGCCTGTGGATGCAGCTCGCAGAGGGTTACCGTGTCGCATGCCCGCAGCAGGCAGCGGGCAATTTCTGGCGAGCCTGCATAGCGACTGTGCGCAAGGTAGATTTTTTCAAGCGCAGTAAAGGACGCAAATGGGGAAGCATCGCTTAAAAACTGTGCGCGCACATCGGGAGGTACGCCCGCTTCCAGTGCAGAAAAGAAACGGCGAATTCCGCCTTCTGATTCATTTGTTTTGAGCGCACGCTCGTCGTTCAGTGCATACACGCCGCTTCCGGCATGGGTGTCAATGAACGAAAAGGGAGTAGGCTTTTTTTTCAGATGCTCTAAAATCAGCGTAAGGACGATATGCTTTAAAATATCAGCATGATTTCCGGCATGATATATGTGCTCGTAGCTTAACATTTACAGCTTCTCTGCCTCACTGATCCAAAGGGAAGCGGCAGCGTCACTCGGCATACGCCAGTCGCCGCGCGGGCTGAGACTGACCGTGCCGACTTTAGCGCCATCGGGCATACAGCTTCGCTTAAACTGCTGCGAGAAAAAACGTCGGTAGAAAGAAACCAGCCATTTTTTTATGTCTGCCTTTGTATACCGCACTTCCTGTCCTGAAAGCTTAGGCTGTGAAATAAACGCACGCTCTGCTAAATAATAAATCTTTTTAGGCGTAAAGCCAAAGCGAAGCACGTAGTACAAGAAAAAATCATGCAGCTCATAGGGACCAACAATGCTTTCTGTTTTTTGCGCAATATTGTTTTCTGCATCGGGCGGTAACAGCTCTGGGCTCACGGGCGTATCCAAAATATCCTGGAGCACCGCAGCAAGCTCACTGTCGGCTTTTTTTTCTGCCTCGTCCCGAAACCACGCAACTAAATGCCGCACGAGTGTTTTTGGAATTGAAGCATTAACGCCATACATAGACATGTGGTCACCATTGTAGGTTGCCCAGCCGAGCGCCTGCTCGCTTAAATCGCCTGTACCGATAACGAGTGCGCCGTTTTTATTTGCTATGTCCATAAGCACCTGCGTTCGCTCGCGTGCCTGGCAATTTTCGTAGGGCAGATCGGAAGAGCGTCGTGTAG
>CALAEZ010000214.1 GCA_937891125.1 uncultured Treponema sp. | reverse complement strand
AAATGTATGCGTTTTTTGCTATAGTGTGCGCATGAGCTCAAAAGAACGGCAGCAGGCAGTAAAGAAGCTGCGCACCATGCTGCTTTCACCAAAAACAGACATAACCGTATTCAGAGAAAAGATTGAAAAGGCTTTTTTTGCGCCGATTTTGCCTAACCGTGTAGACGCAACCGAGCGCACCTACAGCGGCGTTACGTGCGATTTATTGTGCCCCGAGCTGTATGCGTCAAACAAGATTGCCATTTACGTGCACGGCGGAAGCTTTGTTGCAGGAAGCCGAAAAACGTACCGCTCATTCTGCGCCTCGCTTGCACACGCAATGTCATGCCGCGTTGTAGTTCCCGAATTCCGCCTAGCGCCAGCGCACCCCTACCCTGCCGCGCTTGAAGACGTGCAGGCAGTAATTACAGCCGCCTATACCGAAGAGCAAATTGCCTGCTCGCTTAATCTTGACGCCGCAGAAGACGCAAAGCCAGAAATTATCGTACTTGCAGACACCTCTGGCGCAAGTATCGCGCTTTCAGTTTTGATGAGCTTAAAGGAGCAGGTAAAAAAAGCCGTCAGCCGCGTGGTGCTTTTTAGTCCGTGGCTTGACATTGGTGCTGACTCTAAAACGCTTGCGCAGAAAAAGGCGGCGGACGAGGTGTTTACGACTGACAGCGTAAAGCTTGCAGCAGATTACTACACGTATCTTGAAAACCGCGTAAATCCGCTTGTCTCGCCGCTCCGCGCTGACCGGCAGCTTTTAAAAGGACTTCCGCCGATTTTCATTCAGATGGGCGAAAAGGAGCTTTTTTTAGACGATGCAGAGGTGTTTGTGGCACAGGCGCATGATGCCGGCGTTGACTGCAAACTTGACATCTGGCGCGACATGATGCCGCTTTTTCAGCTCGTGGACGACTACATTCCGCAGGCACATGTTGCAGTAGAAAGAATCGGGCAGCTGATTACCGCCCGCAACGTGCGCACCGGCGAAAGCGTGGAAACAAACAGCATTGTGCTTGAAAGCTGCACGCACTAGGAGGCAGCTACGGGAAAGTGGCTCTCGGCGAGAACCGACATTGCCAGTTCATAATCACACTGGGGGTTCGAGGCTCGCCCCAAAGAAGGAGTTATATGGAACTTTTATCACCGGCGGGAAACGTCGAAAAACTAAGTTACGCATACGCATACGGCGCAGACGCTGCCTACATCGGCTTAAAGCGGTTTTCACTCCGCGTCAAGGCAGACAATTTTTATGAGGACGAGTACAAGCGCGTCATTGCGCTCAAAGAAAAGTATCCGGGGAAAAAACTGCACTGCGCGCTTAACATCGCATTCCACAACCGCGACGTTGACGCACTTCTAGCAAATCTTGACTACTTTAAGCAGTACCCGATTGACGCATTCATCGTGCAGGACATCGGCATCGTGCCGATTCTGCAAAAGCATTTCCCTGCCGCGCATCTGCACGTAAGTACGCAGGCAAGCTGCATGAACCGCGAAACAGTCAAAATGTACAAGAGCATCGGCTTTGACCGCGTTGTTTTAGGGCGCGAGGTCGGCTTAAAAGAAATCCGCGAGATAAAAGACGCCGTGCCCGACATGGAAATAGAAGTGTTTGCGCACGGAGCTATGTGCATTGCCTACAGCGGCCGTTGCCTGATGAGCGCGTACCTTACCGGACGCAGCGCACAGAGCGGCTTCTGCAGCCACACCTGCCGATGGGAATACGACCTTGGAGTGGAAAGCGGAAGGGCAAAAAGTGAAAACGCGCTGGCAAAGCTCAACGAGACAGGCGGCGTAATCAGCTCGGAGGCGGCAAAAGAAATTGCACAGTCAGGAATTCTTCGCCTGCAGGAGAGGCAGCGACCGGGTGAGCTTTTCCCGGTATTTGAAGGAGATGACTTTACCGCCATTTTAAGCAGCAAAGACCTGTGCATGATTGACCACTTAGACGACTTACAGGCAGCAGGCGTAGACTCGCTCAAAATTGAAGGGCGCATGAAAAGCATTTACTACGTTGCTATGGTAACGCGCGCCTACCGCAAGGCTTTAGACGCACTTGAAGGCAAAATCACGCATGAAAAAGCCATGCCGTTTATCGCCTCGCTTGAAGACGTTGCCCACCGCGAAAGCACCACCGGCTTTTACTATAGCCGCACCGACGCAGACAAAACCACTGTCGGAGCCAGCGACAGCCCCTACATGCTCGGCGCGCAGGTGCTCGACCGCCTTTCCGACAGCGAAGAGGCCGCCGTGCTCGATCGCGCCCGTGCTATGCTTTCAGAGCGCGCAGACAAACTTGCAGCCATGCACCCGGAAGCCCGCGCAGCCTTAGAGCGCGACTGGGCACAGCACCCGGAAAAATGCCCGGCAGCCGTAGAGGCGCGCGAAGGCTGGCACTTCTACCGCTACAACCCGCTCAACAAAACAGACGCGGGCACGGCGCTTGAGTTTATCACGCCGGATGTGCTTTCGCAGACCGTCGCCGCAGATCGGAAGAGCACACGTCTGAACTCCAGTCACGATCAGATC
>CALAEZ010000213.1 GCA_937891125.1 uncultured Treponema sp. | reverse complement strand
CCTTGGCGTTCAACACGCGTATCCGTTTACTTCACATAGCGGCCGTCAAAGTCGCGACCCAAAATAATAGTAAAATCGACACTAAAACTGTTACTATCCGCATCCTTATCTGAAACAATTTCTTCATCGATAATATCTTTACAGTGAATAAAATCCCCAATATTTTTTGCAACCTCGGCATTGCCAATATGGTTGATAATCACTGTTTTTTCATAATCATTGCGGTCAGCGTTAACCGTGCTAAGCACATCGTAGCCAGCACCCTGCAGAAGCACAGCCGTATTTCGCGCAAGCCCCTGTACGCTCGTGCCATTCTGAATTTCAAGCACATACGTGCGGCTGCCGGCATTTTCATCAAGCGAAATAAGCGCTGCAGTCGTCTGTCGCACAACGTCCTTAATAAGCTGACCGTCATAGAACGGGAACAACAGCACCTTGCCGTCTACAACGCGTCGAGAGCCGGTAATCGCCTGTGGCTGAATACGCTCGGCGTCAAGATTTGCAATTTCGGTTATAAGCCGCAAGAAATTTGCGCCTTCAATATTTGCTTCCATACGCGATGCATACAGGGGAAAGGCAAGCGAGAGCTTTTGAGACTCTCGATTAAGTGCCGTCAAAAACGCGAGTATCACATTCTGTCGGCGATCCTGTATGTCGTCATCAGATTCATCGGGCTTTGCATACAACAAGTACGTGTTGATTTTATCGCCGTCAAGCGTAACCGCTCCGCTCGGCAAAAGCCAACGCTCACCCTCGTCATTCTTTATATCTACGGGAGACGGTACAAAAACCTTTAATCCGCCAAGAAGGTCAGTAAGCTCGCCAAACTGCTCCCGATGCAGCACTATAGAAAACGGAATCGGCATATCTATGAGCTTTTCAATTTCCGTGCGGTAGGTTTCTATGCCACACTCAGTATAAATGGCGTCAATGCGGTCTACGCGTCCTAAGCTTTCATAGATTGCTCCAGTGTTTCCCAAAATATTGATAAGCGCACCACGCTTTGAAACCGGATAATACAAAAGAACGTCCGTAAAAAGCACCTGATTGCGGTCTTCCATGACGAAGAGCACCTTAATAACAGAATCGTTCTTCAACGTTTCGTCGACAGCATTTGTATGCAATGAGAGGGCAAGCACCACGGTAAAGACAACAAGAATCAAAAAAATCAGCACCAGAAAGATTCCGCCGTTTCGTTCGCCATGCCCCGTGTGACCATTTTTTTTCATTATCGTGCCCCCTAACGCTGCACGGTGATTGCCGCTAGTAGCGAATCTCTAAACGCAAGCGATGCTGCCGCAACCTGCTTACCACGCGATGTTAAAAAATCAATATTTTCTTGCACAACAGAAAGCGTCATCTCATCAAGCGAAAGAGATAAAAGCCGCTTGCGATACTCGTCCGTTGACTGTGACCGTCCTGGCTCAATTTTGTCAGCAGCAAAAATGATTTTTGCAAGCGCACACAAGTTTGCGTCGCCAAGCGTATGCTGCGCAATTGCCTGCAGGATGTCAGCATCTTGCACGCCGAAGGATTCATGCAGCACAACTGCGGCTGCCCGTCCATGCAGAAGCGCAGGAATACGTTTTTCTAAATCGCTTATGACGCATCCGTCCTTTGCGGCAAGCGAAAAAAGCGCTTCGTCAGAGCAATCCTTGCACAAATCATGTGCCATACCAGCAAACAAGCCTTTTTCTGCATCAACTCCGTAGCGCAAGCACATTTCCTCTGCCATTTTTGCCGTGCGCATTGAATGCGCATAGCGCTTTTCGCTGACAGACGCCTGTACGCGGGATCTTACTCTTTCAAACAGTTCGGTATCCATAAAGTCTATGCTCCACAATATAGTGAAAAACGCCCTCGTTTACAAGGTAACGCCAGGAAGCGCCAGAGGCAATGCGCTCACGGATATCGGTCGACGAAAGCACAATCTGCGGATTTGCAAGCGTTTTATGCCGATAATGCGAAATATCAAAGGCATCATCCTCGGTTGCATACAGCGCCGTAGGCTTGTTTTCAAATGCGGCGTGCTCTAACTCCTTTGGTCGAGCAGCAAGAATGATGTCTGCAATTTCTGACAGCTCGCGGGCATGCTCCCACTTACCAAAATTGCGTGCCAAATCGTTTCCAAACACAACGGCAATTTTATCAGAAAGCATTCCCGCATATTTTTGCTGCAAGTAGCCAACGGTGTCATACGTGTAGGAAATGCCCCCACGCTCAATTTCACATGGCTCACACAGAAAGCGTTCGTCAGACGCCACTAGCGCCTGCACCATTGCAAGGCGGTCACAAGCCGAAGCACTCTGCGCCATTTCTTTGTGTGGCGGCAGATTAACGGGCACAAACAGCACCTTATCGTACCCCAGCTCCGTGCAAATGCTGTCAGCTAAGATAAGATGCGCAATATGGGGCGGATTAAAGCTTCCGCCGAGCATGGCAATTTTCACTGTTCTTGCCCCGGATACTGCACGTCC
>CALAEZ010000212.1 GCA_937891125.1 uncultured Treponema sp. | reverse complement strand
CGGAATAGAGAAGAAGAGTAAAAAAAATAGCCCCCCCTTGAAACGCTTCCGTCAAGGAAAACCTACCTGCCAACTGCTTGAATTCCCCTGTCTTTTTCTATATACTTTCAGCGTAAGAAATCGGACTGGGACAGAAGGCATAGTATGGCGCGTTGCTGCTCGGTATGCCTCGCCTACCCTTTTCTGTGTACAAGGAGTATTTGTATGAGCATGACTCTTGATGACATCAAGCATCCTAAAATCAAGGCTTGGGTTCAGGAATGCATTGACATGTGCCAACCTGACAATGTTGTAGTTATTGACGGTTCAAAAGAAGAATATGACCGCCTTATGAAAAAATGTGTTGACGAAGGTTTGGCAACACCCCTTGCAAAGAAGCCTAACAGCTTCCTTTTCCGCTCAGATCCATCTGATGTTGCACGCGTAGAAAAGCGCACTTTCATTTCTTCCGTAAAGCAGGAAGACGCTGGTCCAACAAATAACTGGATTGATCCCAAAGAGCTTAAGGCTACCATGAAGGGACTTTACACAGGATGTATGCACGGACGCACAATGTATGTTCAGGCATTCTGCATGGGTCCCCTTGGCTCACCCATTTCAAAGAACGGTGTGGAAATCACAGACTCAGAATATGTTGTCCTCAACATGGACATCATGACTCGCGCAGGAAAGAAGGTTCTTGACATCTTCAACGCTGACCCCAATGCGGAATTCGTTCCCTGTCTCCACTCTGTAGGTAAGCCCCTTAACAACGGTGCAAAGGACAACGGTGTATGGGCCTGCGCTCCTGTTGAGCAGAAGTACATCACTCAGTTCCCCGAGGAACGCCTCGTATGGTCTTACGGTTCTGGATACGGCGGAAACGCACTTCTTGGAAAGAAATGCTTTGCACTCCGCATTGCAACTGTTATGGCTAGGGACGAAGGCTGGCTTGCAGAGCACATGCTTATCCTCAAACTTACAAATCCCGAAGGAAAGGTTAAGTATGTAACTGGCGCATTCCCCTCAGCATGTGGAAAGACAAACCTTGCTATGCTTATTCCTACAATCCCCGGATGGAAGGTTGAAACAGTTGGAGACGACATTGCATGGATGAAGTTTGGAAAGGACGGACGCCTGTACGCAATCAACCCCGAAGCTGGATTCTTTGGTGTTGCTCCGGGAACAAGCGCAGAATCAAACAAGAACGCTCTTATTTCTGCAGAAAAGAATACAATCTACACCAACTGCGCCCTTACAGAAGATGGAGATGTTTGGTGGGAAGGAATTGGTTATCCGGCAAAGGGCAAGCTTGTTGACTGGAAGGGAAATACTCGTGATGCTCTTCCTAAGGACAAGTCTCCAAAGGGCGAAGAATTTGCTCACCCCAACGCACGCTTTACTGCACCCGCTTCTCAGTGCCCTTGTATTGCTCCTGAGTGGGAATCTCCAGAAGGTGTACCCATCAGCGCAATTCTCTTTGGTGGACGCCGTCCTTCAACTGTACCTCTGGTACACCAGGCTCGCTCTTGGAACCACGGTGTATTCCTTGGCTCTATCGTGGGTTCAGAAATTACAGCCGCTTCTACAATCAACCCTGAGGAAGTTGGTAAGATTCGCCGCGACCCCTTCGCAATTATTCCTTTCTGTGGATACAACATGGGCGACTACTTCCAGCACTGGATTGATGTAGGCAATGCCGCAAAAGACAAAGACCTTCTGCCAAAGATTTTCTACGTCAACTGGTTCCGCAAGGACGAAAACAACAAGGATCTTCCAGGCGGATTCATGTGGCCAGGATATGGTGACAACAGCCGCGTCCTCGCATGGATTTTCGACCGCTGCGACGGCAAAGACAACTACGTCGACACTCCCATCGGCTACATGCCCAAAGAGGGTGCAATCAACACCGACGGTCTTGCAGACTACTACAAGAAGACTCTGCCTGAAATCACCAAGGTTGACGTTGAAGGCTGGAAGAAGGAAATTAAGGACATTCGCGAAAACCACTATCCGAAGTTCGGTTCACACCTTCCAAAAGAACTCAGCGCATGCTTGGACGACTTGGAAAAGCGTCTTAACGCATAGTTTTGCGTAAAACCTGATAGATGGGGCTGACCAACAAGTTTGTGGCATGTGGTCATTGAGCTTGTCGAAATGACCTTAAACGCTATAGGTGGTGGTTTCGATACGCACTTTGTGCTACTCAACCACCGCAATTTTTACTTATTGGTCATCCCCCATGACTAAAAGCCCGCCATAGCTTTTGCTGTGACGGGCTTTTTTTATGGGAATTTACCGGATAACGGCCTCTTTTCCGTAACAGACACCGCATCTGCCGCTTTCTTTTACCGCATACACGGCTTTGTCTGCAACAGCAAATAAAGAGTCATAATCAATTCCATGCTGCGGGGTAGATGCAATTCCCACACTGGCACTGATTCGTACTTCAGTGTTTGGGGAAACAGCCGTTGCTGCCTCAACAATACGCCGTGCCTTTTGAATGACAATTTCTTTTCCGGGAATATCATTTATAAGCACAACGAATTCATCCCCACCGAAACGCCCGACTAAATCGGTTGACCGGAACAGCCGTTTTAAGATTTCTCCAAAATCATGCAAAACAACATCGCCAGTCTGATGTCCAAGTGTGTCGTTTACGTCTTTAAAGCTGAAAGCGCACGGATTTTTCTGGTTGCCCGCTCTGCCACAAATGCCGCCAGCAGCGCAATAACTAAAAGCAGTATAATGCCAACCGTACCTGCGATAAGCGTATTTTTAATAACATCCTGCCAGATAAAACTGTACGAGCGCCCCGTTACGATAACCCAGCCGGAAATGTCGTTTCTTATGTAGCTTAAAAGCATAGGCGGTCCCTTAGCTACTCCGGTAAGAGACTTTTTAACCACCATGGTACCTGTTTTCCCAGCAAGACCTGCCTGAACCGCAGGATGAGAACCTAACGAAACAAGCTGATTATTTTTAAGCGCATCTTCAAACAGGTTTTCTGAGTGTGCAACAAGGTTTCCAACACTATCTGTAATAATAACTTTGGTATTCTCATTTGCAAGCGTTTTTATGTAGTCCTGCAGGGCAGAAAGGTTATAATCCCTCTGAACCATTCCCACAACATTCCCCTTTTCACCTAAAACGGGAACTTCAAGAACGGTTATAAGCGTGTTATTTGCAAGGCTGATAAGAACATCAGATACATATTCCTTACCTTGCATTGCCTCTTGATAATAGCGGCGGTGTTCTACCTGTACCAGCGGGTACTCATCGCTACGTACCAGCTGATTACCGTCTTTATCAGTAAGAATCATATTATCAGTATCGTTTAAAACATCGTTTGTACGGCACAGCGTCTGCCTCATAAATTCATCGCTCATACTGCTACTTTTAAGAACGTAGTCCAGCGTAAAAAGAAAAGTACGAAAATGCACGTTATCAAGGGGGCGCTGTTCGCCACTACTCCAAATATTCATCGCCTAATAACATGCTGTTAAAAATCTCTTTTTTCCAAATAAACAGCTGTCAAAACCTTAAAATTATGCTACAATAATCGCTACGAGGGTAATTATCGCATGGATAGGCGCATTTTATTTATAAGCGAATCTCACAATTTTTTAGCAAAGGCAATGGAAAAAAGTCTTGCCTCAGCACATTTTGAAGTCGTGAGTGCGCAGCCCGATTTAGTGGAGCTGCAGCTTATGCATAATATTCCCGATATTTTTATCGTGTATCTGGAAGGAAGTGTCGATGGCTTTTTAGGTTCTCTCAAATATCTAAAAAAGCTCTACGAGGACAACACCAGTCGCCTGCTGTATCTGATTGGAAATCCTGCTGAGATTGGTTCTGCGCTATCCGTTATACCGAACTCTATCATTGCGGCAACCTTTGAGCGGCCAGTCGCCATAAACGATATTTTAATGCATATTTCTGCGGCGCTTGACCTTTCTGCTATTACGGGCGGCAGGAAACGCATTCTTGTTGTAGATGACGACCCCATCTACCTGCGCTCCATTAAGATGTGGCTTTCAAAAGATTATGACGTGTATATGGCTAACAGCGGCGTAAATGCCATTACCATGCTTGCGCACACCACGGTTGATTTGATTTTGCTTGACTACGAAATGCCTGTCGCCTCTGGCTTGCAGGTCTTTCAGATGCTCAAAAGTGAACCGTTTACTTCTCACATACCGGTAATCTTTTTGACTTCAAAAAATGACCGCGACATTGTAACAAAAGTGCTCTCAGAAAATCCCCAAAAGTATCTTTTAAAAACGATGCAGCCAGAGCTCTTAAAACAGAGTATTGACGATTTCTTTAAGGGGAACTAATGGGGAGAAACAAAGTTGTAGATGAAACTATTCCAGAGCCGGCGGCTATAAAACGCCACTTTAAGATTTATCTGCTGATACTTTTTGGGGTGATGATTGGCTTTACGGTCAGTGCTGCTATGACGATTACAAGGTATAGCGCAAAAATGAAGCTGCTTTCGACATTGAGCGATGTGCGCATTACCCGTACGAACACGGAAACGCAAAAGGTGCGTTACCTGTACTCAAATGACGCTGCACTGCAAAACGCTATTCTTGACGATTACTCGCTCATGTATGATTATTTTTCAGATGCAGTCGGTTATGATCGTGCGTTTTCCCTTGATATAAAGCGTCTGAAGGTGTTGACGGCAGAAGAGCGGCGGTCGATTGCAACGCTTTTTTCAATGATTGAGTGGCGTGGCTTTTGTGATGATACGGGCGAATTTCATAATTTTTTGGAGCTGGACGAGCCGATTCGCGAAGTGACAAAAGATATGGTGCACCCTCCACGCGGTGCTGTTTCCCCGCCGCCAGACGAGCTGCAATATGATTTTTCTGCCGCAGTCGCAAGTGTCGATCTCTTTTTTTCACTTTACAGCCGAGCCGTGCTTGAACAAAGTGATGCGGCGCTGGTGCATGAAAAAGCACAGGCGGTTACTGAAAAACTGCATGAAATCGTAGCAAAGCTGCCTGAAAAAACAGTACAGGAACAAGCGCGGAATGCGGCAGAAAATCTGCTTCGGAATAAAGAACAGGTGTTTGCTCGCATTGTAAGCTATGATGCACGGATTTTGCGTCTTTTGACCGCAGTGCATGAAACTGAAGAGGGGCTTTCGCTCCTTCTGGAGGCGGTCTATCAGGCTGTTCAAAATGATTTGCGGCATGTGCGCACCTTTTCGTTTGTCCTGATTGTGCTTTTTGTCTGCTATATCATAAGCATTTCCATTACGCTTTCGCTTTTTGTCACCAAATCCGAAAAATACAGCTTGCGGCGAGACGTGCGGGTGGCAGAGCTTGCAAACAAAGCAAAATCCGCTTTCCTTTCAAATATTTCGCATGAAATTCGCTCGCCGCTTAATGCGGTACTCGGCCTTGACGAGCTGATTATCCGCGAAAGCACCGAGCAGAATATCGTCAATTACGCAATGAACATACAGCGGTCGGGAAAAACGCTGTTGAGTCTGATTAACGACGTGCTGGATTTTTCCAAGATAGAAGCAGGCAAGGTTGAAATCATTCCGGTTGAGTATGACATTTCTTCTGTTGTTGGCGATTTGTATAATATGATAGCGCCGCGTGCACAGGAAAAAAAGCTTGCGTTTGAGGTGCATATTGCCGAGGATTTGCCGCATCTTTTGGTGGGAGACGAGGTGCGCATAAAGCAGTGCGTGCTTAACATTCTGACAAACGGCGTAAAGTACACCAAGCAAGGAAGTGTTACGCTTGCTATCGGCTGGCAAAAAACGGAGAAAGCCGACACGATTTTGCTTACGGTAAGCGTGACAGATACGGGCATTGGCATTCGTGAAGAAGACATGCCAAAGCTTTTTAAGGCATTTGAGCGTATAGAAGAGCGCCGAAACCGCACCATTGAGGGAACGGGCTTGGGCATGGCGATTGTGAATAATCTGCTTACGCTTATGGGAACAACGCTTTCGGTGCAGAGTGAATATGGCAAAGGCTCGTGCTTTTCGTTTTCCGTGGCGCAGACGGTTGCTGACTGGACGCCTGTTGGCAGTGAAACGGTCGAGTCGTTCCAAAAGCCGCTTGAGCCGACCAATGTGCATTTTGAAAACTTTACCGCGCCAGAATGTAGGGTTTTAGTCGTTGACGATACGGCAATAAATCTGACGGTGGTAAAAGGGCTTTTAAGGCCAACGCTTATTCAGGTAGATACGGCGCTTAGCGGACACGAGGCGCTCAAATTGGTGACAGAAAAGCGCTACGATTTAATCTTCCTTGACCACCGGATGCCGGTTATGGACGGCATAGAAACGCTGCGCTTTATGCAGACGCTTGACGCAAATCTTAACAAGGACGTGCCTGTTATTGCGCTTACGGCAAATGCGGTCAGTGGTGCACGTGAAATGTACCTTGCAGAAGGCTTTGCTGATTATATGTCAAAGCCCATTGATTTAGCGAAGCTCGAAAAAATGCTTAAAACGTATTTACCGCAAACGGCGCTGCAGGTGGCAGATGAGCTGCAACCGCTCGAAACGGTAAACCAGGCAGATTCAACGACGCTTTCCTTGCTACAGGCGGTTGAGGGCATGGACGTTGACGTGGCGCTTACCAACTGTGGCGGCAGTCAGGTGCTTGAGCAGGTACTGATTGAATATTACAACGCAATACCAGAGCGTGCCGCCACTATTGAGCGGTATGCGGCAAGCGGCGACTGGAAGAATTACACGGTTGCTGTGCATGCATTAAAGAGCACCTCGCGCTTAATCGGCGTGCTTTCGCTCAGTGAGGAGGCGGCGCATCTTGAGCATTGCGGCGATATTGCGCAGGGACGCATTGCGGGTGCAAGCGCAGCGTCTGTTGAAGAGGCGCTGCGTGAAATTGCCGAAAAGACACCGCTCGTTATTGAATGCTACCGGCACTTTCTGTTAAAGCTTTCGCCTTTTGTTGCTGCACGGGAAGCGGTTGTAGCAAGCGGCACGGGCAACGAAAAGCCTGTGATTGATGTTGAAACATTTATCAATGCTCTCAAAAGCTTGCGCGAATGTATGCAGATTGCCGATTTTACGCTTGCCGATGAGATTGTTACCATGATAGACGGCTACCGTATTGAAGAGCCGTTCCGTTCGTTATACAAGCAAGTAAAGACAGCTGTTACTGCTGTTGATCCTGCCCGCGTTCTTGCAGCAATTGACGCAGCGTTAACGTGAGCTTTTAACGCGAGCCGTAGCCAGCCCATTCGCGGATTTTTGCCAGCTTTGAAAGCAGCACGTCTATTTCCTCTTCGGTGTTGTAGAAGTAGAGGCTTGCCCGCGCACTTGCAGGAATGCCTAAATAGGCGCCAAGTGGCTGTGCGCAGTGGTGCCCGGCACGGATTGCAATGTGCTCATCGCTTAAGAGGCTTGCAATGTCGTGCGGGTGCACGCCGTCAACCGTAAAGGTGACTATACCGCTTCGCTTGGTGCCGTCCTTGCCGCCAATAAGATGAAAGTGCGGAATCTTTTTTATGCCTTCGACAAGCTGCTCTGTAAGCGCGTTATCGTGCTTTGTAATTGTGTCAAAGCCGATGGACTGTATGTAGCGGACGGCTGCCGCAAAGCCCACGGCGTCTCCGGCGCTCACGGTGCCTGCTTCAAACTTATGTGGTACCTCCGCCCAGGTGGCGCTTTCTGTCGTCACATACTCTATCATTTCGCCACCACGCAAAAACGGCGGCATCGCTTCTAACAGCGACAGTTTGCCATACAGGGCGCCAATGCCCATGGGACCGCAGAGCTTGTGTGCACTCATCGCAAAAAAGTCTGCACCGAGCGTCTGTACGTTAACCGGTATATGCGGAGAAGACTGTGCGCCGTCTACCACCATGATGGCGCCATGTTTATGCGCAATTTCTGCTACCTTTTGCACGGGATTTGTCGTTCCTAAGACATTGCTTGTATGCGCAAGCGACACCAACTTTGTTTTGGGCGTTATTTTTGCATACTCACTTTCTGGAATGACGCCAGTTTCTTTATCAATGTTCAAAAAAATGAGCTTAGCGCCTTTTGTCTGTGCAAGCATTTGCCACGGTAAAATGTTTGAGTGGTGCTCCATAATCGAAACGACAATCTCGTCTCCCTGCTGCACATTTTTCATTCCCCAGGTGTAGGCAATCAGATTTAAGGATTCTGAGGTATTGCGCGTAAAAATGACTTCGCGGGAATCTGCGGCTCCAATGAATTGCGCGACTGCAGCTCGTGCATCTTCGTACGCCTTTGTTGCGCGCTCGCTTAAGTCGTAGAGGCCGCGCAAGGGATTTGCATTTTGGGTTGCGTAAAAATGAGACATTGCGTGCAGCACGATAAACGGCCGCTGGGCTGTTGCTGCTGTATCGAAATACAATAATCCGTTGTTTTCGCGGTCGCTGTGTTCGTCTATTGCTTTAAAGAGTGGAAAATCCGCCCTTAATTTGTTTGTACTCATCATATTTGCCTATGGAAATAGTAGCATATTCTTCCTGTTGTGTCATCTGCCTGCCTTACAGAAGAAAGCAGCTTACAGAAAGAGTCAGCTTACTTGACTAATACTAAAGTTTCTGCAATACTCATGCACATGATGAAGAGCAACTTTTCCTTTTATTACTTTTATTATTTTTTCTCACACCCGCAAAAGGAAGTCGGCTTTTCCATTTGTAATGAAAAAGCATAGTTGCACTTGATAAAAGGCAAACGACAAGGACTTCCTGAAAAAGGAAGTCCTTTTTTTTATGCCTAAAACAAAAATCTGAAGATGTGCAAAAGGCTTTCTGCAGAGGCGCGCGATTTTGCAGGAAAGCTTTAGCCAGATTCGGACTTCCGCTTACGCGGACTTTTTATAAGGAGATTTATATGATTATTGTATTGAAAAACGGAGCTTCAAAAGCAAAAGTTGATGAGCTAAAAGCGGGACTTAAAAACCGCGGGCTTGATATTCACGAGTCAAAGGGAAAGGACGTAACCATTTTAGGCCTGATTGGCGACACCAGCCACATTACGCCCGAAGAGCTTATGGCAAACGAAGCGGTCGAAAGCGTGCAGAGGGTAAAAGCCCCCTACAAGCAGGTAAGCCGCTCCTTTCACCCGACAGACACCGTGGTGAGCGTTGCTTCCCGTGCCGTAAGCGCATCTGAGCGCGCGCTTGGCGCAAATATTGGCGACGGAAAAACAGTTGCTGTGATGGCAGGTCCTTGCTCGGTAGAAACAGAAGAGCAGATTATTGAAGTTGCCCGTGCGGTAAAGCAAAGCGGCGCGCGTTTTTTGCGTGGCGGGGCATTTAAGCCGCGCACTTCTCCCTATAGCTTTCAGGGGCTGGGGGCTGAAGGATTGGAGCTTCTAAAAATTGCACGCAAGGAAACAGGCTTACCGATTGTCACTGAGCTTATGGCAATTACGCAGATTCCGCTTTTTGAAGACGTTGACATTATTCAGATTGGGGCGCGCAATATGCAGAACTTTGACCTTCTAAAAGAAGTCGGCAAACTTAAAAAGCCGATTCTCTTAAAGCGCGGCTTAAGCGCGACGGTAAAAGAGTTTTTAATGAGCGCAGAATACATCATGGCAAGCGGAAACGAGCAGGTTATTCTGTGTGAGCGCGGAATCCGCACGTTTGACAATTACACGCGAAACTGCCTTGATTTAAGCATCGTGCCGTACTTAAAGCGTGAAACGCACCTTCCGGTTATCATTGACCCAAGCCACGCTTGCGGAATCAGGTGGATGGTGCCGACGCTTGCAAAGGCAGCGGTTGCCGTGGGCGCGGACGGTCTTATTATTGAAGTGCATAATAACCCAGAAAAGGCATTGTGTGACGGCGAGCAGAGCCTTACGCCCGCGCAGTTTGATTCTCTTATGCAACTGCTCGCTAAGTACGCTGCGGTTGAGGACAGGGTGCTGTAGAGAAATTTGACAGCAAAATCAGATATGAGTATCCTTTGCTACACTATCTTCAGGAGGTCAATGAATGAAGAAACATAGTAATTGGATGACAGCATGTCTGCTTGCTGTCTTATTACTCCCGCTTGCAGCCTGTGCTACAACGGGCAGCGCAAAACAAGGTGCAGAAAACGCTCCGTCTGTTACGCTAAGCGTTTTGAACCGTGGCTCAGATGCTTTCTTTGGTTGTGATGTAACTATTTCAATCAAAGACTTTATTGCCAAAGGCTTTGAATTTGGGGACGCCTGCGATGTTGTTCTGGAAAACGATTTATATCGCTATGAGTTTAAATCCATTCCGTTTTACAATGGCTATTACACAAAGACAGGCGATCCACTGCTCTGCGGCTACGGATATGCGGTAAAAGAGAAGCGTGGTGAAAACTATCAGTACACAAGAACCGACTATCCGTATCTGCGCCTGTGCTACAATAACCGTGAAATGTGGAATCTTCTGCATCTTACAACGGACATGAAATGTACAATTACGCTGGTTAAAAAGGGCGGCTTTGCATATGAACAGAATCTTGTCGGCGGTCTGACGTATAGCAAGAATTTTGAAGATTACGCGGCAAAAAAAGGAATCAGTCAGGAAGAGGTTTTTGCAAATTTTAGGGCGGTTAAGTCTAATGCGGTAAAAGAAAACGTTTTGTTCAGGTCTGCATCGCCTTTTGATAATGCCAATAACCGCGCTGTCTATGTAAATGAACTGTGTAAGAAAAATCAGATTGACTATGTTCTGAATCTTGCAGATTCACCGGCAAAAATTGATAAATACAAGGCAACAGCTGCGTGGTCACAGCTTGACTATTCGCAGAAGCTGCTCGATAACGATCAGGTAAGCCTTATGGCAATGTCTGCCGCATACGAGGGCGCTTCCTATCAGTCTGCGCTTGTAAGAGGACTGCAGGCGGCCGTTGATCATAATGCGACAAGGATTTTGTTCCATTGTACTGAGGGTAAAGATAGAACCGGCTTTGTCGGCGTTGTACTTGAAAGCCTCTGCGGAGCAACGTACGGGGAAATGCTTGATGACTACATGGTAACCTACGACAATTATTATGGGCTTACGGAAAAATCTGATAAAACGGCGTATGATTATATTGTTGAGCTGAAATTTAACGATATGATTAACTATCTTTTGACATTTGATGCATCTCTGGTTGCGGAAGGGAACGGAAGCTACAATCTGGCAAAGGTAAAGCCTGAAAACTATACAAGGGCTGCGACAAACCTCCTAAAAAAAGCAGGTATGAGCGATGCGTATATTCAGAGCTTGACCGCACTGCTTAAAAAATAGCTGTCAGTCCGAATAGAAGAAAATCTGTGTGCCGACGTGCAGAAGCATGCCGGCACACAGATAGCCGGTATGCAGATTGATTGCACGAAGCGAAAAAAATGTGTAGTATAGGCGCATGAAGCGTCTTATTCCTGCTCTGTTTGTTGCTGTTGCCGCATTGCTTGCAGCAGCATTTTTGTGTCGTGATATGTTTTCAGCTGGAACCGAGCTTGAGCGCGCGCGTACGGTTATTCCGATTGTGCAGGGGCAGGAGGAAGCGCAGGATAAGCAGCCTGCTGAATATGACGATTCGTACGCTGTTACCTCCTTTATAGCGTTATCTAAAGATGAAACGCTCATCAGCACCATTACAACTGATGTTGATGGCGACGGCTATGACGACCAGATAAACATTATTCGTACGGTCGCTAATCCAAATCTTGCGCTCGTTATTGCGCTGTATAATCCTGCTTCTACCCGCTACGACCGCTCGCTTACGCTTGAAACGCCGATTGCGCAGGTACGCAGCTTTATGTGTTCAGCGCTCGATGTTGTGGGAAATCATCACAATGCAATTGTCTACCAGGGCATTGCCGAAAACGGTCACTCGGTGCTGCGTATGTACACGGGCTCGCGTACAAAGGATGGCGAGCTTACGTTTACGCTCATTGGTGACTTTGACAGCGAGGGAACCATCTCCATACAACAGCTTGAGCGCAATGAGTCGTACGAGCTTTCGCGCGCGCGCGGCATGAGCTTTCCGGTGTGGGTGTATACAACAGAGGCACGTGCGGGAACAAACACTTTTGACCAGATACAGACCATGTACAACTGGAGCGAATCCGAAAAGCAGTATGTCCAGGTAAGCCAAACGCGTGTTGCCGGCAGCCGCATTACCGCAAAGGAGCTGGAGCGGATTCAGGACGGCACGGTCGAAACCTTTGGACGCTTTCTAGAAGGGCTGTGGTACAAGATAGATTCGAGCGACAGCAATCTTCCTTACATTTTTTTTGATTACGAAAACAGCGAAGTCATATTCCAGCAGGGCGACAGCGAAGAAGTGTATTCCTGGCAGAACAGTAACCTTCGCCGTGGCGGCATGTATTTTTCTTCGGTTAACAAATCAATTGAAAATCTGCAGCGGCGTGTAGACATTTCGCTTGTCAGCACTGATGAGGTGCGCATCCGCATTCAAGATGACGTGCGCATGATTATTGGCGAAAGCACCTTGTGGGACGGCAACTACAAAAAAATGACGGCAGTTTCGCAGCCAACGCCGCGCACGGTTGTTGATAGCACGGATGCGTTTGTCGAGGATTCGCTTTGGGCGGACGAAAACGGTATGCGCGTGCGCTTTTCAGAAAACAGCTATTCAGCAACATCAAGCGACCAGTCTGACTGGGGTCGTTTTATGAGCTTCACGCTTGATGGGGTAACTTTTTTACAATTCCGCTCTGATAGCGGCACCCCGTATTTGGCGGGCGTGTACCTGCCGACGTATGCAAAAAAAACAGAGATAGAAACGCGCGTGGTGCGCGGTAAGCGCGTAAGCGAAGAAAAAGAAGTTGATGACAAAAGCATTGTTATGCTGCAGCCTGTTGCGGTAAGCCCGGACGGGTATTACGAAAAAGAAGCAAGCGCACTAACGTTGCACGACATTACCAAAGAGGCAGAGCTTGCGCAGGCGGCTGACACCAATGCTGGCGTAAACAGCGTCGCCGTTTCTGAGCCCGTGACGGCAGGTGGTCCTTCGCTTTCGGTTATGATTACGCCACAGTATTTTAGTCCTGACGGCGACGGCGAATACGATGAAATGTTTGTACAGCTCAAGGTAGATTCTGTTGCTCCCGTAAAGTACTGGTCATTTGTGGTGCGTGACCCTGACAACCGTCGCGATTTTTGGGCTACGCGCGGGCAGAATGAAGTAAAGAGCCGCCTTGTCTGGAATGGCCGTTCAACAAAAGGCGAGCTTGTGCAGTCCGCAACCGATTATCCCTATATTTTTAGCGTAACGGACGCTAACGGCGTTACCAACGAGGTAAAAGGCATTGTGCAGGTGGATATCCTTGTTATAAAAGAGGGTGCAAAGCTTAAAATGCAGGTTCCATCGATTATTTTCCGTAGTGATGCGGCAGACTTTAAGAGCACGGCAGAGGTTGTTGCTGACTGGCGCGCAGCGGGAGCAAATTTGACGCCAGCGCAAGAAGCAACGCTCGTCGGCCTGGACACGGCAACCATCGAAAATAATGTGCGCGTGCTGTCGCGTATTGCTGACATCCTGAAGAAATTCCCTGACTACAATGTTTCTATCGAGGGAAATGCAAATAATCTGACGGGAACTGCTGACGAAGAGCGTGAGGTGCAGCAGCTTTCTGCAGAGCGTGCTCGCTTTGTACGAAGCAACCTTATTAAGCTCGGCGTCAGTGCTTCTCATCTTACTGCGGTTGGTAATGGCAGCAAAAACCCGATTGTGCCACAGGACGACATTGCAGAGCGCTGGAAAAACCGCCGCGTTGAATTTATTCTGCAAAAGTAGCGCTAGAGAAGCTGTCTGTTAGGCTGTTTGTTAGCAGGACCCGTCTACCTCCTGCAGAATCTCTTCAATCGTCTGTATAAGCTCCTTTACGGGGACAAAATTTTCTTTTAAGCGTAGGCGGTAAAAAATCTGCGTGCCTTTTTTCAGCGGCTCTACAATGCCCGAATCTTTAAGCACCTTCAGGTGATGCGAGATTGCCGGGCGCGAAAGAATGGACTGCCCGGTAAGCTGCGCGACATTTATGCCGTCTTCGCCTGCTGCTGCCAGGTCCAGACAGAGTTTTTGGCGGTGCGGGTCGCCGAGCGCAATAAAAAGCGGTGCGCAGCGCTTGAACTGCTCGGTTGCCAGCGTAATTTTTTCCTTTTCAATCAAATCTCTTCCCCTATCGCGTGCATGAGCCTTAAAAAAGTGTTGACAGGCAGAAATGCAATCTGTATATTTAGTTTATCGGTTTAATCATTTGAACCAAGTTCATAATAGATGTTTGCCGCAGAAATTGCAAGTGTTTTTTTTGAATGCTGTGGCAGGGAGAATATGATGATAAAAAAAATGCTTAAAGGCTCATGGCTCATTATTGCATTGTGTCTTGTGCTTACCGCTTTTTTTGGCTGGCAGCTTCGGACGATTGGCATTGAAAACACCGTCCGCATGTACATGCCGCAGTCGTCTGAGTCGTATCAGCGCATGCTTAAAGCCGAGGAAGACTTTGGCAGCATGATGGTGCTCGGCATTTCGCTTGAAACAGACGGCGAGTCAATCATTACGCCTGAATACATTAGTATTGTGCAGAATATTACCGAGCAGGTTGAAGGTGTTGACTATGTAGAAAACATCGACAGCCTTTCTAATATTGACTTTGTTGTCGGCGAGGACGGCGCACTGGTCGCTTCGAGCCTGATTGGCGGCGACGACTATACCGGCTCTGCTTCTGACATTGCCGCCATAAAGGAAAAACTTGTTGACTGGCAGGAAATGTATAACCGCGTCATCATCACGGACGACGGAAAGACTACGCAGATGATGATTACGCTTTCGCCGAAGGATGAAAACGGCAATATGCTGAATTCAAAGCGGCAGATGGCGGCTCTGCACCAGATTCAGGCAATCTGTGAGGAGGCTGTTGCCGGAAGCGACCTTGAGGTGCGCTATTTCGGCGACCCAGTCTTAAGCGACGACGGCTACAAGTTTATGATTAGTGACCTTTTAGTGCTGATTCCGTTTGTCGCGCTTGTCGTTCTTCTTTCGCTCTATTTTTCTTTCCACACTTGGAGCGGTACGCTGCTTCCGCTCATCACGGTTTTGATGAGCACCATCTGGTCGGTGGGCATTATGTGTATGCTCCACATCACGTTTACGATTATCGGAAGCGTTATCCCAGTATGTCTAGTTGCCTGCGGCTCTGCATACGGCATTCATGTGCTTACGCATTATTATAGTGCGCTTGATAAGGTAGAAGGCGAGCTTACTAAAGAAAAGCACGCAGAGGCAATCGCCGCCGGCTTAAAAGACGTGTGGGTCGCCGTTGTGCTTGCAGGCGTTACGACTGTTGCAGGCTTTATTTCCAATGTAACAAGCCCGATTATGCCGTTAAAGTCATTTTCTGTGTTTGCAGCTGCCGGTGTCGTCTTTTCGCTTGTGCTTTCAATGACGCTTATTCCCTGTCTTTTGTACGTGACGCCCGTTTCGGTTGTCGGAAAGCACTGGAAGAACAAGAACCGCATTACGGCAAAGCTCCGCATGAAGCTTGATATACAGCTTGTGCGCCGCGGCGGCAAGTCGAGCGAAGAAGCGACAAGCTCAACGCTCTACACAATCTATCATTTCTTTTCAGGCACAAAGCCGCGCCTGCTTGTGTCAACGGTGCTTGTGATTCTTGTCTCGTTTGTCGGTTTTAGAATGCTTATTGTAGATACCGCGCTTGTAAACTATTTTCCGCCGGACTCAAAATTCCGCCGCGACATAAGCTATGTAGACGAGCATTTGGCCGGCTCGAACACGCTGTACTTTCTGGTAAGCGGAAATGAAAAGTCAGAAGAGCCGCTTACAGAAGAGCAGATGGCGGCAAATGCTGCTGCCGACGACATTGCAGCCGATTTTGGATTCGGCGCATCTTCTGACGACTTCGGCTTTGGAAGCGCATCTGACGCGGCTTTTGATACAGCTGCGGTAGGCGCGGGCGTAAGCGACGATTTTGGATTCGGCGACTTTTCTTCCGGCGATGACTTTGGCTTTGGCGACTTCGGCTTTGCTTCCGGAGAAGAAAGCGCAGGAGCGGCTGAAGACGCAGCTTCTTCCGAAGTAAAATCATACAACATGCTTACAAACGTCGAAATTTTGCAGGCGGTTGACGGCTTACAGAACTATCTTCTGGCTCATCATGACGGAATCGGTAAAATCGTGTCGTTTACAACGTTCTTAAAGCGCATGAATCAGGTTATGCACGTTCCGGGCGATGCCGAGCTTTCAGAGCCGATTACCGCTCAGGAAACGCTTTCAATGTTGCACGCAGCCTATACTGCTGCCGGCGGCTCAAAGGCAAGCCTTGAGCAGGTGGTAACTGAGCTTGAAAAGCGCCTGAATTTTAACGGCAGCAACTACTATGAGATTCCGTACGACGTTGCAAAATACCCGGTTGCAAGCCGCGAAGAGCTTTCTGACCTTATTACGCAGTACCTGTATCTGCTTTCAAGCGAGCAGATTCAGCGTTTTGCAAACAACATGACCATGCCGACGGCAATCCGCACGCAGGTGCAGCTTAGGTCGCACAGCACGCAGGATACCGAAGCGATTATTAAAGACGCACAGGCGTATGCGGCAAAATACTTCCCGGAAGGCTACACGCTTGAAGCAACCGGTAACGGCGAAATGGAATACACCATGACAAAAATGGTCGTAGACAGCCAGACGGTAAGCATCGTGCTTTCGCTTTTAATGGTGTTCATCATCATCTCGCTTTCGTTTAAGTCGCCGTGGGCGGGCGTCATCGGAGCAATTCCGCTGGCTCTTACTATCTTCTTAAACTTCATGGTCATGGGCTACGCTCACATTGCGCTTGATCTTTGCACAAGCATTATCGCCTCAGTTGCAATCGGTGTCGGCATTGACTACACCATTCACTTTATGGAAACCTACCGAGCGGAGCGTGCAAAAACAGATGTTTTGGAAGCTGTTACCAAGGCAACGTTTAAGACCAGCGGCCGCGGCATTATCACCAATGCAATTGCAGTCGGACTTGGCTTCTGCGTGCTTCTTTTCAGCCGCTTTATCATTCTGCGTTACATTGGAGCACTCGTTGCGGTCGTCATGTTCTCAAGCTCAACGCTTTCGATGACCATAATCCCGGGCATTCTTAACGCGTTTGACCCGAAGTTTATGTGGTCAAAGGAGCAGAAAGAGCAGTACAAGTCAAAACTTGCGGAAAATATAAAGTAATCTTATAATTTATGGAACTTTATTGCTGACGGAGGTCTGTTTTGATTAAGAAGCTTTTGAAGTTTTCATGGGCGGTGATTCTGCTGTGTGCCGCGCTTACCGTGTTTTTTGGCTGGCAGCTTAAGAACATCCGTATAGAAAATACAAGCCGCACCTTCATGCCCAAAGACGACAGTTCATACCAGTTCATGCTGCAGGCAGAAGACACTTTCGGCAGCATGCTCGGACTGGGTGTGCTTTTGGAGACAAAGGGCGACACAATCCTGCAACCGTCTTACATCGGCATTATCCAGCGGATTACCGACCGCATCGAAAATGTTGACTATGTAGAAAGCATAGACTCGCTTACGAACATTGACTACATTCACGGCGAGACAAACGAAGCGGGCGAGGGCATGTTAAAGGCATCCAGCCTGCTTGGCGAAGACGGTGAATATACCGGAAGCACTGCCGACATGCGCCTTATCAAGCGCAAGATTGTCGACTGGCAGGAAATGTATAACCGCGTCATCGTAAACGACAGCTTTACTGCCGCTCAGATGATGATTAGCGTGACTGCAAGCGACGAAAACGGCGAAGAGCTTCCGTCCAGCGTGCAGAATAAGGTTCTTGCAGACATTAAGGCGATTGTAGAAGAGGAAGCTTCTGGAAGCGGCCTTCAAATCCGCTATTACGGCGACCCGGTCATGTCGCATGACGCGCGTGATTTCCTTATGAGCGACCTGATTGAGCTCATTCCGTTCGTTGCCATTATCGTCTTACTTTCACTCTATTTTTCATTCCACACGGTAAGCGGCACAATCCTGCCGCTGGTAACCGTTCTTGTAAGCACGGTCTGGTCGGTCGGAATCCTCTCTCTCTTAAAGCTCCCCTTTACGATTATCGGAAGCATGATTCCGGTCTGTCTGATTGCCTGCGGTTCTGCCTATGGCATTCACGTCATGACGCACTACTATATCGGCCTTGACAAGATAGAAGGCGACATTACCAGAGAAAAGCACGCAGAGGCAATTGCGTTTGCCTTAAAAGACGTGTGGATTGCCGTTCTGCTTGCGGCAATTACAACGATTGCAGGCTTTATTTCAAACGTTTCAAGCCCGCTTCGCCCGTTGCGCTCTTTTTCAATTTTTGCCGCCGCAGGCGTTGCCTTTTCGCTCATTCTTTCGGTAACGCTGATTCCGGCTCTGTTATACATAACGCCCATTAAGACGGTCGGAAAACGCTGGAAGAACAAGGATAAGCAGCTTACGGCACGCATCCGCCGCCGCATAGAGCGCGAGCTTGCTCGCCGTGGTGGAAAAACCGTGCTTGAAGCGCACGGACAGACGCTGTTTGTCATTTACCGCACGCTTGCCGGAACAAAACCGCGTCTGGTAGTGTTCGTGCTCATCATGCTCGTTCTTTCAGGAATCGGCTTAAAAAAGCTTATTGTAGACACGGCAATGGTAAACTACTTCCCGTCTACAAGCACGTTCCGTAAGGATTTGGCGTATGTAGATTCAACGCTTGCAGGCACGAACAGCATGTATCTTGTAGTAAGCGGAAACGAGCTTACTGACGAAGAGCTTTCCGCCCAGAAAGCGGCAGAAAGCGCAGGTGCGGAAGAGGGAAATGCAGGCGACGATTTTGGCGGGTTTGACTTTGGCACGCAGGCAGACGATTTCGGCTTTGACTTTGGCACTCAGACAGATTCTGCGTCCGACGCTGCATCTTCCGCTGACGACTTTGGCTTTGACTTTGGCGACAGCTCTGAGCCGGCTTCTGCTTCTTCTGAAGAGACCGTGCGCCCGCGGCACTCGCTTACCGACCCTGAAATTTTACAGGCAGTTGAAAACATGCAGAATTATCTGCTTCTGCACCATGCAGACGATATCGGAAAGATTGTTTCGTTTACCTCGTTTATAAAGCGCATGAATCAGGTTATGCACGTTCCGGTTGGCGGCGAGGCTGACGAGTATGCAAGAACGCTTTCTGAAAACGTAACCATGCAGGATTTGCTTTCCATGCTCGGAGACGCGTATGCGGCTGCCGGCGGCGAAAAGGCGACGACAAACGAGGTTGTCTACAATCTTGAAAAAATGCTCAACTACGACGGACTTGACTTCTTTGAGATTCCGTACGATGCAGAAAAATACGGAAAAGCCCGCCGCGAAGAGCTTTCTGACCTTGTCACGCAGTACCTGTATCTGCTTTCAAGCGATAAAATCACGAACTTTGCAGACGATATGACTAACCCGCACGCAATCCGCGTACAGGTGCAGCTCCGCACGCACTCAACGGTAGACACCGGAAAGCTCATTGCTGAGATAAACGACTATGTTGCAAAATACTTCCCCGCAGGCTACACGGTAACGCCGACAGGTGCTGCAACGCTTGAAAACACGATGAGCCGCCTGGTAATAAACAGTCAGATGGTTTCGATAGTATTCTCGCTTGTCATGGTCTTCATCATCATCTCGCTTTCGTTTAAGAGCGGCTGGGCAGGCCTTATTGGAGCGTTGCCGCTCGGGTTTGTCATCCTCTTGAACTTTATGGTGATGGGCTTTTTCTGCATTCGTCTTGACCTCTGCACGAGTATCGTTTCTTCTATTGCAATCGGTGTCGGCATTGACTACACGATTCACTTTATGGAAACGTACCGCTCAGAGCGCGCAAAAACAGGCGACCTTGAAAAAGTTGCGCAGAATACGTTCAACACAAGCGGAAAAGGCATTGTTACCAACGCGCTTGCTGTAGGTTTAGGCTTTCTGGTGCTCGTACTCAGTAAGTTTGTCATCCTGCGTTATATCGGGCTTTTGGTTGCGGTCGTCATGTTTACAAGCTCCATGCTTTCCATGACGATTATTCCGGGCGTTCTGAATGCATTTGACCCGCGCTTCATGTGGTCAAAAGAAGAGCGCGAATCTTATAAGGCACAAATTGCTGCCGACAAGGCTAAAAAATAGACCTTGCGCAGCACAAAAATATTTGGAGGTATACTCTTATGAAATTGACAAAAACAGTGGCACTTGCCGCAGCTTTCGTTCTCGGCTCATCAGCCTTTGCCATTGACGGCACTGAGGTTATGCAGAAGGCATACGACCGTACAAAGCCTGATTTTACCAAGGCTGCCGTACAGGTAGTGCTTGCAAAAAACGGCAAGGTAGAAGAAACCCGTAATGTCGGTGAATACGGCCGCTGTAAGAACAATCTTTCTGATGTTGTCATGATGTTCCATTCTCCGGCAAGCGTAAAGGGCACAAACTTCCTGCAGAAGGAAAATGACGGAAAAGACGATGACAAATGGATTTACCTGCCGTCTTTAGGCGGAGACGCACGCCGCGTTTCTTCAAGCGAAGGCTCAAAATCATTTGTCGGCACTGACTTTACCTATGACGACATGAGTACCCGCGAGGTTGCTGACGATACGCACGAGCTTTTAAAAGAAAGCGAGGACAAGGGAAACTTTAAGGATCTGTACGTTGTAAAATCAACGCCAAAAGATCCGAAGTCAAGCCAGTATCAGTACCGCATTTCATGGGTTACAAAGGACAACTTCATTCCGGTTTACATCGAAATGTACGACAAAAAAGGTAAGCTCGTAAAGGTAAACGAGATTAAGAGCCTTAAGCAGATGCCGGGCACAAACGGTCGTGTTTACAACATTCCGATGGAAAACGTGATGACAAACGTGCAGACAGGTCACTCTACGGCTATGAAGATGGTAAACATTCAGGTTGATGTTCCGATTGACGAGCGCACCTTTACCGCAAACTTCTTAAAGACAGGTCGTCTGTAACCAGTTTTTGCATTTTTTTGCCGCCATACGTTTGGCGGCATTTTTTTTTACTCGAGCAATGGTAGCCGAACAATGGTACCATGCAATTTTCTTCTTGCAAAATACGCATGAAAGTAATAAAATAAACTTACAATTTTTTTTATAGGAGCCACAGAGTATGACCGTAACAAAAACACAGTCAGGGGACACCGTAACACTTTTAGTTGAAGGTCGTGTTGATACAGTAACTTCACCAAATCTTGAAAAGGAAATTCAGGCGGTTTCAGATGTAAATGCGCTTGTTCTTGACCTTGCAAAGCTTGATTATATTTCATCAGCAGGGCTTCGCGTATTGCTTTCTGCACATAAATCGTTTGTAAAGAAGGGTGGACTAACCATTACACATGTTGCAGATGCAATTATGGATATTTTTGATGTAACAGGATTTAAGGACATTCTGACGATTAAGTAGCAGCAATGCAAAATATATATAATATTGTTGCTGAGCTTTGTTCGACAGTTATCAGCTCTTGTACAGAGGATTTCTTTGTACGCTACAGCTGTGTGTCAAAAACAGAGCGACTTCGGGTTCGGGCATTGATTGCAGCGCATGTTCCTGCACTCTTTGCCGACTCGAATTCGTTTTTTATTGTTCAGCTTACTTCCTCTCTTCTTACAGATGATTTTTTTTCGGCATTACGTTCTTTATGTGATACCTTGCAAAAGGCATGCGACTATTTTGCAATTGTTGGACTTGTTCAAATCTTAGACGAAGCACTTGAAACGCTCCTTCGGGAACAGATTGCACAGTTTCAGGAGGATGACTTTTCCGTTGTGCTCAACACAAATCGTGAAGCGACAGGCATCGGGCTTTTGCCGCGCTGTAGCTGTGTCTGGGAGCGAAAGCACCGTTTAAGTCATAGCTACAATCGAATGGACAATTTTCTCTTTAACATGCTGTTGATGGAAAACTCCATTTTAGGTGAGCTTATTGATAAGCATTTCTTCTTGAAAAAAACATTGTTTCCGCATTTTGCCACACAAAAAATGCTTACGGTGGCTGCAACTCCGCTTCGGCTTGAGCGTGGTTTTTCTGTCCAAGCGTATGATGAAGATAAGGTGCAGTATTTTAAGATTGCGTATGACGATGCCGATTTTGCTGCTGAAAACGAGCTTGTCTGGCAGAAGATTTTGACCGCTGCGAGCAAAAAAAGCGATATTATTGTTTTTCCTGAAATGCTTGGAAATTCGGAAATGGCTACGTTTATTTCTGCACGGCTTACATCACTTACCACAGAAGAACAACAAAACATTCCTTCGCTTATCATTTTGCCGTCTTATTGGCAAAATAAACGAAATACGGTGACAATCCTTGATAAATTCGGCACGATTGTCTGTAAGCAGAGTAAGCAAAATCCGTTTCGCGTTGAAACAGACGGAAGTAGCTATCTTGAAGGCATCGATCCGAGCCTTGTGGTAAACATCTTTCATTATGAAGGCATTGGACGCATGGCAATTCTTATCTGCAAGGATTTTTTAACAACCAAATACATGGAACAGCTGATGCGCTGTTTTAAGCTGACATTGATTATTGTGCCGTCGTTTTCGACTGGCTCGTATGATTTTAGGCAGTCCTTTGATTTGTGCGCGCACGATGACTGCAATGTTGTCTGGATTAACACGTGTGCAGCGCTTGAAAAAGGCAAAGAAGCAAACTTTGAAAATGTCGGCTATATTCGAAAGCGCATTAGTCGCAATGCAGACGAAGCGCAGACGCTCTGCAATATGCCGATTTGCGGCGGTGCGTTTACTGGTACGTGCGCGCACGATTGTCTTTTTATTGAAAACATAAGCGGCGTATAGACTGCGTTTTTACAGAGGCTGTACATGGAGTTTAAGCACATCGAAAAAATCCATCAAGGAAAATTTATTACGCGGTACAATCTTACGTACGAAACGGCAAGCGGAAGAAAAAAAATCTACGAGATGATTAGCCGAAACCCGTCTGTTACTGACGGAGCTATGCTGCACGAAGGCAGAGTTGATGCCGTTGTTATGATTATGCATGACGAAAGTGACGAGCAGCTTCTGCTCAGCCGAGAGTTTCGCATGGCTGTAGGCGAGTGGGTGTATAATTTTCCTGCTGGCCTCATTGATGCAGGCGAGGATGCGGCTTCGGCTGCTGAGCGCGAGCTACGGGAGGAAACAGGCTTGCGTCTACAGCATATTACCGATATTTGGCTTGAAAGCTATTCTGCAGTTGGCTTTGCAAATGAAAAAAACATTGTGGTAGAAGGTATTGCAGCTGGTGAAATCTTACCGAGTGATTCGGAACTAGAAGAAATAGAAGCGTTTTGGTATACAAAAGCAGAAATCAGGGCGCTCTTAAAGGTGGCACGCTTTGCGGCTCGCACGCAAGCATATTGCAAGCTTTGGAGCCGCTCATAGCACTAAAAACGGCAACGGTTTGCGCTCCGTTTAGTAGTTCGTGCTTCCCTTTAAGTACGCAAGCCAGTAGCCGCCGCCTACAAACACAGAGCCACCGACAATGTTACCAAGCGTAACTGGAATCAAGTTGTCAATTACAAACGAGCCCCAGCTTAAAACAGGCGCGTCTATGCCGTGTACGTGAGCGGCGAACATGCCGGCGGGAACAAAGTACATATTTGCAATACAGTGCTCAAAACCGCAGAGCACAAAGAGCGCTACTGGCAGGTAGAGTGCAATAATTTTGCCACTGATGTCTTTTGAGGCAAACGCAACCCATACCGCAACACACACCATAACGTTACATAAAATGCCACGGATAAAAGCGTCTCCAAACGACAGTGAAAGCTTTGCGACTGCTGTTGATACGGTTGCTTGTGCCAGGTTTTCGCCGTAGAGCGAAAATACATGACTGTATGCAGCTAAAAACGCAAGCAACACGCCGCCAATAAAGTTTCCGATATAGACAACCGCCCAGTTGTACAACATTCCCCTCATGGTTGCACGGCGGGCAAGTACCGGTGCAAAAATAAGACAGTTGCCAGTAAAAAGCTCGGCGCCTGCGACTACGACCATCATAAGCCCAATGGGAAAGATTGCAGCGCTTAAAAGGCGTGAAAGTGCTGCCGGCTGTACGCCACAAGATGCAATAGTGCTTCCTAGTGCGCCAAAGGCAATAAACATTCCAGCAAAAATCGAAAGCATACAAAGCTTAAGAAACGGCAATCTGGTTTTTGCTGCACCAACAACGATATACGAACGTGCAATTTCTGCGGGGGTATTCATGAAAACTCCTTATTAAAGCATTACAGCGAGATTCTTAGGCTATTTTAACTCTTCAAGTATGCAAAGTCAATGTAACATTGACCACATGGCTTTTTATTTGCATAATACGCACATGGCTATAAAAAAGATTTCTATTTTGGATTCAACATTGCGTGACGGCTCTCAAGGTGAGGGCATTAGTTATTCAGTACAGGATAAAATTAACATTGTGCGTGCTTTAGACGAGCTCGGCGTTGCGTATATTGAGGCAGGAAATCCTGGTTCTAATCCAAAGGATATGGAATTCTTTGAGGAAGCAAAAAAGCTTACGCTCAAAAATGCGAAGCTTGTCGCTTTTGGTTCGACCCGCCGGAAGGGAAGTGCCTGCGCCGAGGATGCAAATCTGCAGAGTCTTTTGGCTGCAGAAACAGAGCATGTCGTCATTTTTGGTAAGTCATGGGATTTTCAAGTGACCGATGTGTTGCATGCGACGCTCGAAGAAAATCTTGACATGATTTCGGATACGGTCGCCTACTTAACAAAGCACGGACGAACGGTAATCTATGATGCAGAGCATTTTTTCAGTGGCTACGAGGCAAATCCTGAGTATGCCATGCAGACACTGGAAGCTGCAGTGAAGGGGGGAGCTAGTACACTCTGCTTATGTGAGACGAAGGGCGGCTGTATGCTCGAAGACTGCAAGAAGATTACCGAATCGGTCGTAGCGCGCTTTGGTGCGGCATGTACTATCGGCATTCACACGCATAATGACTCAGGGCTTGCTGTTGCAAACAGTTTGCTCGCAGTGCGCGCGGGAGCTACCCACGTACAGGGCGTTTTTTTAGGCTTTGGCGAACGCACGGGAAATGCAAATCTTTCTACAATAATTGCCGATTTGCAGTTGAAGATGGGTTATGAGTGTATTCCCGAAGAAAATATGAAACTTTTGACACCTATTAGCCGCCGTGTTGCAGAAATTACGAATATTGCATTAAACCCCGGAATGCCTTATGTGGGTGGAAGTGCGTTTGCCCATAAGGCTGGAATGCATATTGATGCTGTTATAAAAAATCCTTATGCGTATGAGCATGTTTCGCCAGAAAGTGTAGGGAACGAGCGAATTTTCTTGATGAGTGAAGTTGCTGGTAAGAGCATGATTGTGGAAAAAGTTCAAAAGTTTGATTCTTCGCTCACAAAGAGTAGTCCAGTTGTTTCGGAAATTGTAAAGAAAGTTAAGGAACTAGAACATGAGGGCTACCAATTTGAAGGTGCGGATGCGAGTTTTGAAATTCTTGTGCGTAAGACTATTGGTAAGTATCAGCCATTTTTTAACTTGCATTATTATAAGACTAGCGGAGAATTTCCGCGCTTTGCTGATGAGCAGAGTGCTTTTGCCCAGTTTAAAATTGATGTTGACGGCAAGGTTGTTGTTACGGCTGGAGATGGCGATGGTCCTGTAAATGCGCTAGATGTTGCCATGCGTAATGCTTTGGAGCAGTTTTATCCGAGTGTGGCTCAAGTGCATCTTACTGACTATAAGGTACGCGTGCTTGACGGAAAGTCTGCGACGGCTAGCCGTGTACGCGTTTTGATTGAGTCGAGCGATGGCGACGAGCATTGGGCAACGATGGGAGTTTCGAGCGATGTTATTGAAGCTTCGTACCTTGCTTTGGTGGATTCTTTTGAGTATAAACTGATAAAGGATTTGGAAAAAAAGTTTTCTAAGATTATATAGG
>CALAEZ010000211.1 GCA_937891125.1 uncultured Treponema sp. | reverse complement strand
AATTTTAGCATATTTGAATTCGTTTGAAAATGATGGGAGTTTTTCGAGGTGCCCTAAAAAGATTAAGTAGAGTTTGGAAAACTTATATAACCGCACAGCGTCCTGTAAGCATGATTGCTTACAGGACGCTGTGTGTTTTGCACTTGCGTTCTAATCGGTAACGTCAATCATCTTTTGTGAAGAATATACTACATCGTTACCTGTTTGAGCTGAATTGCAGTTTGCAATATTCCACCAGTCACGGAGGTATCGGCTTGTGTCACCGTTCATTAGATAACTTCTGTAGTCAGAATCACCGCTTGCAGCATCAGTTTCCTTAAAACTTGCCTGTTTTTTACCATCATCAGTAGTAGGCTCAGTTGTAAGAATTACTGCACAAGTAGTATTTGAACCGCTTGTCCATCCGCCAGAAGGAGCTGTATCACCTGAATGATCTGTTCCTAAATCACACATTAACCAATAGCCATCTTCATCAGCACTCTTGAGTGAGAACATATTCTCATCCCCATTGAGTGCTGGCGTAACAATCCATGTGTATTCATTTGTTGTATCAGTCGCAAAGAATGCTATGGAATTTCCAGATTGTATCTGAAGATACTTACTACCTCCACCCATTATGTGAACCATTCGATATGATATCACAGTTGCAGTCGCCGACTCATCTGTATATTCAGTGCTGTTCTTATAAGCAGAAACCTTAAACGTGTACTCTGTACCTGCTGTCAAGCCGCTGAACGATGCAGATTTTACACCTTTTTCTATGTCTTCTGCGGCAGAAACACTATCGTCACTCGTGCAGGAAACTGTATACGTATAGCCTGTAGCGGCAATATCTGTCCAAGTAACAGTAATTGTATTTGAAGCGGTAAGACTTGCAGCTACATCTTGTGGATATTCTACCAGCACTGCGGTCATAACAGAAAATGTTGCTGGGGTTGTACAAGCATTACCATAAAAATCAAAGCTTGTAACAGTAAATGTATAGTAAGTACTTGCAGTCAAATCTTCAATTGTTGCTGTAGTTCCTGTAGATTTTACCGATTCAATATTTGTGTCACTGCATGAAACTATTACATAGCTTGCGTCGCCGGATGACGACTGAGTCCAAGTGAGCGTTACACTCGATGCTAAAGTTTCTGATGCAGACAAATTTGTCACCGCCGCTGGTGCATCCGTGTAGTAATCTACATCAGCAGTATACGTATTTGAAACCTGGAATGCACCACAACCGGCACCATCTTCTGTTGTAGAAGGAGAAATCATGCTGTACGTAAGGCTTGCATGCTGAATGTAGTAATCATCTTTTTCACAAACGATTTTACTCCAAGCATTGCCATAACTTGAAGTAGCAAGCTTAAATGAAGCCTGTGCGCTGTCAGTAATATACGAGGTTCCGTCATTTTCAATGCCCGTCAATGTTGCAACCATTGCATACGGCACGCCCTTTTCCCCGCCCCAGGTTCCGTTATATGCAACATACGGGCGGCTGTTTGTGTCGTAGTACAAGAAATAGCCTGTTCCTAAGCCAGAAGAAGAGCTCTTTGTCGCTTCGAGCGAGAAGTAGCCGTCTGTTCCGCTTAAAGCAGGGCGGACAATCCAAAGATATGCTGTTGCATTTGACGTTGCAATAGCGGCAGTGTTGTAACAAGTTGAAGAACCTGAACTTGTAGCCCATGAAAGATATCGGTCTGATCCGTACCCACTCAAGATCTGCCAAATCACCGTTTTTGCAGTGGCTGTAGCTGTCGCACTGCCACAGGTAACGCTGTCGCTGTCGGTGATGGTAACGGTGAATGTGTATTCAGTGCCGACGGTAAGGCCGGTAAAGTGCGCTTCGCCTACTCCCGCGGCGATTTCTTGGCTCGTAACATTGCTATCGCTGCAAGAAACGGTATAGGTATACGTAAGCACGTTTCCGCTCTCATCGTACTCGACGGCGGCGCTGTCTGTCCACGTGACAAGGATAGAGCCGGTATACTGTACGGCGGCAGCGACGTCGCTTGGCGTTGGTGTTGCGGGTGTGCCGGTTACCGTGGCGCTATCACTTTCGTTTCCATTATAATCAACGGCTTTTACCGCAAAGGTATACGAAGTGCCGATTGTTAAGCTAGTTACGGTTGCAGAGGTCTCGCTGCCGTCAACGGTTACCGAAGCGGTGCTGCTTGAGTCGACATACACTGCGTACTGCTTTACGTCGTCACTGGTGCTTGCCGCCCAGGTAAGCGTAACGCTCGTGCGTCCGGCAGAGGCGGTAAGGTCGGTTACCGCTTCCGGTGCCGTGCTGTCGCTTGCTGTTGTTGCGCTTGTCGTGACAACGGTGCTGTTTCCAAACACATCGTACAAGGTAACCGTAAAGCTGTAGCTCGTATTTGCCGACAGGCTTTCAAAGGTTGCCGTCTGGGTGCCTGCGCTGATTGTCTGGGTGTCGACAGAGGTCGTGCCATCCATCTCAGTGCCGCTTGTCGCAATCGTAAGGTAGCTAAAGTCTGCATCGCTTGGGTCAGTCCAGGTAAGCGTAAGACTGTGGTCATCAGATTCGTCTGCGGTCACGGTGATGGCAGTCGGGTTATCGGTTGCCTCGCTTCCTGTCCAAACAGCCTCGGCGATAGCGTAGTTGTAGTCGCCATTCGTTGAAGTATACGAGCTTTGCGCGCTTAGATTTAAGCAAGAGCAGTAGAGGTAATACGAGCCTGCCGTACACTGTATGATATTCCAGCCGTCATTTACGCTGTCATAGCCAGACGGAACATCATCAGTTGCACCACCTGCAAATAGGGTAAACGAAGCATAGCTTTCGCTTGTAATGTCATCAGCTGCTGCCACCCAAAGCTGCGGGCTTGAAGAGCAGCTGTATGACCAGTTACTTGAAGACATAGAGTTATAGTCACTTGACCACGTTTGCGTAAGGTCAATATCGGCATACATGTATAAGCCGCTGTCAACAAGGCTCGATGTGCCAATTTGAGCGGCAGAAAGGCTAAAGCCGCCAATCGTTCCGTCAAGCGCAGGATAGACAATCCAGCGGTCGTAGGTTGCATCGCTTGTGGTAATCGGAGTCCAGGTAGAAGTTGCAATAACATTGTTGTACGAAACGCTGTCAGTATTATATGGAACAACATCGCTCTTACTGTACACGTTCTTTATCTTCCAGACCGTCATGGTAGGAGCCACGCTAGTGCCTGCGGTAACGGCGGCGCTTGTTATGCTGTAGCTTGAGTACGTGCCGGTAAAGATAATGCTTGGGGTAACGGCAGTGCCGACTTCTAAGCCGTTTACATACGCTACGCTGTTTGCACTGTCAAGCACAACGGTAACGTCATCATCACCGTTGTAGCTTGCACTCCAGCTTGCGCTACTCGTGTCTAAGTCAGCAAGCGTTACCACAAGCTGCCCGGTGTAGCCAGTGGTAACAGCGCTCAGTGTAGGAGCAGCGTCTACCGCCACCACGATGCCAGAGCTTTCATTCCCCGCTTCGTCTACGGTTTTTACGGTAAGTGTTGTGGCACTTGCAAAGGAAGCGCTTTCTGCGCTCTGCGTTGCGGTAGCAAGCGTGCTTGTAGTTGCCGTAGTTGCAGAATCGACATAGACGTTTACGGCGACAAAATCGCTGTCCTCTGGCGCCGTCCAGGTGAGTACCGAAGTAGCTGCGCTTAAGTCGACTACTAGGTCGGTCACGTCAGCTGGCGCCGTTGTATCTGCAACGGTGCTTGCCGTAACGGTGGTGTAGCGATTGTCTTCGTCGTTTACGGTCTGGGTTGTGCCGGTGGTATCGGCGCTATCGTTACCAAGCTCGTCAATGGCGTGCACGGTAATCGTGTATTCGACCGCGGTTTGTGCGCGTGGAAGGCCAGAAATCGTAATCGTAGCGGCAGTATCGGTTGTATCAAGGTCAAGCACGTACAAGCCGCTGTCGTCATCGTAGTCGGCAGTTACTTCATCTCCGTCTACGTCAACGCCAGTTACGCTAATGCTTGTGCCGCTTACCGCGTCTGTACCTTGCGTAACGGCAAAGACTAAGTATGCGGTGTCGTCAATCGTGTCATCGGTAGTGTACTTGGTGTAGGTAAGCACAACGCTTTCTTCGGTTGCCGCGTCGCTATCAACGGTAAGTGCGGGCGCATTTGGCGGGGTAATGTCGTCAGTGGTGCTAATGTCTACATCAACAGTCGTGGTGGTGTACCAGCCGCCGCTTGCAACAGCGATCAGCTCTACATAGTAGTTAGATTGTGCTGAAATAACGGTTTTTGTCGTAAAGGTGCCGGCGTTTGCGTCAGAAAGCGTGCCGCTTTCTACGAGCACATATTCGGTTGTCTCCTCGCCGGTGTCTGCATCGGTTGTCGTCACAATCTGGTAGACCTTGTAGGTAAGACGGGTAAGCGTTACCGTCTCTCCGTCTACCACGGGATTTGACCAGCTTAACGTAAAGACGTGCTCGTTCTGGTCGCTTACCACAAAGTCGGTTAAGGCATACGCTTCATCTTCTGGAATATAGCTTGCATTTACCATGACCACCTTCTGCACGGCGTCAAGGGTAGAAAACTGTGCCGTTGCTGTAAGCGTTGCAGAAAGGTAGTCAGCATCGTCTTCAAGCGTTAAGCTTTCAGCAACAGTGTATGTTACGACAGACTTCCAGGCGCCTTCGCCAACGCTGTCGCTCGAATCTGTTTCAGTTATCGCAGTCTGCGTTACGGTAATCTGCGAGTCAGATGATTTTACGAGGATTTTTCCTGGCTTTGCATTCTGCACGTAGACCGTAAAGCTACCAGTAGCCTCGCCGGGGAGCTTCCCGGTTTCGTCTAAAAAGTAGTCGTAGTCGCTGGTAGAGACGGCAGTAAGCCCGCTCATAGTCAGCACGGGCGTTACCGTTTCGTCTTCAGATGCGGAAACGTAGTCGTAGTTTCCGCTATTGTGCTTACAGCCGCTTAGGGCAAGAACGAGCAAAAGCGCGGTAAGCAGCATCGGTTTAAAAAACGGAAGCATTTTTTGTGCTTTCTTCATTTTTTACCTCCCGTAATGTTAAAAGCCAAAGGTTTCGATGAGTGACAAAAGCTCGTCTTGCGTCACTTCTACCGAAGCGCCGTGGCGAATGTCGCCATCAGGCCAGCTGGTGTCGTCATTTTCTTAGATCGGAAGAGCACACGT
>CALAEZ010000210.1 GCA_937891125.1 uncultured Treponema sp. | reverse complement strand
AATCACCAACACTCGACGCAGAGCGTCGAGGTATGGTGTTCTCATAAGGTATCGCAGTCGGATTCAATACCCTTTATTTCGACGCAGAGCGTCGGAGTATTGAACCCTCCGCACGAATAAAGCGCTACTCCGTTTTGCTTCCCGCTTCGCTTGCGCTGATAAGCGTGGCAAGGCGCCGTGCAAGCTCTGGCTGCTCCATGGCAATCTCTGTAAAATAGCGCTCGTGCAGCAGCTCAAGCTGTTCGTAGGCGGCAGGATGTTTTTCTTTAAGGCGCGCGCTCCGCTCGGCACGGCGCTGCACAATTTTTTTCATCAGTGCGTCGTTATGCTCCAGCAGGCGCTCTTCAAGCAGGGCATGGCGCAAGGAAATGCCGCTTTCAATACCACGCTTAAGCCCCTGATCCTGCAGCGTCAGAATCTGCATTTCAAGCAAATCAAGAAAGTCATCTTCGTCAGCGTCATTCCACCAGCCTTTAGCAATACGCAGCGCAAGCTCACGGATTTTTTCTGCATCAAAGGTGCCGGTCTGCAAAACAAGCAGCGCCGCCTCATGCGCAAGCTGCTCTTTTAGGCGCTCGCTTGAGCTACCAAATGCCCAGTCAAATTCTGCAAGCTGCTCTGAATAAAAGGCGTCCGTGCTGGCGTCACGCGCTTCTGTCTCATACGGGAACCGAAAGCCTGCGTCAGAAAGTGCAAGTGAAATCCGCGGACGAACCACCTTGTCGTAAATAAAGGATTCGGCGCCAAAGGAGCGCAGCTGGTCATTTACGGCGCTGACGTGCCCTGCAAGATAAAAGCGCACGTCACGAGCACGCAGCTTTTCACGCAGCTGAACTAAGCGCGCGCAGGCTGTCGCGTCAATGCTGGTAATGCCGCTTGCATCGGCAACAACCGCCCGCACGCGCGCCCCACCGGCGGCTCCTGCAAAAGCCGCTGCTGTCACATCAGCACAGAACTGCTGAATATTTGCATAGAAAAGCGGCCCTGAAAACCGATAAATGACCGCACCTTGTATCGCGCGGGCGGCAGTATCGCGGCGTGTAAGCGAATAATAGCCCTTTAAGCCCGGCACAATGCCTAAAAAATCGGTCGCCGGCTTTGACTGGCGGATAATAAACATGCAGGCAGAAAGCAGCACGCCGACAGCAACGCCGTAAATCGTGCCAAAGAGAAGTACCGAAAAAAACGCCGCAAAAAAGATTGCATACTCGGTTTTGTCAACAGCGCGCAAGCGGCGGGCAAGCGAAAACTCAAGCGTGCCGATAAGGGCGGCAATAACTATTCCTGTCAGCACGGGCACCGGCAGATAGCGGATAAACGCGGTGCCAAAAAGCAGGATAAGGAGCATGGTAGCGGCGGCAGAAAGCGACATAATCTGGCTTTTTACACCGTACTGATTTGCAATGCCTGTTCGTGAAACGCTGCCGTTAATCGGGCAGGAGCCAGTAAACGCCGAGGCAAGATTTCCCAGTGCATACGCGAGCACTTCACGGCGCGTGTTAATCGTTTCGTCGTGCTTGAGTGCCACATTAGTTGTTGCAAGCAGGGTTTCAGAAAGAATGACAAGCGCAATTGATGCCGACGGAAAGAAAAGCGCTTTATAATGCGCAAAAATGAGCGAAAGCTGCGGAAGCGTAATAGGCGAAAGTCCGCGCGGAACAGCAGGCAGCGTCTGTATGCCAAGCTTCTCTAGATGCAAGAGCCAGGTGGCGGCAGCGCCTGCAAACATCAACAGCGGCTGCACGGGAAGCTTTGGCAGCAGCGCGCGGCTAAGCAAAATGAGCGCAACGGTTCCCACTCCCAGCGCAAACGACGGCGCATGAAAGGTGCGATACGCCTCACGCAAAATATGCATCACCAGCGAAAAAAGCTCGCCTGAGCCTGCCGTTCCGCCAAACAGCTTGGGAAGCTGTATCAGAATAATGGTAATGCCAATGCCAGAAATAAAGCCGCCCATAACCGGCTGCGAGACAAAGGTTAAGATTCTGTCGGCTTTAATGCAAAAAAAGAGGAGCAGCCAGAACGTCACACACAGCGTAATGCAGGGAACAAGCTGCACTGCTTCCGCAGACTCAAACGCGATGCCGAGCGAAGAAAGCATGCCGCCCACTAACACCGCTGGCGCTGCGTCTACACCAAATACAAAGCGTGGCGAGCTTGTCACCAGCGCAAAAACAGCGATGGGAAGCAGCGAGCCGTAGAGCCCGTAGACAACAGGAAGCCCGGCAACAAGCGCATAGCCCATGCTAATCGGAATGGACACCAGCGCAATGACAACGCCGATTGCACAATCAGCGAGGACAGAGCGTGTACGGTAGCCGGCAGGAAAAATCATGCGCTGTTCCTAGGCGCTACCGACTAAAGCCACCCATGCCGCCGAACTTGCCGGCAAGCTTTTCCATAGCGCCCATGTCGCCCATCTGCTGCATAAGCTTTGCCTGCATGCCTTTGTTACGCGTCAGCTTTTTCATGGTAAGCTTTGTCTTTTCAAACTGCTT
>CALAEZ010000209.1 GCA_937891125.1 uncultured Treponema sp. | reverse complement strand
GCTCGCTCGTTCCGGTGCAGCAAAGTTCGCCTGTGCCGGCTTTTTTCATTTCGTAGCCTATTGTAAGGCGCACGCCCGTAAAATCCTTTACAAAGACGCGGATTTCTACTTTGTCGGCAAAGGTTGTCGTATGTTTGTAGTCGCACGTAACGGCAAGTACGGGCGAGCTGATTCCTGCTGCCTCGAGCGTTTCAAAGCCGTAACCGAGCTGCGCTAAAAAATCAACGCGCGCTTCTTCCATCCAGCGGATATAGTTTGAATGGTGCGTAATTGCCATTTTGTCTGTTTCGTAATAATGCACGGTGTGTACGTAGTTTTCCATGTGGCTATTGTAGCGCACCGCATAGAACCTGCCTACTGGTACTTACACATGGAACTGGTCAATCTGGTTTCCGATGGTGACGATGGAATCCTTTACCTGCTCGGAAATGCTTGAAAGGAGCGTGCCGGTTTCGTTTATCTTCTTTGCGCCGATTGCCATTTCTTCCATGCTGCCGTTCATGCTGTGCAGGGCTTCGGTAATCTGCTGGCTTCCTTCCTGCTGTTCTTCCATGACACTTTTTATCTGGCTTACCAGCTGGTCGGTGTTGGTAATTTGAGCGGACACCGCGCTGAATGCCTGGCTTGAAGACGCGGATGCAGTAACGACCTGCGCAATTGAAGAGCGGATATTGTTGAGCTGCTCGCCAATTGTTTTCGCCTGCGTTATTGTTTTTGTCATGGCTGCAAGGTCGCGCCATTTAAGCCGTCTGCAAAGCCGTCAGAGCCGCGGGTAACAAAAAAGTTTTCGTATAGCCCGTTTGCGTTCTTAAAAATCATGCCCAGGTAATCTATAACGCGCGAGGCATCGCCTTCGCTAGAAAGCTCTTCTTGTACGTACATAGACTCTGCTACTGATTTTGTAAGCGCAACCTGATTTTGAATCATCAGGTCGACCTCATTCATTTTTTCAACAGAAAGCTGCTCAAGGTTCTGCACGGTGGTGCGCGAAAGATTTTTTGAAAGCGATGCTATCGAAATGACGCTTACCTATGATTCAAGTGCGTAGGTGTCGCTGTCACTCTCTTGGGTAAGCGTGAATGCGGTATTCGCCGTAATGTCAGCGCTTGCATCGTCTGGAACGGTGGTAAAGGTGAGCGTAATGGTGCTGCCAGATGTGCCTTTTCCGCTTGTGCTGTAGGTGCCGGTCGCTGTGCCAAGTGTGGTGTACACCTCTTCTCCTGAGTCCTCGTCTTCAACGCAGCTATAGAGCGTACCGGTAAACGTGCTGTCAGAGTAGGTCGGGTAGATGTAGTAGTAAGTATAATTATAGTTTTCATCATACACGGAAATGCGAATGCTGCAATCCTTTATCCTTATGGAGCCACTGCTGAGGCTTTTATAAAAATATGCCGCAGTAGGGAGATCTCCGTCAAAATACTCTGCAAGCGTTAATGAGCTGTCGGTGCTTGAAATCGTGTATTTGTATATGACTGGCGTTTTAAACGTTGCAACGGCAGAATCGTATTCATCTGCAAGCTCATCGCCTGTTAGACCGCCGACACTTGAAGCTAATTTTTTATATTCTGCGGCACTTGACCAGGTATACGTTGTTCCTTCGCTAGTATATGAAACCTTGGTGAGTGCAAGATAGACGAGGCCATTTTCAGAGTCGTACGTGTATTTATACGTTTCTGTGATTGAGCCTGTTTCATTTTCGTCTGAATCGGTATATGAATAGGCAATGGTGTATGTTGCTGTGCTGTCGCTGAATTCCCATTCTTCTGATTCTGAGTAGCCTGTTCCAGAATCTGTGACACTCCAGTTTTTTCCGCTGAGCTCGTTCGTGCCGCTAGACGCTGGAAGTGTTACGCTTGAGCTAGAAGAATCATCGTCATCATCATCATTTGAGCATGAGGTAAGCGATGCTGCCAAAAAACATACTGCCGCAAAAAGGGGCAGCGCTGAAAAAAATTGTGATTTCTTCATAAAATCTCCTTGTTTAAAAGTTGAAACTATCTTACCCCCCCCTAAGCAAAAGTGTCAAGCGTGGAGCTGCCTGCGTAGTTTGGCGGTGCAGGCTGTTCTCGCTTATTCCTTTTGCGAAGGCTGTGTATTTGCGCTATAATGCTTTTTGTATGGAAAAACCGAGCAAATATCTTCGCGTGCTTTCACGTCAGTATCCGACAGAGCGCGCTGTCATAAATGAAATTGTAAACTTGCAGGCGCGTCTGAGCCTTCCAAAGGAAACAGAGCACTTTTTAACCGACATTCACGGAGAAAGCGAGCAGTTCAGCCATGTGCTCAGGAACGGCTCTGGCTCTGTCAGGCAGAAAATTGACGAGGTATTCGGAAACTCAGAAACGCAGGCGGTAAAACGCGCGCTTGCAACTCTTATCTACTATCCGCGGGAAAAGCTTGAGCTTGTGCGGCAGAGCGAAAAAGACATGGCAGACTGGTATTCGGTTACGCTCCACCGCCTTATTTTTATGCTGCGCCGCGTCACCAGCAAGTACACGCGCGTGCAGCTTCGCGAGGCTATGACAAGCGATTTTGCCTACATTATCGAAGAGTTGATTACCGAAAAAGAAGAAATCAGCAACAAGCAGGCCTATTATAACGAGATTATCCAGACGGTAATCCGCATTGGGGCGGCCGAGCCTCTTATTGAAACGATGTGCCACTTAATCCAGCGGTTTGCAATCTACCACCTGCATATAATCGGCGACATTTTTGACCGCGGGCCAGGTCCTCACATCATCATGGACACGCTCCTTCATTACCATTCGCTTGACATTCAGTGGGGAAACCACGATGTCGTTTGGATGGGCGCGTTCTGCGGAAACAAGGCCTGCATTGCAAACGTGGTCCGCCTGTGCGCGCGCTACAACAATCTTGATGTGCTTGAAGAAGGCTACGGCATAAATTTAACGCCGCTTGTAACGTTTGCAATGAGCGTGTACGGCAAAATGGACAGGCTCACGCTCCACAAGGCGATTTCCATCATTCAGTTCAAGCTTGAGGACGAGCTTATCAGGGAAAATCCGCAGTTTAAAATGAGCCACCGCCTGTTTTTAGACACAATCGACTTTGAAAAAGGCACGGTCTGCATAGAAGGCGAACGCTATAAGCTTAACACGCTTGATTTTCCGACCGTAGACCGCGCGTATCCTGCCATGCTTTCTAAAGAAGAGCAGGAGGTGGTGCAGCGTTTAGTCTATTCGTTTACGCACTGCGAAAAGCTTCGCGAGCATGTAAAACTTCTGTACGCAAAGGGAAGCCTGTATAAGATTTTTAACGGAAATCTTTTATACCACGGCTGCGTGCCGTTAGATGAAAGCGGCGAGTTTGCCCGTGTAAATGTGTTTGGAAAGGAATTGTGCGGGCGCGCGCTTTTTGACGAGCTTGAAAAATGGGCGCGCAGGGCTTTCTTTGCAAAGGAAGGAAGTGCTGAGCGCGAAAACGGCGGAAACATTCTGTGGTATTTGTGGCAGGG
>CALAEZ010000208.1 GCA_937891125.1 uncultured Treponema sp. | reverse complement strand
GACTGCAAAAGCACTCTGCTCTTTCTCATAAAATCAACAACGACTACCAGTCGTCATTCATGTCATCCTCATCGCGATTTTCAACATCATACAAGTCAGTAATTGCACGAAGATCATCAAAATACAAGTAGTAAGAACCACGAGCGAGCATCGGGTTACAATCAATTCTGAAACCAACAATACGTAATCCAGGTCTTACACCATCATATGCACTTGACTGAATAATACCATGATCTCCATCTGGTGACGGCGGAACTGCAACTTGCATCTTTTTCCAACCGTTGAAACCAAGACTTCCCATATAAAGCTCAAAATTATTACCATAATAATCCTGAACCAAAAGGTTTAGTGTATGATCCATATTTCGTCCAGCAACCCAAACAGAAACAGTCTTTGTCACACCCTCAATTGGGATTGGACGTGCAGAACGAATATAAAAAGAGTTCATGCCACGGCGGAAAAACTGAACCTTTACACCAAGAACCTTTGTATCTACCGCATCCTCCTCACCAGCCAATGGCTCTTTCGCCATTGGCGAACCTTCCATCAAGCGAGATGAAATCATACCATAATCAGGAGAAATACTTGCATTCCAACTACCCTCAACCTCAAAGCGGTCTACAGAAACTTCACGCAGAGCCTGAGCTGCAGAATCATTACCAATTACGGTTGGATCAGGGTCTGACAAATCAGCACCATTTTTCATATCTTGCGCAAAAACAAAGCTTACCGCGCACAACGCAAAAACTGACAAAAGTATCTTTTTCATTTATTTTCCCTCACTTGACTCTGCACCGCCACTGGCTTCACCAAAGTCAGCATAGCGCAAGTCGTAGCCATCGTAGATATTCTTCATGATATTGGTTGTAAACTTCAGCTGATCAAAGAAGATTGTAAAATCATCAACCCATTCGTTTGGATCGGTATGAACTCTAAATCCAACAAAAGTCATCTGCTTAGGACCTGAACGCATACGCGTTGACTGATTAATATGAGTTGGAATATCGATAATCACATTCTTCCAGCCATTAAAGAACAGGCTTCCGGCAGGAAGCGTATATACACGCCCCTGAGTATCACGAATCAAAACATCGATGAAGTACTTGTAATTTGCACCCCACATCCAGAAATCAAGCATAGTAACCTGACCAACAAGCGGAATCTCATAAGCTTCGCCGTCTTTCATCGGGTATACCTCAAACCAGTTTTCACCCTTACGCTTATAGCTGACCTGTACGCCCAAAACCTTATGCTGTTCATCAGGGCTCTCATTCATAACACGAAGTGTATTCGGCTGACCGTCAAAGTAGTCAAATTTCGGATAGCCATCAGCAACACCATTGCTGGTAACAACATTCCAAGTCCATTCGTTTTCCCCCACATTATCGAACGTATCGATTACACGGGTCTCCACAGCTTTCGTGCTGAACTGCGCAAATACAGGACCAGTGCACCCAAGCAGAAGAGCAAGACTAGCAAAGACAACTACGCCCTTTTTCATTCAAAACTCCTTACAAAATGTTTTCTACCTTTAACTGACAGAAAAACACCTTTTATACTTTATCGGTCATATAATCTTAAAAGATTAGATTATGCTACATTATATTTCCAGTGACAGTGTTTGTCAAACCGTATTTACAGGGATTTACCCTCTAAATTTTTCATTTTATAATTTTAGCGCTATCACCTTGATTTATTCCGCCGTTCAGCTTACCATAATAAAAGTAAATCGAGTCCGTTCATACGAGCGGACTTTTTTCAGGAGATTCTATGACAAGCTACAAAGAGCTCGGTTTGGTTAATACCAAAGACTTGTTTGCAAAAGCTATCAAAGGTGGCTACGCAATTCCAGCTTACAACTTCAATAATATGGAACAGTTGCAGGCAATCATTCAGGCATGTGTAGAAACAAAATCGCCAGTTATTCTGCAAGTTTCTTCAGGTGCGCGCAAATACGCTAACAAAAATTTGCTAAAAAACATGGCTCGCGGCGCTGTTGAGTATGCACATGAACTCGGCTACGACATTCCAATTGTTCTTCATCTTGACCACGGAAATTCATTTGAGCTATGCAAAGACTGCATCGATACAGGTTTTTCTTCTGTTATGATTGACGGCTCATCACTTCCTTACGAAGAGAATGTTGCCGTTACAAAGCAGGTTTGCGAATATGCACACAGCCGTCCTGATTACGTAACCGTAGAAGGCGAGCTAGGCGTACTTGCAGGTGTAGAAGATGAAGTAAGCGCAGCAGAAAGCCATTACACAAAGCCAGAAGAAGTGCAGGACTTTGTTTCAAAGACTGGCGTAGACTCACTTGCAATTTCTATTGGCACAAGCCACGGTCGCTGTAAATTTACACCAGAGCAGTGTACACGCAACGCAGACGGTATTTTAATTCCGCCGCCACTTGCATTTGACGTTCTCGAAGAAATCGAAAAGAAGCTTCCAGGCTTCCCGATCGTATTGCACGGTTCTTCTTCAATTCCTATTGAATACGTAAAAGAAATCGAAAAATACGGTGGAAAAGTACCTGACTCTGTAGGTATTCCAGAAGAACAGCTCCGTAAAGCTGCAAAGTCTGCTGTCTGCAAAATCAACATCGACTCAGACGGACGCATGGCAATGACAGCTGCAATCCGAAAGGTATTTGCAGAACAGCCGTCAGAGTTTGACCCAAGAAAGTACCTTGGACCGGCGCGCGACGAGCTTAAAAAGATGTACGCCCACAAAAATATAGACGTACTCGGTTCTGCAGGAAAAGCATAAGCTTAAAAGCCGCTAAGAGTGCGTTGGGTAATTGCTTCAAATAGTAATCAGCGCGCTCTTAGTTTGCAAACTTTTTAGAAACACCTAAAAACAAACCGAGCGACAAACTTAAAAAGACGACAGAAAAAACAATCCAAACAAATGCTGGCAACAATGCGAAATACCATATTGTTTCAACAAAAGGCTCAAAAAAAGAGCACAGCAGAGCTAATACTCCACTACCAATCCAGCATAATTTTCTTTCACCCAAAAGTACATATGTTTTTTGCAAAACACGCTGTAAGAGGAAGAAGGCTCCCAAAAGTAAAACAGGCTTCACAAATAGTAAAAAAAAAGAATACGGTCTTGGTTGCAGAAAAAGCAGAAAGGGATAGCAGATGGTAAAAAATGAAAGAACAAATGGAAGTACATCATCAAAACAAAAATTCAGCTGTTTTACCAACGCACATTGAAGGACGGAATATAAAAAAAGTGGAACACAAAACAAGGAAAACCAATTTTCAAAAAAATACGCAACAAAAGAGCTGTTCTCAAACGGTGTATTCAGCGCAAAAAACAACTGAAGGCTACACAAAACTACAGCCGTAAGCATTCCGATGAGTGCTACACTTATCTTTTTTTGAAAAAAAAATAAAAATGCAAGCGGAAAAAGTAGAAAAGAAAAAATAACCATGCCGTAAAGTAGCACGAAGCTTTTCTTCCGACAAGTAGGAGGAAGGTATACACGCAAAATGGTTCACTCAAACTAATTGTTCTCGCAAAAAACCTATAGACAGTAAATTGGATTTTCTGATACACTAAAGCCCATATACGTGTTTTACAAGCACAAGGAGTAACGTTGGCAGACAATAAGGGATTACGGATAAATGAACAAATCCGTGTACGCGAGGTTCGTTTAATCGATGAAGAGGGTGGAAAAACAGGTATTGTTCCAACCCGCGAAGCGTTAGAGCTTGCAAAAGAGAGAGATTTAGACCTTGTTGAAGTTTCGCCAAATGCAAATCCACCGGTTTGTAAGATTCTTAACTATGGTAAATACAGATTCGAGCAGGAAAAACGGCTCCGGGATTCCCGCAAGAATCAAAAAGCTTTGAAGATCAAGGAAATCCGTATGCAGCCAAAAATTGGCTCAGGCGACCTTGATACAAAAGCAAAGCACATTCAGGAATTCTTGGATGAGGGCAACAAGGTAAAGGTAACGATCAGGTTCAGAGGTCGCGAACTTGCCCATACTGAACTCGGACATGACGTCTTGAATGAAATATTAAAAAGGCTGAACGAATCAAGCTACAGCATCGAAAAGCCGGCCGCAATGGAAGGCAGATTCATGTCGATGACGCTAAATGCAAAAGCAGCCAAATAGGAATGAGGTAATCAAATGCCCAAAATGAAGACAAAGAAAGCCGCTGCAAAGCGCTTTTCACTTACCGGCACTGGTAAGGTCAAGTACAAGAAGATGAATCTTCGCCATATTTTGACGAAGAAATCAGCAAAGAGAAAGATGCACCTTCGTGGCGCAGGTATCCTGTCAGAAGATTCAGCAGCTCGCATCCGCAAGCAGCAGCTTCCGTACGGTTAATCTTTAGGAACGAGGTGAATTATGTCTAGAGCAGTAGATGGTACAAAACGCAATAACCGCCGTGCAAAGATTTTAAAGCTCGCAAGTGGCTTTACAGGA
>CALAEZ010000207.1 GCA_937891125.1 uncultured Treponema sp. | reverse complement strand
ATGGATGCTGCACTTCGCCGCCATGATACAGCGCTGGCAGCACCGCCTTTAAGTACTCAACGGGAATCGCAAAATTAAGCCCTTCGTACTGCAACATTCCAGCAAATGCGATTGCCTGCACCAGCCCATTTTCATCAATGCAGGGACCGCCTGAGTTTCCACTGTTGATTGCCGCATCTATCTGCATAACCGAACCGGTGGTAAACAGCTTGCGGTCAATGGCGCTGACAATGCCTTTTGTAAGCGTTCGCTCTAAGCCGACAGGCGAGCCAATGGCGTAAATAGCGTCTCCCACGTCTAAATCTTCACTCGAGCCAAGCTGAAACACATACGGCGCATCGACCTCTGCTTTTATCAGCGCAAGGTCGATAACTGAATCGTAGCCGATAACCTTTGCCGGAATACGCGTATCGCTGTCGCTCGCAAGCTTTATGTACAGGCGCGCATAGCCTTCGTAGGTCTTATCGACAAGATCAGAAATAACATGGTGATTTGTCACTATGTAGCCGTTCTTGGCGATGAAAAAGCCAGAGCCAATAACGCGGTCGGCATAGCCAACGCCGTTTTCAACCTTTATGCCGCGGTCAACCCAAATGGTAACCGTGCCGTTTATGTATGACGAAACCTTTTTTGTCGCGTCACTGCTTTCATCGCGCTCAACACGGGTAAGCCCCGGTACATTACTTTTAGAAAGCACTGCAAGCTCTTCTGCATTTTTTTCAAGCGACGAAAGCGCATCGTAGCCACAGGCAGCAAGCGAAAGATACAACCGAAGCGCCGTAAACCAGTCGTTTTCAGAGAGTGCCGCGGTATATTCACTTACAACAGCAGCCGCACAGGTAGCAACCGTTTCCTTGTCGCCAAGCAGCGTTGCCCGCCACAGCGCCTGCACCGCATCTTTTTTTGCAAGCTCACTAATCCGCTTTATTTCTTCATTCCGCACATCCGCTTCAGTATAATCGGGAAGCTCATACACGTGCTTCGGCGCCTTGACTGAAGCACATGAAAGCAGCCCCAAAAGAGGAAAAACACACAGTGCCTGCAGAAAACCTCTGCGCTTAAAAATCACGTTCTTATTCATCAGCTTCAGTATCTGCCACTGACGGCAGGATTTCTCCAAAAATCTTTGCACCAATGCGCACCGCAAGCATTCGCGACGCCTCATCGGCTATTACTACAGAAACACCCTGCATATCAATTTGGTTAAGGCTCGAAAGCGCATTTTCTGCTAATTTTTTGTTACCAACCTCGCCTAACCAATACAAGCCAGCAAAAGCTGTTACCGAAAGCGTTTTCTCGCCGTCAACAACAGAAACAGGTTCTCCATTTTCGCTCGCCACGCACACCACCGAATCAGTGAGCGGCTGGTGAAAATAGGCTTCTTCACGCACTACGCCGTCAGCCTGCTTCGGAAGCTTTACATAGCGCACGTCCCACAAACCGTCACCGTCAGTATCCCATGAGGAGATTTTCCCCTCTCCAGACTGATACTCCTCGGTAAAATCAGGAATGGTGTCTCCATTGCGGTCAACCTGAATCATGCTGACGTAAAAGCCCGTACCAGAGCTCGGCGAGCCAAAAAGATTGGTCATAATCTGCATTTCATCGCTTACCGAAATAACATCTTGCTCTGCGCCGCCAGTAACTCTGCCATACGTTTCTGTTGTCTCAAAAAGACCGTCGCCATCGGTATCTACCGTGCGCAACACCGGTAAGCCGCCTTCAAAATGTGCCTGCGCATACAGTGTGCCAGCAGACGTGTAGTAGCGCGCAATCTGCGAAACGCCGTCTAAAAGGCTTACGCGGATAACAGCCCCCGGCCGCTCCTTTGACGGAAGCTCGTAGCTTGTCGAAGCGCGTAAAAGCTCCCTGCCAGAAACAGTCGGAGCTTCAGAAAATACGGTCGGAAAGAAAAAAGAAATGCCGAGCGCATCCTGTGCCACTGCCATTTCCTGCAGAGAAAATGGCGACCAGGCAAGTGTTTCCCCCACCAAATTGCAGGTAAGCACGGGCGCTTGTGCAACTCCTTGGTACAACGCGCGCTGCACGTACGGCCACGATGCATACTCAATATCCAGAGCGCCATCTGCAACATGCACCGTCAGCGGCACGCCAAAGTCGCACTCACAGCTCCAGTCGTATTCGCCATCCTGCGTTTCGTCATATAAAATCTGCTGCGGGCGACCGCGCACATAGGTTACTGTAAGATTCGGCTGCAAATCGCCGTCAGTATCGGCAATGATAGTTCCGTCATAGGCGGTGAGATATTCTGCAAGCACTTTTTTTATCTCATTCTCTGTAATCAGTGGTACAAACGCTTCAAAGACAGCGCGGTCAATAACGGAGTCTGCAAACGCAATAAAGCAATCAAGCGCCTCGCTTTCGTCAATGAGTCCTGCACGAAGCGCTGTCTCTGCATACAGTGGCGCCCGTAAGCCGCGCGCCTTAAACGAATTGAGCATACGCAGTTGCTTTTCGCGCTCTGCAAAAATTGCCGCATACAGTTCAAGCGCTTCATCAGCATCAGCATATTGCGGGAGCTGCAAAATAAAAGCATTTGCAAGCTTTTTTACCAAGGGCGGCAATTCTGCATCGGGCTCGTAGAGCACATCTTTTTCAAGCGCGTATTCATGCGCAAAAAAGAGGCGCGCAAAGCGTGTATCAAGCGGATAAATGCGCCGTGATGCGTCTATTTTCTCGCGCGCCTTTGCAACGCTTACCTCATCACGCATGTTGTAATACGATTTTGCACGAATATATTCGGCGTCAGCAGAATACAAAAATGGATTTGCATCCAAAATCGAAATTGCCTCAGTGTACTGACCAGTATTAGAAAGAATATCAGCATAGAGAATACGAGCCGCGTCGCGATTGTAGTCGACCCATTCTGCTTCATTTAAGGACTTTACAACCAGCGGCAGCACCTTTGCCCGAATCTCTCCTTGCATGGATTTAGAGATTGCCTGTATGTACCACAAATCTGCTATCGTATCATCATAGGCAAGTCCGATTTCTGACTGTCCTTCTGCCTCATGCCACTGTCGTGATGACGCATACTGCTTTGCAAGCTGCAGGTAGCGAATTGCCGTCCGACGATTTGCTCCTTGCGCGCTTGTCATGCGCTCTGAAAAACACGGAAAAATAACTATGCCAGAAAGCACTCCAAGCGCTGCTATCAAACCAATTTTTTTCATCGTACTTCCCATTTCCTTTCTTGTTCTATCCAGTCAGAAGAACCAACCGCCGAGCCGAGCACGGCAACGAGTGGTTGTTCTGTCGTCAAAAGCTCCTGCACAACAGGAATGTGCACACGCTCCGCTCGAGGAATCTTCCATGCAGAAAAAAGCCCGCTCACCGAACGCTCAGCGCCGTCCTTTGCCCGCACAACATCGGCACTCTGTGCGCTTCGTATGCAAAGCGGCAGGTGTACCCGTAAGACTGCACTCACGGCGCCGTCCTGCGCTGTTTTCAAAAGAACACCGTCTGCATTCACCGCATACTGCACGCCATGTACAGCGCACTCGCGCTCTTCTTCGGTAAGTATAGCAAGAAAACCCGATTCAGTCGCCTTTTTTTGCATTTTTTTTACAAAAAGCCTGCCATTTTTCACAAAAACAGTCACCCCACAAGCAGTGAGCGCGCCATGCTGTAAAAAGCGTTTGTCACACACCGCTTGCACAAGGCGGTACGGGAAGCGCTCGGTTTCCCCGATTTTTGTAAGCGCTGTATACAAGGCACGTCGCCTGACAGCTAGAGACGCGGCATAAAAATCATCACATGAAACAAAAAAAGACACTGCAGGTGCACCAAGCGCAGCTTCGGTAGCCATCGCCTCCTTTGCAAGTGTCGCTTCGCTTACTTCTGTCACCGCTTCCCAAACAAGTGCCTCAGAAAGAACCGCGAGCGCTTCTTCATCCTCTGCCGCTTTTTGCGCTCCCAGAAGCACCGCGCGCTTCCAGCCGGGTAAAACTGTATCGAGTGCTGGCAACAATACGTGCCGAATGCGATTTCGCATATACCGCGTGTCAGCATTTGTTGCATCGGTACGCCAGGTAAGCTTTTGCACGCGTAAATAGCGCTCAATATCAGCGCGCGCAGTTTCTAAAAGCGGCCGAATGTACGCGCCACGCCGACGCGCAATGCCACTTGCAGTAGCACTTCCCTGCAAAAAACGCATAACAAGCGTTTCAAGCATATCATTTTGATTGTGCGCAAGACAAAGCGCACAGAGCTTATGCTGAGCAATAAAGCGCTCAAATGCCTCGTACCGCAGAAAACGCGCCGCCTCCTCTTCACCTCGCGCGCGCGCTGCGGCAACAGCGGAAACCTTTCCGCGCGGAATTTCTTCTACAGCACAAAAAATGCCCTGTGCATCACAATAATCGGCTACAAACGCTGCATCTCCAGCCGTTTCCGCTTCTGCACGCATGTTATGATTTACGGTAATAACAGAGAGCGCATCCTTTCCAAAACGATGCAGACAAGCGGTAAGCAGCGCAAGCGAATCAGCACCGCCAGAAACAGCAACGCCGAGCTTACGTCCTTGAGAAAGCGCTTCGAGAATATCATCATCAAAAAGAAGAGAGGATTCAAACTGAGTTATAAAGGCACGGTCAGCAGCAGAAAACGTGTTCATATTGTCTACAGAAAAAGAAAAAAGCCCCCAATAGGCGGGGGCTTTAGAAATGCACCAAAACAGCTTAGCGAGCTGGTGCTACGGTAACCAATGAGCTTTCTGCATCGGTCAAAACAGTTACCTTGTCACCAAGGTTCAAGTCTTTTACGCGCAGATTGTCACCAATGTTTACTTTAGAAACATCAACAACAAGACGAACAGGCAAATCCTTTGGTAAAGCCTTTACAACAATTTCTGGAATATGCTTTACCATAAAGCCGCCCTTCAATACACCAGCTGCAGTACCGCTGTACTGAACCTTGTACTTGCGGACAACAGGCTTTGTGTTCGTTACTGCAAAGAAATCTGCATGAAGAACAGCATCTGTCTTAATGTCGTACTCTGTTGCGCGGATAAATGCATCGTAAGAGGTGCCTTCCACATTCAGCGTTACGAGTGTTGTAGATGTGATAGAACGCCACACTTTGTTGAATGCTGCGCTATCAACGTCGAGAGAAACGGCTTCTCCCTTTTCGTTGTACATGACTGCAGGAATACGACCTGCAGCGCGAAGAAGCTTAGCAACTTTTTTTCCTGTGCCTTCACGTTTCTTCGCTTCAATTACCAACTGATCCATTTTTTGGACTCCTTACCGTAATTTTATTTAGGTTTGCTGGGACGACAGGATTCGAACCTGTGGAATACCGGCACCAAAAGCCGGGGGCTTACCGCTTGCCGACGTCCCAAAAAATAAACTGTTTTAATCCGCTATTACTAGCGTTAATCCTCGTCGCCAGCGGCTGCTTCTTCAACATGACCCGCAGTATACTCAGCAAGGATTTTATCCTGCAACGCAGTTCTAAACTCAGGGCTTATAGGATGCGCTACATCTTTATACTCGCCGTTCGCTGTTTTGCGACTCGGCATAGCGATAAAAAGCCCTGTTTTTCCCTCAATGATTTTAACATTGTGAATAACAAAGCAGTTATCAAATGTTACCGTTACATACGCGCGAAGCTTACCTTCCGCCGTGACCTTACGAATGCGCAGTTCTGTTACTTCCATAATGCATTCCTCCGCTGTACGATTGCCAAAACTGCCGTACCCGCATAAAGCTAACGTGTTACTCTAGCTCTTCACGCGAGAACACAGCGTTTCCAAGTATTCCGCAACGAATTATATGCTCTTTTCGCCGAATCAGCTGAATCATACACGCCAAAAACCACAGCGCCCGATCCCGTCATATCCGACCAAACAGCTCCGCTTTTCCGTATATCCTGCAAAGCAACTGCAATAGCAGGATATTTTGTAACAAGTGCAGGCGTAAACGTATTTGCAAACCGCCATTCACAAACAGGCGCATAATACATACATTCAAGCTCCGCAAAAGACGGGCACACAACCGTTTTCCCCGCCTCAAACGTCCTGTCCACCAACTCATACGCTTCTTTTGTAGAAGAATGTACCTCTGGTAAGACAAGCACAAAATACACATCTATTCGCGGCTCAATCGCTTTTACGATTTCACCTCTTCCACTCACCACAGCTGCGTCCATATTCTCCTTACAATGCATAAAGAAAAAGACATCACTTCCCACTTCTGCAGCCACCGCATCGAGCAACGCAGTTGTCACAGCCGTATTTGTAAGAGCGGCAAAGGCTTTTACAAACGAAGCAGCATTAGAAGAACCGCCTCCTAAGCCGCCACCAGCAGGGATCCGCTTGGTAAGTGTTATTTGCACACCGCTTTTTACACCGGTTAAACGGCAAAACACACGATATGCTTTTGTAAGCGTGTTTTCCGCTGGAAGAGCAAGCTCCTTACAGCTTACAACACACGTATTAGGTTCAGAAAGCAGAGAAATACGCATATCATCGTAAAACTGCACTGTCTGAAAAATGCTTTCTATGCTGTGAAATCCATCTGCACGTCTCGGAAACACCCGAAGCCCAATATTCACCTTTGCAGGCGATTGGATTATCACCTCTGAAAGCATAGTAAGCTTATTATACAAAAAAACAGGTAGAAGTCAATATCACGCATTGCTATAACACAGCCAGTACGGTGCCACCAATAACGTTTTCACTGCCAGAACCGACTGTTTCAGAGCGACGCTTCCTTACTCCGTAAGCAGATCGGAAGAGCGTCGTGTAGGGAAAGAGTGTAGA
>CALAEZ010000206.1 GCA_937891125.1 uncultured Treponema sp. | reverse complement strand
AGCTTAGCATGCCGATGTCGCCGGTATTCATCCAGCCGTCTTTATCGATGACTTCCGCCGTTAAATCGTCACGCTTGTAGTAGCCCTTCATTACCTGGCGGCCCTTTACCATGATAATGCCGCGTTTTCCGGGCTTTAACGGCTCACCGTCAACCGGCTTTCCGTCCTTTTCTGCAACCACTTTTATATCAAATGACGGGAATACCCAGCCAACGTTGTTGCTCCGCGGCTTTTTAGAGTTTTTAACCGAAATAACAGGCGCGGTTTCTGTCATGCCGTAGCCTTCAAGCAGATTAAAGCCGATTGCGTGGTAAAACGCTTCAGTTTCAGGCTGTAAAGCTCCACCTCCAGAAATTGCTGCGCGGAAGCGCCCGCCAAACTTTGCTAAAATCTTTTTGTAAACTACCGCCTCGCCCATTTTATGGAACGGCCACAAAAGGCAGAACGGGATAATGCCTGCAAGCACGTCTAAAAAGCGCGGATACCAGTGATAGCGGCAGCGAAGGCCGCAGACACGCTCCTTCATCTTATAATACAGCTTTCCGACTGCAACAAAATTGTAGAACACGTGCTTTTTTAGCGCGTCCTGCTTTCGCACCTCGCGGAAAAGCCCCTGCGCAACCGCTTCCCATAGGCGCGGAACGGCATTCATCCACTGCGGCTGCACCAGAGCCATATCCTGCAGCATAACGGAGGCAATCGGCTTTGAGTAGGCAAAACCGCCCTTTAAGCCGATGACCATGTAGCAGAAGGCGCGCTCAAAGCTGTGCCAGATTGGAAGCACGGTAAGCCAGATGTCGCCCGGCTGCATAAGGCCAAGTACCTTATGGGCTACCTCGCACTGCGCAATGTAGTTGTCGTGCGTAAGCTGAACGCCCTTAGGGTTTCCGGTCGTGCCGCTTGTAAAGATGATTGTTGCAACGTCGCCAGGCTGCACGCTTTCCATGCCGACTTCAATTTCCTGCCAGGCTTCTTTTGTTACGGCACTTCCCTCGCTTTCCAAAAGCGAATAGTTTAAGACTTCAATGCCGTGTGCGCGGGCACACGCCAGAACCTCAGCGTCTTTTTCTGTCGGATGATCGTATAAAATGGCGGTTTTTAGAAGCGGCACTTCCTCAGGCTTTTCAAGCACCTTGGCAAGCTGCCGGGCGTTCTCAAAGAAAGACACCGCGCACTCAGCAAAACTCAAGATAAAGCGGATTTCCACGCCCATGCTGTCGCAGCCACGCGGAACGTCAATTGCGCCCAGCGACAAAAGCGCGTAGTCAGTAATAAGCCATTCGCGCCGGTTGTCGGCAATAAGCCCAATACGGTCGCCTTTTTTTATACCGAGCTTCTGCAGGCTGTAGGCAAGCTCTATGACATGCTGGTACACCTGAGAGTAGCTGTAGCGCACAAACACGCCACTTTTGTTTTTTACTGCCTGCAGCGTGTAGTTAGGAATTTCTTTTACTTTATTCCGAAGCAAAATAGGAAGCGTTGCCCCAAGCGTTTTATCCATTGCTGACTCGTCAATCATTTTTGCACCTCATGCTGTTTTTGCGCGTACCGCATTTTATATTGACATTCTATCGATTTTTGTCATGTATGACTAGAGCTCATGAAGTGCTGATTAACACTCCTGTCTGCCGACAGGCAGGTGAGGCGATTAATCAGCACTTCTATAGCGCAAAGGCGCGGATTCTGGTATATTTTGAGCCATGCGTACATTTTTGGGAAAAGTTGGCGAGCTTATCTTAAAAGGCTCGAACATTCATGATTTTGAAAAACTCTTAGTTTCTAACACGCGCGCTTATTTAAAAGGCTCTAAGGCGCAGATAAAACTTTTTGGCGGCCGCCTGTATATCGACTGTGAAGATGAAGAGGCAGATCGCGTGCAGTTTGCGCTTGACCACTTACTTGGCATTACCGGCTGGGCAGAAGCGCGTGTCTGTGAAAAAAACATTGAGGCAATAAAAGACGCTGTTATGGAAGAAGCAAAGCTTTGCGTAGCTAACGGAGCTACATCGTTCAAAATAGAAGCAAAGCGCGGCGACAAAAGCTTTCCGCTTGACTCCTACGGCATCTGCCGCGAGGCAGCCGCGCCCGTGTTTGACAGCAACATGATGAAGGTTGACGTACACAATCCTGACTGCGTCATTACCGTTGAAGTGCGCGAACGGGTGTTTGTGTACGGATTGAGCAAAAAAGGCCGGCGCGGGCTTCCTGTCGGCTGTTCAGGAAAAGGCCTTTTGCTGCTTTCAGGCGGCTTAGACAGCCCGGTCGCCGGCTACCGCATGATGCGGCGCGGCATGAAGGTGGAATGTGCCTATTTCCACTCCTACCCCTACACAAGCGAGCAGGCGCAGGCAAAGGTTGAAAAGCTTGCTGAAATTTTAGCAGGCTACGGGCTTGTTACGCATCTGAACATCATTCCGTTTACCGACGTTCAGATGCGCATAAAGGAGCGGGCTCCGCAGGCATTTACCACGCTCATGCTCCGCGTGTGCATGATGAAGTGCGCAAACATGATTTCTGAGCGCATTGGAGCTGACTGCCTGATTACCGGCGAGAGCCTTGGGCAGGTTGCAAGCCAGACAATTCAGAATCTTACCGTAACTGAAAGCTTTGCCGAAAAGCCGCTTTTACGCCCGCTTATCGGTGTCGACAAGGAAGAAATTATTGCAACCGCTGTTGAAATCGGCACGTATGAAACGTCTATTTTGCCATACGAGGACTGCTGCGTGCTTTTTAGCCCGCGCCACCCGATTTTACATGCAGAGGTAGAGTCAGCCAAAGAAATCTACAATAGCCTTGAAGTAGACGAGCTTATAAAAGAGGCGTTTGAAAAGCGCGAGATTAAAAAGTTTGAAGCGTAAAAAAAAGCGCACGCCAAAAAAGGTGTGCGCTCATTTTTTGTGCACCCGCTTTGAAAAACAGCGGCCGCAGAGATGCATTTTAATACGCGTATTTTACAGAAAGCGTAATGTAGTGGTTTACCTTGTCGCAGAGATTTGAAACCCAGCTGTCGTAAGCGTCATCTACAGCAGCCTGCACTTCACTGCTGTTTACAAGCTCGCTCCATGAGCTGTAAGTGCTCTCTCCAATCGTATAAGTTCCGTCGTCGTTTGCCGTGTAGGAAAGCCCGCCTGAGTAAATGTTACTGTCTACGCCAGCATTTCTTACATATTCAAACATGTAGCCGGCTTTAAGCGTAAGCTGTCCGCGACCGGTCCTCGGAAGGGCCAATTCTGCCGCAAGACTTGCCTGACAGGTTACCATCGTGTGGCTTCCGCTCATAAACTTCAGGCTGTTCCATGCAGATGCAACATGGTTATTAGATGTTTCCGTATCGGTTTCTGACATATTTGCGTGCATGTAAATGCTTCCGTCAGTTGCATACACGTTTGAAGAAGCAAGCATATATTCTGCAGCCTCGCTGTCTGAAAGACATTCTGCAACATTCTGGTGACGAATAAAGGCGGTGCCAAAGGTAAGCGTAAGCGGCTTTACTGGTTTGAACTTTGCCGTAAAAGCAACACGGTCGCTATCAGGGTCAAGGGATGAGCCGATATGGATTCCAGCATTCGTATAATTCTGATAATTCCATGTTCCTTCAGAAATAACATTTGCCGTGTCATCATCATAATCCCAGTGACTGTAGGTGTACGGCATAATAATCGTATAATCTAACTGAGCGACCGTGCATTTTGAGTTTTCAGGTGTAAAAATAAGACCAGTTTGAGCCGCAACACGCTGCTTACTCTTTATTTTAAGCTTTGCAATCGCTTCTACGTCCAAATCGTCAACAAAGATGTCGGTAGCCCATTTTAAGGTCTGAATCGGGCTGTATTCAAACAATAAGCCCATCTGCACGTTATCGTTACAGCCGCCCAAACCTTGCAATGCCATGTAGGGAGCCGGAATCAGGTAAGCAAGGTCTGTGCGGCGGCCGAACACGCTTGACTCATAATAAGAAACAGAAAGCTTTTTTGTAACATTGTATTTTGCCGCATGGAACGCAAGATACTTGTTTCCTGTAAGGTCTTCGCCGAGATTGTTTGTTGCTCCTATGCTTTCAAAAAGAGAGATGTAGCTCCATTTGTCGCGCACGACATTTGCAGAAAAGCCCGCCGCATGGTAGGACGTATCGTTAAGAGAAAGTCCGCTGTTCAAAAACGGTCCGTAGCCGACACGCTGTAACCCTGCCGTCACATACGTATTTGCCGTTCCAAAGCTGATTGCGCTGTTAAAGTCAACGTACATGTCAATAGGACCGACGCTTGCGGCATCCTGAATGGAGTCATGGTCGGGGTTCTGATACATGGCCAAAAAGTCGTCCCAGTCTGCACTCTGCGCATACAGACCAAGGTCGTAGCCAATGCTTACAAGGTCGGTAAAGCAAATGTCGCCGTAAAGCTCAGGCTCGCCATACAGATTTTTTGTACTGCCGTTTTCGGTAACGAGTTCTCCAGAGCTATCGGTAGTGCGCTTTTGCTTTACTTTTAAAGTGCCGCCCGCTTCAAGCGAAACATGCCACGGCTTTGAGAAGATGCGCTCATATTCATACAGGGCAAGCTCTAAGTCTTTTTCATAGCGGGGAATGGCTTCGTCTGTTTCGCTGTCGGTGCAGGAAGCAATCACTTCTTCCAGAATCGCCCTAATGGTGTTTGCAGGGTACGGGCGAAGAAGCGGAAGGTTCTTTACCAGCCCTTTCATTTCCCAGCCCTGCGCCTCCGTATAAAAATAGTCAGTCGGGTCAACTGAAACCTGCGCAAAGAGCGCGGCAGATGTTACAAGCAAAACAAAAGCCAACGGTATAAGTTTTTTCATAAGTTCATCTCCAAAAATATTCGTCAAGTAAAGCCTGTGCGCCCTTACTTAAGCAGTCGCAAGGGTGAAAGCTCAAAGGCAAGCGCAATTTCAAAGCCATGCGCTGTCTCTCCTACAACGTGGTCAGTATTAAACTTCAGCACGTATGCTGGCTGCGCAATAATCTGTAAGTACGGCTTTGCCTGCCAGGTTAGGCGCACTGAAAGACGGTTTACGTATTCGGGAGTGCCAGACGGCGTAGACTTATACTGGCTCTGCCCGTTTGCGTCGGTCGGATAGCACCAGCTGTCAGCATCGTCAGAGGTAAACTGTGTTACCTGTCCGCCCCAGTTTATGCTGTCAAACACGCTGGTGCCCGACTGCTCGCCGCGTGCCATAAAAAG
>CALAEZ010000205.1 GCA_937891125.1 uncultured Treponema sp. | reverse complement strand
TGGGCGATGGGCTTCTTGGGCGCATTTTTAACGGCTTGGGCGAGCCGATTGACGGACTTCCGCCGATTGTCTCCAGCGAAAAAATTGACGTGAACGGTATGCCGATAAATCCGTTTGCCCGCGTCTACCCGCGCGACTTTATTCAGACGGGCATCAGTTCCATTGACGGCATGAACACGCTGATTCGCGGACAGAAGCTTCCGATTTTCAGCGGAAACGGTCTTCCGCACAACAGGCTTGCCGCGCAGATTATCCGTCAGGCAAAAATTTTGAACAGTGACGAGCAGTTTGTCATGGTGTTTGCGGGCATGGGCATTAAATACGATCAGGCGCAGTTTTTTATCAACTCGTTTGAGGAAAGCGGCGTTCTGAGCAAGGTCGTTATGTTCCAGAGTCTTGCGGACGCGCCTTCTATTGAACGTATCATTACGCCGCGCTGTGCGCTGACTGCCGCGGAATATTTGGCGTTCAAGAAAAATATGCACGTGCTTGTGGTGATGACCGATATGACCAACTACTGCGAGGCGTTGCGCGAAATTTCTACGACGCGCGGCGAAGTGCCGGGGCGCAAAGGCTATCCGGGCTATTTGTATTCTGACCTTGCCGAGCTGTACGAGCGCGCGGGAAAAATCAAAGGCTCTACCGGCTCTATCACGCAGATTCCGATTCTGACCATGCCGAATGACGATATTTCACACCCGATTCCTGACCTTACCGGCTACATTACCGAAGGACAGATTGTTCTTGACCGCGAGTTAAGCCAGAAGGGCGTTTACCCGCCGGTGTCGGGTCTTCCGAGCCTTTCACGCCTTATGAAGGACGGTATTGGTGAAGGCATGACACGCGAAGACCATGCCGCTGTTTCTAGCCAGCTGTTTGCCGCGTACTCTAAGGTAAAAAGCATTCGTAACCTTGCCGCCATTATTGGTGAAGAGGAGATGGGTGCGGAAGATAAAATGTACTTACAGTTTGGTAACGCGCTTGAAGGGCAATTCTTTACGCAGGGGGAGAGGGAAAACCGCTCAATTGAACAGACGCTGGATTTAGGCTGGAAGCTCTTAAAAATGCTTCCGCGCGGCGACCTTACGCGCATTAAGCCTGAGCTTATCGAAAAGTATTTACCAAAAGACGAGTAGCGTATGGCTAAATTAAACATTGCGCCGACAAAATCAAATCTTCTTGCGGTAAAAGAGCAGCTTTCAATCGCTGGCGATGGCTACGAGCTTTTAGAGCAAAAGCGCGAAATCCTTGTCATGGAGCTTATGCGCATGGTTGAGCAGGTTAAGCTTTTAGAGCGCGAAATTGAAAAAGCCGTCGCTCAGGCATACCCTGCCTTAAAGTCCATGCTGATGACCGTAGGCGGCGACCGCGTTGAGCGCATAGCCCACGCGGTAAAATACGACTACGTTATGCGCGAAAAATCGGTTACTATTGCCGGCATGTCATTTGATTCAATCGATGTGGAGCTTCCCAAGCAGCAGCTTTTCTATTCTTTTTTGGGAACCGCCGCCGACAGCGACAAGGTAATGGTGTCATTCTTTAAGCTTTTAGGGCTTTTAACCGAAATGGCTTCAATCCGCACGATTGTCTGGCGGCTTGCAGGTGAGGTAAAAAAGACGCAGCGGCGCGTAAATGCGCTGGATAAGATGATTATTCCGCAGACGCGCGAAACGAAAACCTATATCGAAAGCGTGCTTGAAGAGCGCGAACGGGAAAACGTGTTCGTGCTCAAATCTCTTAAAAACCGTAAGAATGCGTAGCATAAATGCTAGCAGAAAGGAGGCGTGAAAGATGATAAAGCCATTGCTGCAGAAAATATTGGTTGCCATAAATGGCTCTCAGGATTCCATTCACGCCGCCATGTACGGCATCCTGCTTGCAAAGCAGCTTAAATGCGCGCTGAAGGCTGTGTATGTCGTAGACACCGCAACGCTTAAATCGCTTACCTTAAGCAAATTCTTTGTTGCAGATGAAAGCGCCTCTTACGAAGAGAATATGACCGCCGACGGCGAACGTTACCTTGCCTATGTTGCCGAGCTTGCAAAAAGCAAGGGCGTAAAGATAGAAACCGAGCTAAAAAAAGGCGCGGTCTGGTCAAGCGTGCTTACCGCAAGCGATGAATTTGACGCAAGCGTCATTCTGTTAGGCGGTCGCCCGCACAGCCACGTGCACACCGGCATTGTAAACAAGCACGACATGGCTTCGACTACAAATGCAGAAATCATCGGCTCAAGCGGACGCAACATCATCGTCGTAAAGCAGGCGGATATAGAAAAACTCTTCAAAATCGCGTAAGCGATTTTGACGTCTATCGAGAATCGCGTAAGCAGTCTTGACGTCTATCGAGAATCACATAAACGATTTTGACCCATATTGAAGACAGAGTAGCGTAGGAGACAACAGGTGGCGGGCAAGCTTGGTATAATCGCACTGGAATCAGCACAGAATGCTGGAAAGCAGATTGACAACATTATTTCTGGCTGGAGAAGCGGTGAGCATTTTTTGATTCCGAGCCAGTGTCCGCGTTTTGGAAGTGGCGAAGGAAAGGGGCTTATTCGAGAAAGCGTACGCGACCGCGATTTGTATATTTTAGTCGATGTGTGCAATCCTTCGATAACGTACACAATGGACGGCGAGCAGAATCGTATGTCGCCCGATGATCACTACCAGGACTTAAAGCGTGTCATTGCGGCAGCGAACGGCAAAGCAGGACGCATTACGGTTGTCATGCCTTTTTTGTACGAGAGTCGCCAGCACCGCCGCACCATGCGCGAAAGCTTAGATTGTGCCCTTATGCTTAGAGAGTTGGAAAATATGGGCGTGCACGATATTATCACTTTTGATGCGCATGATCCGCGCGTGCAAAACTCAATTCCCTTAAGCAGCTTTGAAGATGTGTCGCCATCGCTCCAGTTTACGCAAGCGCTGCTTACCGAATACGAAGATTTGCAGATAGACCCGAATCACATGATGTTTATTTCGCCCGATGAAGGAGCGACCCAGCGCGTTGTCTTTATGGCATCGCTTTTTGGCGTAAACATTGGCATGTTTTATAAGCGGCGCGACTACAGCACGATTGTTAATGGCATGAATCCGATTGTGGCGCACGATTTTTGTGGCGAATCGGTACAGGGGAAAGACGTTATTGTTATTGATGACATGATTTCTTCTGGTGGCAGCATTATTGACACGGCTGCACAGCTCAAGACTATGGGAGCAAAGCGCGTGTTTGTGTTTGCCACGTTTGGGCTTTTTACCAACGGCTTTTCCCGTTTTGACGAAGCGTACAAAAACGGCATTTTCGACCGCATTTTTACAACCAATCTGATTTACCAAAAGCCAACGCTAAGAGAAAAGCCCTGGTATTTTTCTGTCGGCATGAATCGCTATGTTGCCGCCATCATCGATACGCTGAATAAGGGAAAGAGCCTGCAGGACTTGCTTCGTCCGGCAAGCCGCATAAAAGAAATGGTGACGCTCTATCGCGGCTCTGTTTCCTGCTAGCGCCTACAGCATAAGAAGCGAGTCGCGCGTGGTAACTGTTTTGCGTGCGGCTTCAAGCGTTTGCTGAGAGGCGACAATGCTGGTGTTTCCCTGCGTCCTGGTGACTGCGGTGTAGACAAGCTGGCGGTTTAAGAGCGGATGGTGCACTTGTTCGGGCAGAAAAATCAAAATGTTGTTGTAGCCAGAGCCTTGCGACTTGTGTATGGTGATTGCGTACGCGCTTTCAAGTGATTCTTCGGCAATGTAGTGAAGCGGATAAAACATAAATCTGCCGATATGGAAAATCTCGCCACGTAAGACGCCGCTTGTCGTTTCTGCTGACTCTTTTTGCAGCATGAGATAGAGCATAGTATCCTCGGAGCCTTCTTCGGTCGCAAACGAAACGACAATGCCGCAGTCACCATTGTACAGATTGTACATCTTCTGGTTCTGCGTCACCATGAGTAGCTCGCCTGCATAATGCGCGTCTCCTATGCGCGCTTTTTTCTGCTTTTGAAAAAGAACGCTTTTAATGAGCGCATTGAGCTCCTCGCCACCGCGCGCGCCCTGTCGTTCTGCAGTCAAAATGCGCGCTTCGTTTGCCAGCTTCCAAAGTGCTTCAAGCTGTTCGCTTGCGTAAGGCGCGGAAAGTGCGCGGGCCTGTGCCGAAAGCTGTGCGTAAAAAGCTTCTGTCCACCGAAGGATAATCAGGCGGATGTCGTCTTTGTTTTTTGCCTCGTAGTAAGAAACTGGATAGGCGCGCGCTTGTGCTTGAGGCGCAGGAAGAGCCGTAAAGGTAGCGGCAGGCGAAAAGGGGAGCGGATGAAGCGGCTCGTCTGCTTGGAGTGCGCACGCTAAGCGCCCGACTTCAGAGGCAGCGGCAAAGCGCTTTGATTCGGTAAGCGCAACAACATGCGCTTTCTTTTTCTCAAGTAAATCTGAAAGCACGGCTCCTGCTTCTACTGACGGCAGCTGGTTTTTGTCGCCTAAAATGAAGAGCCGCGCGGTATCGGGAACAGCCTCTAAGAGCGCGCCAAACAGCGTAACGTCAATCATGCTTGCTTCGTCGATAACAAAAATGGAATGAGGCGCAAACTGATGCTCGCTGTTGTACGAGAAACGTCCTTCTGCAGGCAAAAAATGCAAGAGGCGGTGAATGGTGGACGGCGAAACGGTGGTGAGCTTTCTAAAGCGGTCGGGAAAGCGATTTTGCTCATCGGCGCGGAGCGAAGAAAGGCTTCCAGTGATGCTTTCCTTCATGCGGTCAGCGGCTTTTCCGCTTGGCGCGGCGAGGTAGAGTGCGCTGTTTTCGTATGCTGGCTTTGAAAGCAGCTCCCAGAGTAAAAAGCAGACGACCGTTGTCTTTCCCGTCCCTGGTCCGCCAGTGATAATCAGACTTTCGTTCTGGCCGCGCACGATTGCCTGCGCCTGCTCGCGGTTGAGCATAAACGGCTGCCCGCTTTTGTCAGCGCACATGCGTGAAATGCGCTCGATACATGCGTTAATCGCCGCCTCTGTAGGCTCTTGTTGCAGCGCATCTTGTGCGGGAAATAAGCGTACCATCCGCTTTTCAATGCTCTTTTTTGCATCGTAGTAGCGGCGTGTAAAAAGCCAGACGGTGCCAGCCGTGTCTTTTTCGGTGACAAACGGACTTTCTGCAGTGTGTAAAAGCGCTGGGGCTGTCAGTAAGTCGCGTATGCCGTCTTGCAACAGCTCCCTGGTGACGGGGGAAGAATCTTCTGCTCCCGTCACGCGGAGCGAGAGCCATTTTTTCTCCCATTTTTGCATGAATATGTCAGCGTCAAGCGGAATACAGAGGTTTCCGTCGTCAATGCATGAAAAATAGAGCAGAAGAAGCTTGAGAGCTGCTTGCGTGACGGTAGGCTCTATGCTACGAAGCAGTGCCGGATAGCTTTTCCAGAGCGAAGAAATGGCGCCAGCGGAAGATAGCGTCGTAAAAAATGCGTCAGTGTCGTTTTGTTGTTCTGGTAGTAGCATTACATGCTCTCCTTTATTTCTTCAAATGCGTGCTGTAAGTCATTCCAGCTCTTCCAGGTCTGTGCGTAGATGCCGTTTGCGCTTTCTGCGTGGCAACCGCGTAAAAACACATAGTAGCTCCCGCCAAAGTGCTGGGAAAAAATAGTCTGATAGTCGTCCTGGGGGTAAAACTGCTTGAGCCAGCGAATAAGGCTGTAGGCATAGAGCACGCGCTGAATGGCGTAGTCGCTGTCAACCTTTGCTTTGAGTGCCTTACCGTCGCTGTAGGCTTCTGGCGGCAAAAGGTCACTTTTCCAGTCAATAATGCTGTAGCGCGCTTCTCCGTCCTCTTCACGTAGCAGCAGCAGGTCGATAAAGCCCTTGCAGATGTCGCCCGCCTTTCCTTCAAGGTTCAGCTCAAACTCAAGCTCGGCTTTTCGCGCTTGTTCTGGAATGTCACTAAGCGTAAACGTGCCGCTAGAAGAGGCGCTTCCGGCAACAATCGGAAAGGAAGCGTTCAGCGTGTGCCAGACAAGACGCGCGGTCGGCTCAATAAGGCTCTGCTGCTCGATGCCCTGTCGGCTAAGGCATTCCTGGATGAGCGCTAGAAGCGGCTCGGAGCAGAGCGCCTCTTCAAGCGTTTTTTTGCCAACGAGAGCAAAATCTACCCGCTCTAACACTTCGTGCAAGGCGTTTCCGATAAACTTTCCCTTGGGATAGGCGCCTTGTATAACCAGCTTTCGCTCCCTTTCATAGGAAGCTGCGACAGGAAGAGCGGCGCGGTCAAAGCCTGCGCAAGCCTCTGTGGTGCCCTGCTCATCGGCGTCAACTCTGCCGTCGTCGGTTGTAAGCGAGAGTTTCGCGCCTGCAAGCGAGCTATAGGAATGTTGGTGCACGGCGCTCTTTTCAATGGCAACTGTTGCCGCTTTAAGCGCCGCTTTTAGTGCTTGTGTTGCGTCCGCGGCAGCTGTTGCAGGCTCGTCTGTTGCGCCGTCATGCGCATCGAGCGCTTTGTTTGCTGCAAGCATGTGCGCTTCGTTTGAATGGCGCTTGGCTTCTGAAAGAATGGCTGCAACGGCTTCCTTTTGCGCAGAAAGCCGCTCGTCGTGGTAGCTAAAGGATTGCAGTAAATCGGGACGCGTTTGGGTAAATGCATCGATACTGTTTTTCAAAAACGCAAAGTTTTGCTCAGGCTTTCCGTCCTTGTCCT
>CALAEZ010000204.1 GCA_937891125.1 uncultured Treponema sp. | reverse complement strand
AGCGCGCGAGCTTTCTGGCGGGGAAGCGCAAACGACCAATAACCGCATGGAGCTTACTGCAGCAATCATGGCACTCACTGCAATCTACAATACCGAACGCTTTAAGGGGCGAGCCGTTGCTGTGTACAGCGACAGTCAGTATGTAAAAAACGGCATCACCAGCTGGATTCACAGCTGGAAAAAAAACGGCTGGAAAACAAGCCAAAAAAAGCCTGTTTTGAATAAGGAACTCTGGCAGCAGCTCGATGCACTAAATACAGCGCTTTCCGTACAATGGAGCTGGGTAAAAGGGCATGCAGGCGTGCAGTGGAATGAACGCTGTGACCAGCTCTGTCAGGAAGAAATAGCAAAATATGAATAGACCTGCGGCAGACAGTATCGGTATGGCATGCAACACAGGTGCGGCAGGAGATGCGTGAGCCATGAAGCTTTCTGAAATCAACAATTCTGTAAGTACCCTTCCGGGCGTGGGCGCAAAGACAGCCGCGCTTTTTGCAAAGCTTAACGTTTTTTCCGTGGGCGACCTTTTGCAGTTTTATCCGCGCGACTTTGAAGACCGCACACAGCGCATTTCACTCAATCAGTTTGAGCTTTTCCCAAAAGTGCACACGATTGCTCAAGTTTGCGCCCACGAATGGTTCGGCTTTGGAAAGATGCGCACGCTCAAAGTGCTCGTCACTGACAAAACGGCGCAGGCAGAATTAGTCTGCTTTAACCGCCCCTTTATGGAGCGGGAGCTTCCGGTGGGGGCTATTTGCGGCGTAACCGGGCGGTTTGAAGTTAAATACGGCCGTCTGCAAAGCACCGCGTTTGAAACAGTAAAGATTGCAGAAAGCGGCTCGCTAGAAGATTTTGCAACAGCCACCGTGCCCGACAGCCGCGTTGTTCCTGTCTACCCGCTTACCGAAGGATTAAGCCAGAAGATTGTTTCAAAAGCAGTAGGCGCGGCATTAAACCAGTATGCCCGCGGCATTGATGAAGAGATTTCCGAAGACATACGCATAAAGCGCGCGCTTCTTACAAAGGGCGAGGCACTTCGCAAAATGCACCAGCCGCGCACGTTGCAGGAAGCATTAGAAGCGCGCCGCACGCTTTCGTATGAAGAGCTGTTTGCATTCCAGACCGTAATTGCCCGCCGCGCCTTAGAGCACAAGGGCGAATTGCCGGAAACAGACCTGACAGAAAACGCCACAAGCGCGCAAAAGGCAATTTCTGCTTCTGATTTTGAAAAAACGCTCTCTCCGCGCCAAAAGCAGCTTTTAGCGCGCCTTCCCTTCCCGCTTACCGACGACCAGCGTTCTGTCATTGCGCAGATGAACGCAGATATAGACCGCGCCTACAGCTCAGCACATGCTGGCAGCGCGGCGCAGCCAGGCGGAACCGACGTAACGGGCGGAAGCACAGCTGTTTCCAGCGCACGCACGTTTGCCATGCGCTCGCTTTTACAGGGCGATGTCGGTAGCGGAAAAACGCTTACCGCCTTTTTTGCCTGCCTGCGTGTCATTGACTACGGAAGCCAGACAGCTTTTATGGCACCAACTGAAATCTTAGCGCGGCAGCACGCAGAAAACGCCGCGCGTCTTCTTGAAGTGCTTAACGTGCGCGTTGCCTACCTTACTGGAAACGTAAAGGCAAGCGGAAGGCGCGCGCTTTTAGACGCGCTAAAAGCTGGCGGCATTGATTTAGTCATCGGCACACACGCGCTTTTTTCGCGCGACGTGCAGTACGCAGATTTAGCACTGGCTGTTATAGACGAGCAGCACCGCTTTGGCGTTATGCAGCGAAGCGCGATTATCGAAAAAGGAAGAAGTAGCCGCGATCCAAAGTTACATGAGCCGAATCTTTTGATGATGAGTGCGACCCCGATTCCGCAGTCACTTGCGCTCACCGTCTTTGGCGACCTTGACGTGCTTACCATAAAGACAATGCCATCTGGCAGAAAACCGATTACCACGTATTTAGTCAGGCAGGGAAATGAGCGGAATGCTTACGAAGCGGTGCGGAAAGAATTACTGGCAGGCAGGCAGGCATATTTTGTCTACCCGGCGATAGAAAGCGCGTTTGGTGGCGCAGGCGAAGCGGACGGCGGCACTGGAGAAGGTAGCAGCCAGCAGGGAGCGCGGCAGCAGCTTAAAAGTGCCGAAGAAAGCTTTCAATTTTTGCGCGAGCAGGTCTACCCCGGCTTTAATGCCGCACTCATTCACAGCCGCGTAGATGAAGATGAGCAGAGCCGCATATTAACCGACTTTCGGGAAGGAAAGATTCAGATTTTAGTTGCGACCACGGTGGTAGAAGTGGGCGTTGATGTGCCGAATGCCACCTGCATGGTCATAGAGCAGGCAGACCGCTTTGGTCTAGCGGCCTTACACCAGCTTCGTGGGCGCGTCGGGCGCGGAAGTGCGCAATCCTACTGTTTTTTAATCTACAGTAAGAATCTGACGGAAACAGGGGTTGCCCGCATGAAAATTCTGCGAGAAAGTTGCGACGGTTTTCAAATTGCAGAAGAAGACCTTCGCCTGCGCGGCCCTGGCGAAATTACCGGAACGGCGCAGTCAGGCGAGCTTACCTTTGCCGTTGCCGACCTTACCCGCGACAAAAAGCTTTTAATGCAAGCTCGGCAAGACGCGTTCTCGCGTGAGCGTCAATAAATTCCTTACAGCGCACGAAGCCGTCAGGTGGCGTCTGCGCTCTCAGCGGTACAAAAAAAAGTAGCCCTGAGCGATGTCTGTCTGACGAACACGTTTCAGGGCTAGTTTTTTTTATTTTTACCTTTCTATTTTTTTACCTGGAAGCGCCGCAAACTACACACAAACGGCGCTTCGACCAGATTTACTGTTTACTCGTCAGACAGCGTGCGGATAATCACGTTATCCATGGAGAATAAATTTGCGTTGCCAGTCGGCTTTGTTATATACACCATTTTTCCAAGTCCACCAGCAGTATAGGTATTAGAGAGCTTTGTTCTTTCCATACCGTATGAATTGTCAACAGTCGAATCCTGTGGCGTGATAGTAAGATACGTGTCGTCTCCATAGCGCTCAATCAGGAATGTATACCAGATAGAGCTGTTTAGATTCACCGTTTGATCTCCATCATTGATTGTCCACGTAGCACCACTTGTCACCGATGTCTTATGATTAAGCTTCAAAAGATAACCGACATCTGCATTTACCGTACCATAATTAATCGGATTTTTGCTTGAAACAGAAAGCGGGAAGCCAGAACCATTTCCAATGAAAATCTTATTGCTTGAAGAAACAAACGAAAGCATCATATCAAACTGGAACTGAAAGGATGCTCCATCAGCAATATCATATAATGTAGTAGCCGATGAACTACCAGTAACAACAGCAGCTCCGTTGTTGTTTGAGCTTGCGCTAACAATGTCAACTCCATCTGTTACCGCTGAAGTCATTCTATCAGTTGTTCCCCAGTTATTTACATACGCCGTCCACAAGGAGGAAACGGTTGTGCTATCATCGCTTGCCGTGTAATTCTTCGTAAAGACCGCTTTCCACACAGGCGCCTTCACCGTCACTTCAACTGTTGTAGTCTGGGTATCAGAGCCGTCTTTCTCGGCGGTTACCGTAATGGTTGCCTTCTGTGCGCTCGTTGGCTCAGCGGTAAGTGCATTGGTAATGGTAAGCACGCCGTCCTTGTCAATGGCTACAGTGGCAACGCTTTCATTGCTTGAAGTAGCAGCATACGTTATGCCGCTTACGCCGCTTGGAGTAGTAATGGCATACAAGGTTGCCGTGTCAGTTACGCCGTACAGCAGTGTTGCGCTCGTTGCAGATGTTGTGCCGCTAGAACTCGTGTAGACGTTAAGAGCAATAATCGGAACGTCAACAACAGTTACCGTAATCGTAAGCGTTTTAGTGACGCTGCCTGCCGTTGCCGTAAGCGCAAGCTCAGTGCCGCTTGTAACGGCGCTACCGGTCAGCGTAATCGTGCTGTCATTTACGGTGACGCCTACGTAGTCGTTTGCCGTGTAGCTGTAGGTAACAGCGGCGTCTTCTGCATTGTCTGCCGAGCTAGCCTTTGCGGTAGCGCTTGCCGTTAACACAAGCTTGTCGCCCGTGTTAATGCTTGCCGTGTAGGTGCTGTCGCTTTCCGCAAGTGTTGAATCATCGCTTGAGCCAGAATCTGCTTTTACTACCGCAAAGCCAGAAAGCAGGGTGTCGAGTGCAGAAACAGTAACGGTTTGCGTTGCAGTTGAGGTCACAGCAGTGTCTCCCGTACCTACGGTTACCGTAAGCGTTACCGTTGCGCTGTAGTCGCTAATGGTGCTGTTTTTGCCGGTGAGCGTTGCACTGGTGCCATCGCTCGTAACTGAAAGCTCCGCATAGTCAGCATCTGCACTTGCAAGAGCCCAGCTGTAGGTGGGTGTAACCGCAGTTCCCGCGCCTGCATAGCCAGCTGCAGCACTTGCCGTAAGTGTTGTGCTTCCAGTGGCGGCGATTGTTTCAGATGCTGCTTCTACACTTGCCTTTTCCGTAAAGACAATAACGTCGGTATTGCTTTTTACGACCATGTTGTCGATATAGTAACAGCCTGCAGCGCGGCCTAAAAGCATGTTCATATAGCAGAATGCAGTCGAGGTTGCATTCACGCTTGCACCTGCGTCTGCTGAACCGAGTGCGTAGGTGCCATCGCTTCCAAGAATGGTTGCGGTAACCGCGCCTTTTTCATCAACAACAATCGTGTAATGATACCACAAGGTGCGGTCAATGGTAATTTCGGTGCCAGAGCTGTCTAGGCTTACGTACCAGAGATTATTCTGGCTGCCGTTTGTGTGGCCGCTGTTTTCTTCCGTTGAATCTGTGCCATACACATAGTTGTACAAGGCAAACAGATAGCTACCGCTGTAGGCAGAGCTTGCCTCCGTGTTAATGGCATCGCTTGCAAGCACAAATTGTGCTGCTTGAGTGGCCGTTGATTTTGTTGCGTTGGGACCTGCAAGGCGCATGTCAAATTCAACCTTGTAGTCTGTCGTCAGCGTTGCGGGAAGTCCTGTTGCTATGGTTGCCGTTTGCCCGCGCGCATTCGAGCTATTAAACGATATAGAGCCGTAGCTTCCGTAGGTAGCATCTCCTGTCACTAGCGCAATTGTTGGGTTGTAGGTACTTGAAGCGGCGGTCACGACATCGCCGATATCGCTTACAGACTCAAAATCCTGTGAGTACACCGTGTAGGCGTACCCTTTTGTTATGGTAAGTGTGTAGGTTGCGCTTGTAGAAGTACAGGCGTCTGCGCTTGCCGTTACGGTGATGGTAGCAGTTCCGACTTTTGCCGTGCTTGCAACACTAATCGTCACTTCGCTTGCCGTTTCATCGTCAAAGCTAATGCCGCTGTAGTCAGTTGACCACGTGTAGGTAACCGTCGGCAGCGTGCTTTCAGTTGCGCTGTCACTGCTTGAAACAGTCGCTGTTGCTGTTACACCGCTAACCGAGCCGCTCGTTTCAGCACTGCCGCTCGTTGCACTCAATGTCACTTCGCTTAAGGTAAACGTTTCTTTTGCCGGTACCTTTACGGTTAGCGACGCACTCTTACTTGCCGCGTTTTCTGCGCTCGCTTTTACACTGACCGAAACAGAAAGCGTCGTTTCTCCGCTGTTTGTGAGGGTGAGCGTGTCCTCATCGGCACTGTAGGCAATAGCGCTGTCACTTGCAAGGGCGGCGCCATCGCTATCGGTTACGGTAAATTCGTAGCTTACGCTTGGAAGATTTTCTGCATCTCCGCCTTCAAGCGCACTTAGCGTTGCAAGCGCCGTTACCGTTCTTGTACCTGCAGAGTGGTCACTATCGCCAGCTGTCAGCGTCGGCGTTGCAAGCTCGTAATAATACGTAGCATTGGGATCTGAAAGCGTAACTGAAATAGTGTTGCTTACATCGGTTGCGCCAGAAGCAGAAGCGGTTACTTTAACCGTTACCGTCTGCTCTCCGCTTCCTGTATTGGTAAGCGTTGCCGTTCCATCATTGTTATTCGTTACCGTAACGCTGTCATTCGTTTCGGTAAGAGCAAACGTGTAGCTAATACTCGTAGCTGTGGTGGTCTCCGCAGAAGGAGTCGCTGTTATCGTAACCGATTTATCCTCGTTTTCTGCCTGAGTAAGTGCGAGTTCGCCAATAACAGTTTCCGTCTCTGAGCTTTCTGCCGATTTTTTTTCCTCCCCCGAGTTCGAATCATCTGATGATGAGCTGCAGCCAATAAGGTTTAAGCTCCCTCCCAAAGCGAACAAGGCCGCTGCAACCAACAAGAGCTTACAGCCTTTTGTTCTTTTTTTGATACACATTTTTTATGCCTCCTTAATTTTCAGCAATAACTGCATTCAGTATGGGGGCGAAAAAAAAAGCGCTCAACAAAAAAAGAGCGATTCTAAAAAGGTAATGTAACAAAACCAAAAGAGAAGTTTGGAGCGCGTCACATTTTCAAAAAAGGCTCGTAATCACCAACACTCGACGCAGAGCGTCGAGGTATGGTGTTCTCATAAGGTATCGC
>CALAEZ010000203.1 GCA_937891125.1 uncultured Treponema sp. | reverse complement strand
GTCAGCCAGGAAACCGCGCAGGACTTCTTTGCCAGCATGAAAAAGAAGTTCACTAAGCCGATTGTACCTGGCTTCCAGACGCATAAGCGGTAGAGTGCTGGAAGCCTTTTTTCACCAACTATATGCAGCGTAAGAGTACGCCTGCTGTAGCGCAAAAAAAACTGCTATGCTATAGTGGTTCGATTATTCTACTTTTTTAGGAGACAGATATGTCATCTCAAAAACAAGTTTTAATGCCTGGCGACCGTCCAAAGCTTAGCCGTTGGATTCCGTTAAGCATTCAGCACGTGTTTGCCATGTTTGGAGCTACCGTGCTTGTTCCTCTTTTAACAGGATTAAGCACATCTACCGCCCTTTTTACCGCCGGAACGGGTACATTGCTTTACATTCTTGTGACAAAAGCAAAGGTTCCGGCTTTTTTAGGCTCATCCTTTGCTTTTATTCCAGCACTTATCGGAGTTGGGCAGCAGTATGGAGAAGCCTATGCATTAGGCGGAGCGATTGCAACCGGTATTTTTTACTGCATTGTAGCCCAGATTATCAGAATCTCTGGCAAAAACTGGCTTGAAAAAGCTCTTCCGCCAGTTGTAATTGGCTCTGTAATTATCGTAATCGGCTTAAACTTAGCTCCAACAGCAATAAACGAAGCTATGTATATTGGCTCTAGCGGAAACGCTTCTGACTACTCTCTTGTGTATTTAAGCATTGCCTTTGTAACGCTTGCAGTAGCCGTTATAGCCACAATGTTTTTTAAGGGCTTTTTTAACACGCTTTCAATTCTGACAGGTCTTATTGCAGGCTACCTGTTTACGCTTATTATGGGCTGCTTCTTTCCTGCATACCACATCATTAATTTTGAGAGCGTAAAGGCTGCAAAATGGTTTGCGCTTCCGTTTTTGCATTCAGATGCAAGCGGCCACTACCTTTATCTCGCTCCAAAGTTTAATGCCGTTGCTGTAATTACGTTCATTATCGTCTCTCTTGCAACAATCTGCGAGCACCTTGGCGACATGCTTTCTACATCAAAAGTAGTTGGAAAAGATTTTTACCTGGATCCGGGCTTACACCGCACGCTTTCTGGCGACGGCTTAGCTACAGCTTGGGCAGCAGTTTGGGGTGGCCCGCCAAACACAACGTATGGCGAAAACATCGGCGTTATGGCAATTACAAAAGTATACTCAGTCTGGGTTATTGGCGGAGCTGCCTGCATTGCAATTCTGCTTTCTTTCTGCCAGAAATTTGGTGCAATCATTCAGACAATTCCAGCCCCTGTCTTAGGCGGAATCTGTATGCTTTTGTACGGTTTAATTGCAGCAAGCGGCTTACGCACGCTTGTAGAAAGCCAGGTAGATTTTAAGGAAAGACGAAATCTTACGATTAGCTCGATTATTCTTGTAATCGGAATTGGCGGCGGCTTACTCCAGTTTAAGGTTGGAAACGCATTTATGTTCAGCCTTGGAGGCGTTGCCCTTGCGACCATCGTGGGAATTTTACTTAATCTTTTAATTCCTAAACCTAAAAACTTATAAAAACGGGGGGATGACCGAAAAGTAAAAATTGCGGTAGTTGGGTGGTTGAGTAGCACAAAGTGCGTATCGAAACCCGAAACCACCACATATATCGTTTATGGTCATTTCGGCGTTGCAAATACAATGACCATATATGCAACGAACTTATTGGTTATCCCCGTTGCGTTCCAATCTTTATATTCATTTGAGTCTCTTTCTATAACAACAAAAAGAGAAAAATGTGTGTAAGGGGAGAGAAAGCTTTCGCACCCGCCGTGCTGTCCGACTATCGTTCGGACTTTCTCAAGCTGGCAGGGTGCGAAATGATAGCAGGTCTCGCTTTTTAGACTGTTTCCTGTATCTTTGCGGCAGCTTCACTTGCTGTGTAGCCGACATACTGCTCGCGTGTTTTTAGATTTTTAAGCGTAAGCTTTCCTGAAAGCGCTTCTTCCTTACCAATTAAGATGCCCCAGGTAACGTCCTTTGCGTCAGTAACGGCATACTGCTGTCCCAGCTTTTTTGCATCCGGGAAGACTTCAACCTGCACGCCAAGAGAGCGCAACTCACTTGCCACCGCCTGATAATGAATGGCAAGAGAAGCGTCAACACAGAAGATTTCAGCATCAAGGTAGCTTCCTTTTGACTTTGTTTTTCCCAGCTGCTCCAAGCCTGCAATCAGACGATCCAAGCCAATAGAAGCGCCAACGCCCGGCACCTTCTGCTTCATGTACAGGCCAGCCAGATTGTCGTAGCGACCGCCCGAGCAGACGGAGCCGATAGAAGGCAGGTCATTTAAGAATGTTTCGTAGACAATGCCAGTATAATAGTCAAGACCGCGCGTAATAGACGGGTCAAGCACATAGGTAGCTTCTATTCCCGCAGCTTTCATCATGGCGCGGATTTCGCGCATACGGGCGGTATCATCGCCTGCTCCACCTGCAAGCTGTTCAATCAAATCAAGGGTATCTTCAAACGTGCCACTTTCAGCACCCGCAATATAGGTTAAAATCTCGCCCGCGGTAGCCGCTGAGCCGCAATACTCAGTAAGCTCCTTTAAGACCTCGTCCTTACCAACCTTTGCAAGCTTATCTACCGACCGCAGGATATCCTCGCTTTTTTCGCTCATGCCAAGCTTTGCTAAAAAACGGTTAAAAATGCCGCGGTGATTTACGTGGATTGTAATATTTTCTACGCCAATTGCGTAGAGCGCAGTTCTCATTACGCTTAAGATTTCAAAATCGGCGGCGGCGCTGTCGCTTCCTACCGTGTCAATGTCGCACTGCACAAACTCTCGGTAGCGCCCTGCCTGCGGCTTTTCGCCACGCCACACCTTTGCCATGTGATAGCGCTTAAACGGGAAATACAGCTCGGACACGTGCTCTGCCGTAAAGCGTGCAAACGGTACGGTAAGATCAAACCGAAGCGCAACATCGCGCCCGCCGTTGTCCTCAAAGCGGAATACCTGCTTTTCTGTTTCGCCATTTGATTTTCGAAGCAGGATTTCAGTATATTCAAGTACGGGGGTGTCAATCGGCACAAAGCCGAATGAGCGGTACACCCGCGTAATTTTTTCCATCAAATCGGCGCGCTCAATCTCCGCAGCCGGCAAAAAATCTCTGAATCCCTTTAAAACTCTTGGTTGAATCAACTGTGCCATAGCGATATAGTAACAAAAAAAGCGGGATTTAGACAATCCCACTTTTTTTATTGGTCGATTATACTGTTTCGATTTACTTCTTAATGGAATCCATCAGGCTTTGCGCGTACTTTTGCCAGTATGCGTCGTCACAGGTGATGGTACCGTTTCCGTCCACCGTGAACATCAGTTTGCCATCGGAATTTTCGCCGATTGCCTTGGCAGGGTGCACCACGCTTGTTGCCAGTTTGGGAATGCTTGCCTTAATCACCTTGGCAAATTCACCCGCAATGATAAAACCGCCCAGTTTGTTGTTGTGGGTTTTGTCACCCGTAAACATGAGCGCAAAGGCTTCGTCAGTCTTTTTGGTGTCTGCGTATGACTTTTCGTAGAGCGTCTTGGTAATCTCAAAACCGTCAATCAGGAGCACTTTTTCTTCTTTTGCCAGCTGACGCACGGCTTCAACATAGGCGTTGTTGCGCGTTACCTGCGTTCCCGTGGTGGTGTCCTTTGAGTCATGGTGCGGACCGATTTTTCCGTTCATGCCTTCAAAGTAGACGCGCGCAACCGGTGTAACCAGCACCGGCGTTGCGCCCGCTTTCTTTGCCACATCAATGTACTGCTTTAAGAACCATTTGTACGTGCCGCCGCCGTTGTACGGATAGAATTCCGGGCCGTACTTTGCCGCATACGAAGACGGCGTAATGTCTTTTTTGCCCGGCGTTACGGGGTAGATGCCTTTTTTGTTCGGCTCGCCCAGCGGCTCGTAGCGGTCTTCCAAGTAGCCTGCGCCGTTTGAGCAGTCGTTGTGCCCAAACTGAATGAACAGGTAGTCGCCCTTGCCGATTTTTTCTGCAATTTTGTCAAGCGAGCCTTCGTTGATAAAGTTGCGCGTTGACCTGCCGCCATTGGCATAGTTTTGCACGGCAACGGAATCGTTGAACCACGCCTGCAAGAATTCGCCCCATGCGCCTTCATCGCGCGTCTTTCCGCTGCTCCACATGCCGTCTGCGCTGTAGTCCTTTACGGTTGAGTCACCCGCTAAGAACACATTGACTTTGCCCACGGCGCGCGGGCGGTCTGCGGCGGCCTTTGACGGCACGGCAAATCCTTCCTTAACCTTTGCGTCCAGTTTTGCCGTGGCACTGCTTTCTTTGGTGCCATCGCGGGTCATGGGGGTGACGACTGCCTTAATCGTACAGCCGCTGTCTTCTTTTGTTAAGAAATAGGTTTTGTCGCCGTAGCCCGTTGACTGCTTGACCAGTTTGTCGTTGCGGTACCACTGAATGAGCGACATATCTTCGCTGTCCGCCTTACCCAAGGAGTAGTGCAGGGTAATCGTGTGACCGGGGTAGGGCGTGTTGATGTCATCATCGGTCGTAAAACTGGGCTTTTTTGCAAATTTGAGTTTGTCAGTTTTTACCACGTCGTAGTATGCGGGCTTCCATTCGCCAAAATAGCGTTTGGGCTGATAGCCCGTGTCGGTTTTAAGCACGTTGCCGCGGCGTTCTTTGGTATTGACTTCCTTGCCGTCCCACAGCGAGCGGTATTCGGCAAACTGGGCGTTCTGCGGCAGGTTTCCGCTCATGTCCGTCCAGCCCATCGGGTCAATTACGTTGTCCGTGCCTAAAATGGTGTTAATCCAAGTGACGATTGCCTGCGGTCCCCACGGACGACCAAAAACGCCCGGATTCTGATACACGGCGTTGTCCGCGCTTATGAGGCAGTTGTAGAACAGGTAGCCTTTGAGCAATGCGTTTCGTGCCGCCGTCAGGTAGCCCGCCACTTTTACGTCCGTGTAGCCCGCCCAGCGAATCTCGCAGTTTTCAAAGACAACGTCGCCGTCGCCAAAGATAAAGTCGGTGTTTCCTTCAATAAAACAGTTCCTAAAATACTGCTTGGTGTCTGCGCCCGTGTAGAGCGTGTCCTGCAAGCCAAGGAACTTACACTTGTAGTATTCTGCTTCATCTGCTTCTGAACAGAGCGCGGCAGAGCGTTCGGTTGCCTTTTTGCTGCGCACGTCGGAGTTAAGCTTGCGCGCAAACTGAATGGAACCGTCGCTTTCTACGCCGTCAGCAATTTCTTCGTCGGTCACGTATTTGTTGAACGACGTTTCAAACGTAATGCCTTCCGCACGGAATGCCTTTGCGCCTTTCTGCACATAGGTCGCAACGCCCCAGCGCGCAACGGTCT
>CALAEZ010000202.1 GCA_937891125.1 uncultured Treponema sp. | reverse complement strand
ATGCGCCAATGTCAAGACCGGTGTCATATTCAGTACCCTTAAGCATCTCTACAACAGTCTCTGTCGGAGAATGTGAAGTACCCATAGCCATTGCAGAAATTGCAGTGTCAAGAATGTCTGCACCTGCTTCTGCTGCCTTCAACAAAGTTGCAACAGAAAGACCTGTTGTTGCGTGTGAGTGGATTTCAACCGGGAGGTCACACTTAGCCTTAATTGCCTTAACGAGGTCATACGCCTCAAAAGGCTTTAAAAGACCAGACATATCCTTGATACAGATTGAGTCTGCGCCAAAGTCAGCGTAAGTCTTTGCAAGGTCTGCATAGATTTCTTTTGTGTGATACGGAGTGGTTGCATAGCTGATAGCCATCTGAACGTGCTTACCAGTCTTTTTTGCAGCCTTTGTAGCGCGCTCAAGGTTGCGCGGGTCGTTACATGCATCAAAAATGCGGAATACGTCAACGCCGTTCTTTGCAGCGTACTCAACGAACTTATCTACAACGTCGTCTGCATAGTGGCGGTAGCCCAAAAGGTTCTGACCGCGAAGCAGCATCATGATTTTTGTGTTCGGCATTGCAGCGTGGAGCTTGCGCAGGCGCTCCCACGGATCTTCATTCAAAAATCGGATACAGCTATCGTAGGTAGCTCCACCCCATGCTTCTGCTGCCCAGTAGCCGATTTTGTCAAGCTGGGGAGCGATTGGCAGCATATCTGCCAGTGTCATACGAGTTGCGTGCAAAGACTGAGTTGCATCACGCAAAACAAGTTCAGAAATGTTTACTTTCTTAGCCATCTTCTTCTAAAACTCCTTAATTCTTTTCGTGCAAAGCAGTTGCGATTGCAGCAACGATAGCTTTCTGGTCAACGGCAGGTGCCGCAGATGTGGTTGCATCAGCTTTTGGTGCTTCTTTATCAAGACCGGCTGCATGAACGCAAATGCGAAGCAAATGCATAAAGCCAATCAGAATAATCAGGAAGCTGAACACAACACCCATACCTAGCAGAGTTAAGATGATACTCTGGTTAAGCATTTCAGCGATTGTCATAATTCCTCCAACGGAAAATAAAAGTACCGCCGACATTATAGACAAATGCACATGTTTACTCAACAGACAAAGAGGTAAAATCTAGGGCAAATGCGGCGCACAGAAACAAAAAAAAACACCTCACGGAAAATGAGGTGTTTAGCCAGGAAGCACAGTTCTTAGAATAAATCTTCAATGCGACGCTCGCTTACGAGAGCGTTCATACAAAACCGCGCTCTTAAAACAAATCTTCCATTCCGTACAATCTGCCAGCTTTCAGCTCACCACTTGAAAGCTTTTCACAGAGCTTTTCAAGCGCGACGACGCTTCCGCGGGCAAAACCTTCGCGGCTACGAGCACGGTGCGTAATTTCTATGCTGTCGGCAGTGCTGTCAAAAAACACGGTGTGCGTGCCGGGAACAGAGCCGCATCTTGTGGAACTTACATGCAGCTCGTTTGGAAGCGGCTTTTCATGGAAGGCGTCGGTAACCATGCGGTCTTTAGAAGGATTTCCTTTCATAACGCGGCGCGCAATTTCTAAAGCAGTGCCGCTTGGGCTATCTGCCTTCTGGTTGTGATGCATTTCCCAAACAGCAACGTCATAGTCTTTGTATTCGGCAAAGAGGCGGGCTGCTTCTTCTACGATTTTGTAGAACGTGTTTACGCCAATAGAAAAGTTCGAGCTTCGCATAACCGTGCCGCCCACTTTTGCGGCAAGGGAAGCAATTTCTTCCTCACGCGCCGCCCAGCCGGTAGTTCCGACAACAACAGGAAGCTTTAACGGTAAAAGCGCAGTCAAGTTTCCAATCACGCTTGCAGGGTGACTAAACTCAATGACGCCCTCTGCCCCGCTTTGTTTTACGGCAGCTGCAACAGCGTCATAATTTCCGGCGGCAACAAGTGCAGTTGCGTCTTTAGAAGCTACGTCAACGGTGGCAACAATTTCGTGCCCCATGCTTTTGGCACAATTTTCTATCATGTGCCCCATTTTTCCATAGCCGACTAATGCGATTTTCATGCCTTACCTCCAAAATATGCCTTATGCAGCGTCTTTACGACCGTTGGCGCGTCAGCCTCATCTACGAGCATGGAAATATTTACCTTGCTTGCTCCCTGACTTATCATCTGCACGTTAATGCCTTCTTCTGCAAGAGCGGCAAAGCCTTCTGCAATAATCTTGCTTGAATGCGACGCATCGCAGATAAGCGTTACAATCGCTTTTCCAGTCTTTAGCTGAACATCGGCAGCCTTACGCAGGTCTTCAATAAGACCCGTTAGATCTGCCTTGGTATTTACGGTAAGAGAGACAGAAACTTCACTTGTTGCAATTACGTCTATGCTGATGTTCCACTTTAAGAACTGATTGAACACGTGCGCCAAAAATCCGCAGGCATCAAACATGCGGCTTGAAACAATATCGATAAGCGTAACATGCTTTACCGAAGTAATTGCCGTAACGGCGGGAGTCGCCCCACTATGCTTTTCTACGATGATAGAGCCGGGGCTTTTTATGTTGTAGCTGTTTTTTACGCGGACGGGCGTTCCAGTTTTACGGCACGGCACCATGCTCCGCGGATGTAAGACCTGCGCGCCAAACATGGCAAGCTCCTGCGCCTCTTCGTAGGTTACTTCCGGCACCGGATGTGCGTCGCTGCAGACACGCGGGTCGGTCGTCAGAATGCCGTCAACGTCCTTCCAGGTCTGAATTTCGTCTGCCTTAAGTGCTGCGCCAAGCATGGTAGCCGTTAAGTCCGAGCCACCGCGGCCAAGCGTCGTAATAATGCCGTTTTTGTCCTTTGCAATAAAGCCCGTTACAATCGGAATTGCCGTCTGCTTACCGTTTTTGTAGTCAGAAAGCGCGCGCGGAATATTTTCCCACACTTCATCTAGCAGCTCTGCGCTCATGTAGTTAGAATCCGACACAAAGCCCACATCCCACGCGTCATAAAAGCGGGCTTCCGTACCTTTCTGTGCCAGATAAGCTGCCATCATGCGCACGCTCATGCGCTCACCAAAAGAAACAAGATAGTCGCGGGTGCGGCGGGTAAGCTCGCGCAGCATAGAAATGCCCGTAAGGAGCGTTTTGAGTTCGCCCAGCAGTTCTGCGATGGCGGGAACGTCAATTCCCAGTTCACGCGCGGTGTCAAAGTGCAGTTTTTCAACCTTGCCAATATCCACCGTGCCGTTCACCGCCAAATCTGCCGCGTCAAGCAAATGGTCAGTCGTGTCGCCCATTGCGCTCAAAACGACAATCGGTCTTTCGCTCTTATATGCTTCGATAATTGAAGCGACGTGACGGATTCGCTCTGCATTTGCAACTGAGCTTCCGCCGAATTTCATTACTATCATGGGCATGAGTATAGCAAAAAACAGCGGTCATCTGCAACGGGAGTACATGCGCTTTAGCGAGAGTGCAGCACTGCCAGCGTTGCGCAGCCGTTATCCGAAAAAAAATCACTGGCAGCCGGCAAAATACAGCGCTTTTCCACACAGGCGCAGCAGCGCTTCGGTCAGGTAGTAGTCGGCATAGATAATCGGCATGTTATGCTCGTTACCGTTGTAGGCAACCGAGCCATTTTCTACAAGATGGTCGATAGCTTCATCGAACACGCAGCGCTTTTCAGTCAGCGTGCGCACAAGGAGCAGCGCCGCCTGATGACAGCACTTGGAAAGCGCCTTGTCCGCCGTCCACTGCTCAAGCTCAAGAAAGCCGCAGGCAAAAATGGCTGCTGCCGTCGAATCTTCCCAGTCAAGTCCCGGCTCCTGCTGAAAGTCAACAGGGATAATGCCGCTTTCGGGAATCTGGGAAAGGCAATAGCGCGCAACCTTTTCTGCAGTCGCAAGATACAGCGGCTTTTTGGTGTGACGGTAGCTCATCGAAAAGCCGTAGAGCGCCCAGCTCTGCCCGCGCGTCCAGGAAGAGCCTTCCTGCTTCCCCTGCCCGCCGAGCGTTTTCAGAAAGGCGCCCGTTTCAGGGTCAAAGGTTGCGATGTGGGCAACCGAGCCGTCTTCACGCACAAAGCAGGTTGTTGCCATGTCAGCGTGCAGCATTGCAATCTGTTTGTAGCGCGGGTCTTTCTGCATGCTGCTTGCCCAGTACAAAAGCGGCAGGTTCATCATGCAGTCGATGATTGCCCAGCCAGCCTTGCTTCCGTCGTCAGCATCATTCCAGGCGCGGATAAAATGACCAGCAGGATTGAATCTTCCAGCAAGGTCAGTTGCCGCAAGGTAGGCGCGGTTTTTAGACGCAGCACTTCCCGTAATGGCATAATTGGCGACAGACGTCAAAATCCATTTAAAGCCACTGTCGTGATCCATGCCGGCGGCATCCATCAGGTTTTTATCAAGCGTGTTCTCAACAGCCTCTGCACTTTTTTTTAGCACGTCGCCGCCAAAGGCATGATACAAAAGCCAGAGCTGCCCTGCCCAGAAGCCGTTTGTCCACCAGGAATAGCGGTCACTCCAGTCGTCAAAACGCCCATTCTTGCTCGTATACGGAATGCGCCCGCAGTTTCGCGCAGCAACCGTTTCTTCCTTTGCATGAATCTTCTGCGCTACCTCAAGCGCCCACGCCGCTTCCTGTTCTTTTGTCATTGTTTCCATAGTGCGTAAAATCTCCTCATACGTTTTTCAAAAAAAATCTGCGCAAGGCCGCATACACCAACACGCACCTTGCGCCGCCCGCTGTCATTACAGCAGCAGCTCACCTTCCATGTCAGAAAAATCAATCTGATGCACGGTCCCTGTTTTCATGGTAAGCGTCACCACTCCGTAGCCGCCGGTCTGCATACAGTCGCTGAACTGAATGGCAGCAACCGGGAAAAGCTCATCGTCAGTAAAGTCCTCATGTGATTCTTTAGTAAGCACCTGTGACACAAGCAGATAGGGCTCGCTGCTGTCATACAGGCGCTTTCTTTCCGTACGCGCCAGCACAAAAAGCGATTTTTCTGAATCCGGATTGGTATTTTCAGAATGAACCACAGTAAGCTCACTCCAGCCGTTTAAGACCGTCATTGCAAGCTGCTTTCTGTTTCCGAGCGCGTCAAAGCCCTTGAGGATGATGGCGCGTGCACTTCCCTGCTCTTTTTCGCTCACCGTCGTTCCATTGTCAGGAAAGCCGAACGAGCCGAGTGTAAGCGACACGGGAGTGCGGAAAAGGCGCAGACGGTCAGCGCGCAGCACTCCGTACGGAACGGCAATGTCAGCAAGATTCAGCGCATACTGCCAGTGCGTTTCCGCCTGCAGCCGGTAGTTAAAAAACTGCCTGCGGTATAAAACGCCGTCACGCTCGCCATGCCAGAAGGTTGCGTTTGCAAGCTGTTTTTCGCCCGTTACCTCATCGGTAAGCACATATTGCATAGCTTCATCAACTGCTTCCCACGGATACGTGCTTGCGTAGCAAAGCTTTTCATAATTCCAGATACCGTGTCTGTCACCAGGCGCCTTTACGACCTTAGCCGTGCGGAAGATCGTCGTTCCGTTTGCGCGGTGATTTGAAAGGCAGAGTCCGGGACCAGGTAAGACTGTCGACCGAATCTTTTCTGCTTCTGACGGGTCTGCGACAGAAGCTGACGAGTCCGCGACAGATGTTTCAGAAGCAGGAAGCTCCCAAAAGCCGTTACGCTCCTGCTCAGTCCAGAACGGATGATCTTCGGGTAAATCAAGACACAAAAAGATTTTTCCGAGCCAGAACGGAGACTCTGCGCAGGAATACCCCTGCACAAGTGGCGCAAACTGGCGGTAAAATCCCATCGTCGGAAGACCCTGGT
>CALAEZ010000201.1 GCA_937891125.1 uncultured Treponema sp. | reverse complement strand
TATATGCAGCAGCCTTCCTGGTATCAATGCCGGCGAGAAATTTCCTAAAGTTTATCACCGGCAGCGACACTGGCTGCAGTCCGCTCCGCCATATAACGTACATTCTGTTCACCTGCTAATCGTCCAATTTAAAAAATGATATAGAAAAACTGCCGCCCGGCGGATTGTCACATCTTCAAAAAACTTCGATACTTTGAGTTTGTCAGGAACTCGCAAGATAAAGCACTGTATACAGGCACAGATAACTTACAGCGGTACAAGGATTTATTCGTAAACACATAGCCCTGTTGTATACAAATGTAAAAATTACAAAAAATACCATTCGCCGGCCGGCGCTCCCTCCTTTTTCACAATTATATAAGCGAAGGTGAAAAGAACACTTATTATTTTGTGAACACAAAGCGTGAACGGACAGCCGTCAGGAAGACGGACTGAAAATAATGCGTGTTCTGTTTAGCAGTTTTACAGGGAGGTAAAACTGCGTGCCGAAGCAATATTCTGGAAAGATAAGCAATCATTTTGTACTATGCCCTGCGGGAGCGACTTTTGCATTTTCCTGGCGGAAAATACAAAAGTTTAAGAAAATACTTGACGACAAAACATGTACAGAATATTATGTACATAGGAATTAAAAAATGACATTTGAATGGGATGAAAAGAAGAATGCCATAAACAAGAAGAAACACGGTATTTCATTTGAAATGGCAGTCCGTGTTTTTCTTGATGAGAAGCGTGTTGAAAAACTTGATCTTGAGCATTCAACGCTTGAAGAAGAGCGGATAAACATAATCGGACGGGTTTCTGATATGCTGGTTCTTTTCGTTGTCGCAACAGACAGAAACGGAAATACAAGAATCATATCAGCACGAAAGGCTGAAGAAGATGAGGAGGAAGAGTACTATGAAAACTATGACGCTAGATGAAGTAAAGAAATTGCCGCCTTTGACAGAAGCAGAAATAAATGCTGCAATGAGTTTTAAGAATACAGACTTTTCTGACTGTCCGAAGATGACAAAAGAAGAACTTAAAGAATTCCGTCCCTGGTATGAAGTTCATCCAGAATGGCTCAAGATGAAAAAAGGTGACGTTCATACAAAAATAGATCTTGATATCCTGGATGCATTAAAAAAAGGCGGAAAAGGATATCAGCAGAGGTTGAATCAGGCTTTAAGATGGGCATATGAAAATCACTGCCCGTATATGACGGTCTGAGTTAATTTTTTTTAAATTTCTAAAAACTGGTCAAAACAGGTTCTGACCAGTTTTTTTTATTTTAAATGCAGTAAATACAAGGACTTAGTAAAACTGGGCAGAAAATCCTGCGGAAAAAGAGAGATAAAAAAATCAGACGTTCTTAATAAACTCTTCTCTTCCGGCAGAGCTTCCAGCTCTTTCAGGCGTTTTGTAAATCTGGTGTTTACAGATTCAGAAGGAATATCAGCTTCTTTTAATCCAAGTAAAGCAGAAGAAGCCCGGTAAAGAGATGGACAGCGAGACTGGTCTGTATAACTACGAAGCGCGCGAACGCAATAAGAATCTGCCCGGCCAAGGCGGAGTGTTTAATCTGGTAAATAGCAATTTACACTACTAGGGCACAGGTATTTGAGGAAAATAATATAATCTGTAATTTACATAATACTCTTGCGGATATACACTCTTTCTCGTTTTGAAGGAAATATACATGAAAGAAAGAATTATTCACGAAGTATTGCAAGATATGGTTTTATACCTAAATAATGAACAGTTAGAGATGCTCAAAAGAACAATGAACTGCATTTTCGAAGACATCGAGGTCATAAAGACAGATAAACAGATTACACAAGCGGAAAAATCAAACCAAGATTATATACACCTGTTCATCTCTGCAAAGCGCATTGAAGGATGTTCCGATAAGACTTTGCACTATTACATAAAAACATTGCAACAGTTCTTTTTGGGTAAAGGAAACAAGGAGCGACTTGTCTACTTTGATGCCCGAACTAAACTAACGCTATGCGAATATTTGAAAAATAGGAAAGACTCGAATCCTGCACTGTTCGTGTCGCTGCGTGCTCCGTTTAACAGAATTAAAATAGGCAGTATAGAGGCTCGGCTGCGAAAAATGGGGAAAAGGCTAGAAATCCACAAAGTACATCCGCACAAGTTCAGGCGAACGCTCGCAACTATGGCAATAGACAAAGGAATGCCCATAGAACAGTTACAGAGTCTGCTTGGGCATGAACGCATAGACACTACGTTGCAATATGCAATGGTAAAGCAAAACAACGTCAAACTTGCCCATAAGCGGTTTATCAGCTGAGTAAGTTAGAAACGACCAGCACATTGCAAACGCAGGCTCTCGCCACGCTGGGGATGCTTAATTTTCGCCATGGACTCGAAACTTCGTTGCGAATACAGCATGACAATACTTTTCAGACACCCCCTTCTGTCACGCTTAAATCGACAGGATGTCGATTTAAGCGCCCATCCCGCCGTCTACGCCAATAACTTGAGCGGTGATGTATGTGCTCATGTCGCTTGCCAAAAACAGCGCGGCGTTTGCAATGTCTTCTGGCTTTCCAGCTCTTTTTAGCGGAATACCTTCTACCCACTGCGCTTTCATGTCGTCCTTAAGAACGGCTGTCATGTCGGTTTCAATAAAGCCTGGTGCGATTGCGTTTACGCGCACGCCACGGCTTCCCACTTCTTTTGCAAGAGCCTTTGTGTAGGCAATAATGCCGCCCTTAGAAGCCGCATAATTTACCTGACCGCCCTGACCATGCAGACCGACAATGCTTGCCATGTTGATGATTGAGCAGCTCTTGTCCTTTGCGCGGATCATATTGCTAGAAACAATCTGGCTGATTAAGAACACGCTGGTAAGGTTTACGCGAAGAACGTCGTCCCAGTCTTCCTTTTTCATGCGGAAGCTCAGTCCGTCGCGCGTAATGCCTGCGTTATTTACAAGCACGTCAAATGTGCCGGCTTCTGCTAAAGCGGCTTTTACGACCTCGGTCACCTGCTCTGCGTTACCGACATCTGCATAAATCTCGTGGAAAGCAACGCCGTTATCCGCGGCAAGCTTTTCAAGCTCTGCTTTTGCACTGCTTGGCTTTGAGCACAAGCCCCACACTTCTGCACCATTTTTTAAGTATGCTTCTACAATTGCGCGGCCAATTCCGCGGCTCGAACCTGTCACCAAAGCTTTTTTATTCTGTAGTAACATTATAATCTCCTCTTACAGTGCCTGAATGGCTTCTGCTGTGTTTACTGGTGTACAGGGCAATGTTGCGCCAAGTTCGGTCTGTCCCCACAAGCCGCTCAGGACTTTGCCGGGACCTACTTCCAGAATCACCCATTCGTTATCTTTGTCTGCGCTGATCATGTCTGCAAGCACTTTTTCTTCGTCTGTCCAGCGGACAGGATGCGTCAGGTGGTCAACTGCACTTGCCTTTGCCGGCGCCCCCTCATTTACCTTCTTTCCAGTTACGTTAGAAAAGAGCGTGATTTTCGGGTCGCTGAATGTGTACGGCTCAAGGGCAACCTTAAAGTTGTCGGCAGCCCGCTGCATAAGCGGACAATGGAACGGACCTGCAACTGCAAGGCGCACCGTGCGGCGAGCACCTGCTGCCTTTGCCGCTTCCTCTGCCTTTGTTAAGCCGTCTGCAGTGCCAGAAATTACGGTCTGCTTTACGCTGTTAAGGTTTGCCGCATACGCGCCTTCAATGCCGGAAGCAATCTCTTCTACCTTTTCTGGCGGAAGACCTAAAATCGCGCTCATGCCGGGGGCGTTACCTGCATTTTCTTCTGCAATCTGCTCGCAGACCTTCTGCATGATTGAGCCGCGCTGGCAGACAACGTTCACCACGTCTTCAAAAGAAAGAATGCCCGCCGCATACAGAGCCGGGAATTCACCAAGACTGAATCCCATAGCTGCGCTCGGTTCGATTCCCTTAGATTTTAACGCCGCCATCACTGCAAGACTTGCTGCCGTAATGGCAAGCTGGCTGTTATCACTTCTATTTAATTCTGCCTGCTCGGTTTCCCAGAGCAGCTTTGTAATGTCTTTTCCAGTAACCTTGGAAATATCGTCAATGACCTTGCGGGCTTCAGGAAACGCCTCGCAAACATCTTTCATCATTCCCTGCGCCTGTGCGCCCTGTCCGGGGAAAAGGAATGCATACTTCTTAGCCATACTAACCTCTCGTGTGTGCTGTCTATGACAAAATATGTTAAAATGTCAAACTGACTCTTGCATAGTATCTGAAAAGCAAAACATGTGCAAGGGAGTTTGCTATTTGACATCACGTCAAATCAGCCTTAAAATAGCTCTATGAAGAGAATTTTCTTTTTTCTTACTGTTTGTTTCGCAGGCATTCTTTTTGGCTCATGCAAAAAAAAGTCAGCACTTACGCTTGTCATGGCAGAGGTAACCCCCCGTGAAAGCTTCGTTGGCAATGTTGACGCCGCCTTTGCAGAAAAAGTGCAGACGCTTTCGGGTGGTACCATTACGGTAGATGTGCAATACGCTGGTGCACTTGGAAATGAAAAGCAAGTAATGCAAATCATTGTGGAAAAAGACAGTGTTATTCAGCTTGCGCGATGCACGGCAAATCTCAGCACGTATGGAAAAGACATACCATTGCGCTCTAGCCTGCTTTCAATTCCCTATACATTCCGTGACGACGCTCACTTTTGGGCTTTTGCAAACTCGATCACCGCTGCCGAGCTGCTTGACGAGCCATATCTCAAGGGCTTAGGCGTCAAGGGGCTGTTTTATGGACAGGAAGGACGGCGTCACTTTTTCTCTACACGCAAGATAGAATCTCCTGCAGACCTTGCAGGAAAGAAAATTCGCGTTACTGGTACTATTCTGCAGCACCTGGCAACAGCAGTACATGCAGAGCCAGTCGATGTGCCATTTACCGATTTATACGCAGCGCTTGCAACAGGCACCGTTGAGGTCGCAGAACAGCCGATAAGCAACTACCATGCAAACGCCTTTCACAAGGTTGCCCCCTACATGGTTTTCGACGGGCACATGATTGGCGCCTTTAATGTGATTATAAACGCAGCTTGCTGGGATTCATTAAGCAAAAAACAGCAGGAGATACTAAAAGAAGCAAGCCAGTACGCTTCTGATTACTGTAAGCAGGCGCTTGAAGAGTCAAAGGCACAAACAATTGCTACATTACAGGCAGAAGGAACACACTTTACACCAGTAAGCGACTACAGCACGTGGCAAACACTTTGCGCTGACATGCAGCAAGACATGGCCCTAGTCGATCCAGCATTATACCAAAAGATTCTTGCCTATTAACGTGGCAACAGAGTATCAGTTTAAAAGAGAGGAACCGGCTACCGCCGCACATAAGGAGTCACGATGAAAAAAAATGCACTCTTTTTTGCAACAGCATCACTTTCTACGCTTATGGGCATATGGGGGGGCTGCTCAAAAAAAACGCTCAAAGATACCGCCGTAACACTCATAATGGCAGAAGTAAATCCTGCAGACACCATAGCAGGTCAAATGGATTATGCCTTCAAGCAGAAGGTCGAAGAGCTTTCTAACGGTACCATCACCATTGATTTACAGTGTTCTGGCATTCTTGGCGATGAGCTGCAAGTATTAAATCTCATGCTCAATCCTGGCAGCACCATTCAGATGTACCGCGCCTCATCGCTGTCATTTGCGCCATACAACTGCGAAAAAATAGCAGCGTTAAACACGCCCTACACATTCACAAGCAAAGAGCATTTTTGGAGCTTTGCAAAAACAGACACCGCAAAAGAGATTCTCGCCGAGCCACTCGGAAAGGGAATGGCTATCCGCGGTCTTTTTTATGGCGAAGAAGGCTTCCGCCATTTCTTTTCACGAACACCACTTAAAAGCGTTTCAGATTTTTCTGGACTAAAAATACGCACCACAAATGACGCTGTTATGAATGCTGTTGTAGAAGGACTCGGAGCAACGCCCGTTTCTGTACCTTTTACCAATCTCTACTCAGCGCTCCAAACGGGCGAGGTAGACGGAGCCGAACAGCCAATGGCAAACTATCTTTCAAACCACTTTCCTGAAGTGGCTCCCTACATGATTCTTGATGGTCACACGCTCGGCATTATGATGACGCTTATTACCGAGGAAGCATGGCAATCGCTCTCTCCATCCCAGCAAGCAATTTTACGTGCTGCCGGTGAATACGCAAGCGATTTTTGCAGAAGGCTATCATGGGAAAAAGAAATGCAGGTACGCGCTCAGCTCGAGAAAGAAGGTGCGACAATTATAGACGTCACCGATACTGCAAGCTGGCAAACGGCATGCGAAAACGTCATCACGCAAGAAACAGCGCAGATGCCAGCTTTGCATCAGGCAATGCTCAACGCAAATCAGGGATTTTAGCTTGTAATGAAAACGCAAAAAACAAACGGAATAAAACTCAGCCTCGCCTACACGTTTTTTACGCTTTTCATGCTCATTGTATTCTGTTTGATTTTGATTACATCTGCAAAAGCACAATGGCGCTTTCAAGAGCTCGATAAAGCCCTCGAAAAATACATTATTTGCCAGCAATGCTCTGCCCAAATACAAGAAAACGCAAACTATCTCACAGAGCAGGCGCGGCTGTTTGTTGTCACGCAAAAAAAAGAATACCTTGCAGCATACTTAAAAGAATACTCCGAAACGCGTCGTCAAGAGCACGCGCTAACAGCACTTGAAGCCGTATGTTCAAAAAAAGATGTCGCGCTCCAGCGCTTGCGCATTGCAATCGAACAGGGGCAGAGCCTTGCAAACATGGAGTTATATGCAATGCGTCTTATTTTTGAAGCAACAGGAATGGATGACATGCCACCAACGCTTGCAGCGCTACAAGTCAGTCCTGTCGACAAGGCTAAATCATGCGAAAAACTGCATGAAACAGCAATAAACAATCTTTTTGGCGATGGCTATCTTATTTATAAGATGCGCATCAATGAAAATTGCAATTTAACGGTTTCCGCAATCGAGCAGCAAATAAAGGAAGAGCTAAATCTGGACGTCGATGATGTAGGAAAACACATTCATCGCTTGTCTGTGCTTATTCCCATTCTGCTGATTGCCAATGCGTTGCTTTTCGTAACCTTTGCCCTTTTGGTAATCCTGCCGCTCAAAAAATTTAGCATAGCAATTAAAAACGATGAAAAGCTAAAAATCATCGGCTCGCACGAATTTATGAATCTTGCAAAAGCATATAATGAAATTTATGAAATTAAAGCACAAAACGAACAATCCTTGCTGCAGGAAGCTGAATACGATGCGCTTACCGGCATCTTAAACCGCCGCGCCTTTGATCAGCTATGTGCAAAATCTCACCAAAAGGCACAGCCAATTGCGTTGCTTCTTATCGACATGGATAATTTCAAGCAAATAAATGACCGCTATGGACATGCAGGTGGCGACACCGCATTAAAAACACTCGCTGAAATCTTAAAGAAAACCTTCCGTGAAGACGACTATGTTGCGCGCATTGGTGGAGATGAGTTTGCCGTAATTCTTCCCGATTTCACTTCAACTCATACCACAGCGATTGCTCGAAAAATTAACAACGTAAATGGCGCGCTCAAAAAAATTAAAGGATTTGAAAACATATCGGTAAGTGTGGGCGTTGCCGTTTCTCCAACGGGCTATACCGAAGATCTGTACAAACAGGCAGATGCAGCACTCTACCGTGTAAAAGAGCGTGGTAAGCACGGTTGCGAAATTTTTACAGAAAAGCTGCAACAAAACAGATAAACGATTGTCATTATTTGCAAATTATGCTACCATTTCGCTTACGTTGCAAACGCAACTGTCTTTTCCGTATGGAAAGAAAATTACACACAATTTTACTCTTAGGAGAAAAAAATGGCTACAAGAAGAGGCCCACGTTTTAAGGAATGCAGACATCTTGGTGTAAATGTCTGTGGTCATCCGAAAGCTATGAACAGAGCTAACGATCCTGCATTTAAGAAGACACACAAAACATCAGAATATGGTCTTCAGCTGATCGAAAAGCAGAAGATTAAGGCATATTACGGTATTTTGGAGAAGCAGCTCCGCCACTATTTTGAGCTTGCAACAAAAGCATCAGGCAAAACAGGTGAAGCACTTATTGTTTCATTGGAATGCCGCTTGGATAACCTTGTCTATCGCATGGGTTTTGCAAATTCTATCCGCATGGCTCGTCAGATGGTAAGCCATCGCCACATTATGCTTGACGGAAAAATTGTCAATGTTCCTTCAATCGCTGTTAAGCCAGGACAGACCATTTCTTTAACAGAAAAAGCCCGCAAGAGCGAGCAGTTCAAGAAATGCTTCCTTGGTGACAATAAAGCACCTATTGACTACTTGACAGTAGATCAGGAATCATTCAGTGGTAAACTTGTAAGCGAACCACAGCGCGCACAGATTCCGGTACAGATTAACGACCAGATGGTTGTTGAATTCTACTCAAAGTAGTTTCGACAAGCAGAAAGCAGCCTTTTTGGGCTGCTTTTTTTTATAAAAAAAACAAAAACGAAGGCATATCCTATTGACATTTTATCTAGGATTACGTATTATCTTATCACATTCGCAAGAATGCTCCCTTAGCTCAGTCGGTAGAGCAACGGACTGTTAATCCGTGTGTCGCTGGTTCA
>CALAEZ010000200.1 GCA_937891125.1 uncultured Treponema sp. | reverse complement strand
CAATAAAAAGTTTTAGTTTTTTTATTAAAAATTGACATTGGGCAAGTGACGGGGCCGGACGGCACAAAACATATCTTTGGCATTAGTGTGGGGCTTGGCATGGACGCTATTATCGGACGCAAAGCCGATGAAGCGCCGTACAAGAAATTTTTGAACAAACTTAAACTGGGCAAACTCATCTATCTGTTTGCCGCAATCGGCACGCTGGCGCACTTAAAATGCACGGACATGAAAATCCGCATTGACGACGGCGAGACGCGCTACCTAAAAAAAGTGTTCTACCTTGCGTTTATGAACTGCCGTACTGAAGGCGGCGGCATTCCCATGGCACCCAGCGCCAAAAACGACGACGGCAAACTGACCGTGGGGGTGGGCGTAAACGTTAAGCCGTGGATGGGCTTTTTGGTATTCCCGTTCATTTGCCTTGGCTTGCAAAATAAATTTAAATATTTTACTGAAATTACGTGCAACTCGCTGGAAGTCACCTGTGACGAGCCGCAAATCTGCCACTATGACGGCGAAGCACTCGGCACCAACGCAACGCTCAAAGTTGCAGTGCTACCACAAAAACTGACCGTTTTGGTGTAACGGTCACCGTTTGCTAAAGAATGCCAGTACACCGGCAAGCAGTCCGTTTGCGCGTGTTTGCAATGCTTCTGTGCTGGTGTCGGTATGCTGATTTCCCAGTTCAATGTCCACCGTTGGAATGGTACTAAAGGCTATCTGCGTCAAATCCTGCTCAAATGTTCCGTTGCCATAGATAGGCAGTTCTTGTGCGCGCAGTCCCTCTATCAAACAGGTTCCTAACCGTTCGCTTTCTTTCCAGTGTGTTTTGACGGGTTTCATTTTGCGCAACCCTTCTGGGATAGAGCAGTAAAAACAGCCTTTGTCTTCCGTTTTTGCATCAAGGTCATAGTGAATGGCTATGTGAATGGCAGCCATATTGTTGCTGATGACCGTGCGCGCAATATTGTCCAGTTGTACGTCTGTGCTGTCACGAATCATCAGTACGTCAAACCCATTTTTAAGCAATGCCGCTTTAAACAGGCGTGCCGTCCGTAGATTTACGTCTGCTTCTGTTTTGCCGTCAGCAAACGTCATGCCATCGCTCACGGCAATGGATTCTATGGCATTTGCCGCCGTTGTTCCGGTGGTTAGTTTTGGTGACTTGTCGGGGTGAGAATATGTTTTGACCTGTGCACCGCCTTTGGTGCCATGTCCTGCATTAACGGCGACCACAATGTTGCGACGGTTCGTCTTTGCTTTAAAGAGTGTTGCCGTACCCGTATTGATTTTAGAAAAAGAAGCGTATTTCCATTTTTTATTGAGCGCAACGGAATGGTCGGTAATCGTTCCGTCGTTGGCAAATGCTTTTGCTTGCGTTATGTTTTCCAGCCATGTCTTACCATTTTTGCGGATAACGTCCAGTGTGTTGACGCTTACGGAATTGGCATCAATGGGAACAAAAACGCTGGGGTCATCAAAATAGTAGGCACCAAGCGCACTGATGGCATACTGCTTGCCGTTTGATTCTCCCAGATACATGCAGACATGACCGGGGAATCCCATGATTGTGCCCGCTTGCAATGAACTGATTGCAGATTTTCGGGTGGCAACCGATTTTTTGTCAAAACTAACCGTTGCGCCAGGCATTGCAAGTTGGCTGCGGCTGTTGCGGGCAAACAGAAACCCAAAACAACGGAAAATGTCTTTTAAGTATTCTGAACAGTCCCGTGATTCTGCCATGCCACCCCAGCCGTACCGAATGCCCAGCGGTTTAAATGCTTGTTCCAGCACATGGGCCGTGGTATATTCCAGCAGACCTTCTGTGCAGATGCCCGCAGGAATTGCCGCGTAGGTAATGCCCAGTGTTTCATCGGCTTGCTTATAGGGAATCTCTGCAATATAACACGCATACGGCTTGCGCTGAAAAAAACTGTCCGCAAAACGTTCGTCTTCCCAGCTGGCAGTATGCAAATAGGTACCCATAAACAACTCGGGAATTCCTTTAAATGCTTTGTCATCATGCAAGATGGCGTATTCGTCAGAGAGCACGTAACGGTCTGCCGTAATCGTGATGAATGTCTTTTCATCTTTTTCAGTATAATCAAAATACCGGGCAAACTGTTCATCCGTACAAAATGCCACATCTTCGCGGTGAATCCAGCCAGGGCAAAAACTCGTCTGCACATACAACCATTTTTTATCTTGGCTTTCCCATAGCACTAAAACAGGCTCATTCATTAAGACACCTGAATTTTGGGCAACATCGTCATACCAATAGGCAGTATCGTCCGTATATGCCGTGTCATCGGGAACAAGGCGCAAGTTTGACCGTCGCACGGTAATTGCCTTGCGCACCGGATAATCTTTTGCATCTACGCCGGGGTTTTGTGCCCCAGAAAAATACGCAAAGTCGCCCAGCGGTGAAAAATGCATTGCCGTGTAAAATGCACGCCAGTCTTTTTCAGTGAGTGTATGCGTTTCCCCTGCTTTTTTTGTGTACCACGGATGCTTTTTGCTATAGCGAATCATATTTTTTCTGATTTCATACGAAGAAACAACGCTGTCATAAGTACGCAAATCATAGAGCAAATAAAAATCATCGTTCCCCGCAAGCGTTGTGTGAAACATTTCCTTATTCCATGCGGAAATTTCTGCTTTAGTCATTTTGACGGCGTGCGGTTTTTTTATGCGGGCTGTCCAATATGAAGCAGAAAGCATTTCCTGTGTTACATGAGGAGCCAGCCGGACTGCCGTTTGTGTATATTCCTTATTGGTAAGCGTTTTTGTAGACCCGCATGACGACAGCGCTATCAGCAGGAGCGTTGCAAGGATATAAAGTGATTTTTTAGATGCCATACAAAAACTGTACCATATTTTTTCTTTTTGCGGTATACTGAAGGCATGGCACAAACAACAAATATTCCCCGCTGGAATTTGGACAGCATTTTTTCTTCAATTGAAAGTGACGAATACAAACAGGCAGTCGCTGACTATGCCTCTGGCATGGACACACTGGAAAGCCTTTTGGACACGGCAAAGGATTTTACCAAGCATCATAATGACAATTTTGATTTTGCCGCATGGCTGGCGGCGTATTTGGAAGCAGACAACAAGGTTACCCATCTTGCCGGCACGCTGAACGCCTACGCCTATGTCATATATTCGGTAGACACTACCAACACGGCATACTTAAACAATATTGCGCGTCTGGAAGAAATGGGCCTACGTGCACAGCAACAGGATTTGGCGTTTAAGTCTCTTTTGCTTTCGCACCAAACGTATCTGGATGAATTTTATACGCGCTTTCCGCAGTATGCTGATTACCGATTTTTGCTGCAAGAAGCGATTGACCAGACGGCGCATCAGATGAGCAATGCGGAAGAACACCTTGCCGGTGAGTTACAGCGCACGGGCGGCGACGCATGGGGACGCTTGCACGAGCAGATTATCAGTAACGCGCGCGACGAGGCAACGGGCAAAACCTTTAACGAATTACGCAATGATGCGTATTCGGCGGACGCAACAGTACGCAAATGTGCGTATCAAAAAGAAATTGCCCTGTTGCGTCAGAATGAGATTGCCATTGCCGCCGCGCTGAACAACCTTAAGGGCGAAACGGTTGCGCTCAACAAACGCCGCCACTGGAACGAAGCCATTGACCGTTCGCTTGCGACCAGCCGCATGAGCCGCAAGACACTGGATGCGCTCATCGGCGCGATAGAAGACAGCCTGCCGCTCTGGCGTACGTATTTTGCGGCAAAGGCAACGTATCTGCGCGCGCACGGGCTAACCGCAAGCAAAACGGCGGGCACAAACGGCGAGGGACTTGCCTTTTACGATTTGTTTGCCCACATGGTGGCTTCTGCGCCAGAGCACAAAAAAGACGGAGATGCCGCACAGTCCTTGCTCAGCAAGACATGGACGTTTGCAGAGGCGCGCGACTACATCATTGACCGCTATAATTCGTTCAGTGCGGACATGGGCAATTTTGCCCGCACCGCATTTGATTCCGGGTGGATTGACGCCGAAGTGCGCGCGGGAAAAGTAGGCGGCGCGTATGACGAAGATTTTCCCAAAGGACACCAGAGCCGCATTCTTTCTAATTTTACGGGCGCGTTCAGCGACATTATTACGCTGGCGCACGAATTGGGGCACGCCTACCACTTTAACTGCATGAAAGGAAAACCCGCCGCATTTTTCAGTTACCCCATGACGCTGGCAGAAACGGCTTCTACGTTTGCAGAAACCATCGTAAAGCAAGATATGATGAGCAAGGCGGCGGACACAGAAAAATTGCAGATACTCGACCTTGATTTGCAAGACGCAAGCCAGGTGCTGGTGGACATTCTGTGCCGCTTTTATTTTGAGCGCAGCGTCTTTGCCGAACGCGCACAGGGCGAACTGTCCGCCGCAGATTTTTGCCGCCTGATGCGCGACGCGCAGGAAAAATCATACGGTTCCGGCTTAGGCACAGAACGCCATGCATATATGTGGGCGGTAAAATCGCACTACTACAGCACGGGGTTTGATTTTTACAATTTTCCGTATGCGTTTGGGCAGTTGTTTGCCGCAGGCTTGTATGCGCGCTACCAAACAGAAGGCGCGTCATTTGCAAAAGTCTATGCCGCGTTGCTTTCTGACACGGGCAGTATGAGCTGCGAAGCCCTGTGCAAAAAAGCCGGATTTGACATTACCACCAAAGCATTCTGGCAGAGTGGCATAGCCATGTATGCCCGCGAAGTGGAACAATTTGTCGCGCTGGCAAAGTAAGGTTATGCTTGCCTACTGTACAATCTTTTGTTTTCTGCTATACTTGACCTATGGAAGAAAATTATATCGCTCAGGACGAAGAAGAAATCAGTTTGATTGACTTGTTTGCGGTGCTCGTGCGCTACCGTAAGTTCATCATCATTTTTACCGCGGTCGTAACCGTTTTGGCAGGATTGTATCTGTTTGTGCTGCCCAAAGTGGTAAAATCGTTTGACAAAAAAGGTGTCATTGTTACGTTTGCTGTAACCGCAAAAGAACCGCCCGCTAAAAATTTGTCGGTCACTTTCCCCAGCATTGCGGCAACGGGCAGGTATTTTATGGGAGACCCGCAGACGCTTGCGTTGGTGCACAAGCAGTATCCGGCATTTACTGATGCAGCAACAAAAATTGACGGCGAATATGCGTATAATGCATTTATTCAAAATCTTATAAAGACAAAGAAAATTGCCGTTGAAACATCTCCGTTGTCACAGCACTTCTCATTGACGCTTACAGTGGCAGAAGACAAAATTGACACCGCAGTCAGTATGGCATATTGCATGGTTGATACTATCAATGCCATGATTGATGAATCTGTTGTACCGCAGCTGGAAACCACGCTGGAACAGACAGAAGCATCTTTGGAAACGATGAAAGGTTCAACAAATGCGTTGACGGCACTTTCTTATCAAGAAATGATATCTTTAAAGCAAACGCTTTCTGAACTTATCAAATCAAAGAATTTCCATCTTTCTATTGCAAAGACGCCGTTTGTTGTTAATGAGGCACAGGGCAGGGCAAAAAAACTGATTATCGTGTTCTTTGCCGCATTCTTTATCGCAGTATTCGGGGCATTTGCTCTGAACGCGGTAGAAAATATCAAAAAAGACCCTGACGCAAGCAAGACAATTCAGGACGCGTGGAAAGCCGGCAAATAATTGAATATTCTTTCCATCAACAACCTTGCCAAAATCGGACGCGAAGCGCCGCTGTTTACGGACGTTACGTTCGGCATGGACGCGGGTACAAAAGCGGCGGTCATCGGGCGGAACGGCACGGGTAAGTCCGCGCTGCTTGCCACGATTGCAGGCGTGCTTACTCCCGATGAAGGCACGGTCGTCCTGAACAAAAGCGCGGGAGTGAGTTATTTGCCGCAAAATCCCGCGTTTGACCCAGCACACACCATCCGCGAGCATATCTTTGCAAGCCGCTCGCCAAAGCTTAAAAAAATCCGCGAGTACGAAGAAATCTGCGACCTTATGGCAAGCGCAAGCGCAGATGGCAATGCCGACGGCACTATTCCCGCGCACCTGCAACAGCGGTTTGACGCTCTCACGCTCGACATGGACAAGGGCGACCTGTGGAATTACGAAGCGCATGTCCGCTCAATCCTAAGCACGCTCGGCATTACCGACCTGTCACGCACCATGGGAACGCTCTCCGGCGGCATGGTCAAAAAAGTCGCGCTTGCACAAGTGCTGGTGGAAGATACGCAGTTGCTCCTGCTTGACGAGCCGACCAACCACCTTGACATCACCACCATTTACTGGCTGCAAAACTACCTGCACGACACTCAGCGCACCGTCCTTATGGTGACGCACGACCGCTATTTTTTGGACGCGGTATGCACCAACATCTACGAGCTTGCGCGCGGGCATCTTAAACTGTATCAGGGAAACTACAGCACCTACCTTGAAAAAAAAGAAATTGAAGCCGAAATAGAAGCCAACACCGAGCGCCGTATAGAAAGCGTCCTGCGGTTTGAACGCGACTGGCTCTTGCGCGGGCCGTGTGCGCGCGGCACAAAGGCAAAGGCACGCATTCAGCGCGACATGCAGCTGATAAACCGCGAAAAATTTGCCACCGACAAAGGCTTTCAGTTTGAAGTCGCCGGTCGCCGCCTGGGCGGAAAGATTTTGGAACTGCACGGAATCAGCAAAAACTTTCCCAAAAGCGGCACAACCATGCCTGTCCTGCGCAATTTTTCGTACACATTCAGCAAGGGAGAAAAAATCGGCATTTTTGGCGACAACGGCTCCGGAAAATCCACGCTGCTAAACCTCATCACGGGAAGCATGCAGCCCGACAGCGGCACCATCGTCACCGGCGTAAACACCGTCTTTGGCTACTACCAGCAGAACCCACAGTTTGCAGACCTTTCCCTGACCGTCCTCGACTACATCAAAGAAGCCGCCGAAGTTATCCCCATGAACGACGGCAAAACCCTTTCCGCAGCGCAATTCCTAAACGAGTTCGGCTTTGAAGGCAAAATCCAGCACAGCATGCTGTCAACGCTTTCTGGCGGCGAACGAAAGCGCGTCTTTCTGGTGCGTCTGCTCATTGCAAACCCCAATTTTCTGATTCTTGACGAGCCGACAAACGACTTTGACATCTTTACGATGAACATTCTCGAAGATTTTCTGCTCCACTACAAAGGCTGTCTGCTCATCGTAAGCCACGACCGCTATTTTATGGACAAAGTCGCCGACACGCTCTTTATTCTCGAAGACGACGGCTCAGTTTCAGGCTTTGTCGGCAAGTGCTCGGAATACCTTGAGCTGCGTGAAGAGCGAATGAAGAATGAGCGCAAGCATACAAAGGGGGAAGTTTCCCCCTCGCTCCAGCCTCCTCGCTCCGCTGCGGTGTCTTCCGCTACCCCCTCTGCGGGGGATACCCCCGCAACGCCCCCCGCGCCGTCATCTGCTGGTGGCGCCTCTTCTGCCACAGGCACGGCGACAGCTGAAGGCGCAGCGGTCGGCGCGCAGGCAAAACCGCGTAAGCTCACCTTTAAGGAACAGCGCGAATTTGAAACGCTCGAAGCCCGCATCGCCGAGCTTGAAGCGCGCCTCCCGCTTTTGGAAGCAGGCATGGCAGACAGCGACTACATCAAGGCACAGAAAGCCGGAAGCGAATATGCCGCCGTGCAGACCGAGCTTGAAGCTGCCTACGCCCGCTGGGAAGAGCTTGCAGTGTAGGATAAATCATGCTACTTTTTTTCAAATACGCAAGATTTTTTCTAAGGAGGCAGGTATGCACATTAGTGACAGCATACGCTATGTCGGCGTTGACGACAAAGACATTGATTTATTCGAAGGACAGTTCGCTGTTCCTGCTGGCATGGCGTATAATTCTTACGTCATTGTTGACGACAAAATCGCCGTTTTAGACAGCGTTGACGACCGCTTTGGCGACGCCTGGCTTACCAATGTAACTGCCGCCTGCGCTGGCCGCACGCCCGACTATCTTGTCGTGCATCACATGGAAATGGATCATTCGTCAAACATCAAGCGGTTTGTCGAGCGCTTTCCTGAAGCAAAAATCGTTTCGTCAAAAATGGCATTCAACATGATGAAAAACATGTTCGGCACCGATTTTGCCGACCGCCAGCTTGTGGTGAGCGAAAACGCAACGCTTGCACTCGGCGCGCATACGCTCACCTTTATCGGAGCGCCGCAGGTACACTGGCCGGAAGTGCTGATGAGCTACGAGTCAACAGAAAAGGTGCTTTTTAGCGCCGATGCATTTGGCAAATTCGGCGCCAACGACTATGACGCCCCGGAAGGCTGGGCGTGCGAGGCGCGCCGCTACTATTTTGGCATTGTCGGCAAGTTCGGCGTACAGACGCAGGCGGTACTCAAAAAAGCAGCCGCGCTTGATATACAAACCATTTGCTCGCTGCATGGTCCCGTGCTTACCGGAGCCGATGTAGCAGAAGCCATGCGCTTATACGGCATTTGGTCGTCGTACGGCGTAGAAAGCGACGGCGTGACGATTGCCTACACGTCAGTGTACGGACACACCCGGCAGGCAGCAGAAAAGCTTGCCGCGCTGCTTCGCGAAAAAGGCGTACCGAAAGTTGCGCTTGACGACCTTGCGCGTGACGACACCTACGAATGTATAGAGGACGCCTTCCGCTACGGAAAGCTGGTCCTGGCCAGCACCACCTACGATGCGGGTGTTTTTCCCATCATGCAGGATTTCATCCTTCGCCTGACCGAGCACAACTACCAGAACAGAACGATCGGCCTCATCGAGAATGGCTCCTGGGCCCCTGCCGCTGCAAAAACCATGAAGGCGCTGTTCGAGGGCAGTAAGAACATCGTGTTTACAGATACCACGGTCACCGTTCGTTCCGCCATGAAGCCTGCGGACGAGGCGGCGTTGGATGCCCTGGCTGCGGAGCTCATGGCGTGAGAGCGGCATAAACGGAGATTACCAAAGATTCTTAAACTGGAGGGGATGCATATGTCAAACAACGTAAGACCTGAATCCATGGAGCGGATCACCACCGCCGCGCTGGCAGAGGCGTTCATAGCAGAGCAGTGCGCCGCGCTGCAGGAGCAGATCGGAGACAAAAAGGTACTTCTTGCCCTGTCCGGCGGCGTGGATTCCTCCGTCGTGGCGGCGCTGCTCATCAAGGCTGTGGGCAAGCAGCTGACCTGTGTCCACGTCAATCACGGTCTCCTGCGCAAGGGCGAGCCGGAGCAGGTGATCGACGTATTTCGGAACCAGATGGACGCGAATCTCGTTTATGTGGATGCGGTGGACCGCTTCCTGGACAAGCTGGCCGGCGTCTCTGACCCGGAGACCAAACGGAAGATCATCGGCGCGGAGTTCATCCGCGTATTTGAGGAGGAGGCTCGCAAGCTGGAGGGGATCGACTTCCTCGCCCAGGGTACCATCTATCCCGATATTCTGGAGAGCGGCCCCGTCAAGGCGCACCACAATGTGGGCGGCCTGCCGGAGGACCTGCAGTTTGAGCTGGTGGAGCCCTTGAAGTTCCTGTTCAAGGACGAGGTACGCGTGGTCGGAAAGGCGCTTAGCCTGCCCGACGGAATGGTATATCGTCAGCCCTTCCCGGGCCCCGGTCTCGGTGTGCGCTGCCTTGGGGCCATCACGCGCGATCGGCTGGAGGCCCTGCGGGAAGCGGATGCCATCCTGCGGGAGGAGTTCGACAACGCCGGCCTGGCAGGCAAGGTCTGGCAGTATTTCACCATCGTACCTGATTTCAAGTCCACCGGTGTCCGGAACGACCTGCGTTCCTTCGATTGGCCTGTCATCATCCGCGCTGTCAACACAAGGGACGCCATGACCGCCACCATTGAGGAGATACCGTATCCAGTACTCCACAAGATCACGGCCCGCATTACCGCAGAGGTCCCCGGCGTCAACCGTGTCCTGTATGATCTGACGCCCAAGCCCACCGGTACCATCGAGTGGGAATGAGCCAGTTTTATTTTGGGGCCAGTCTCATTAGCCTGAAAAGGGCAAACTGCTCCATCCTATAGCCACAAAAAAACGAGCCTTGCATAAGCATCAACTTCTGATGCCACATGCAGGGCTCTTTTCATTGTTAGTGTAAAGTTTCAGTTGGCAGATAGGGAGAAGTAATAAAAAATGGGAAGTATAGACTTCCCAGACATACAGTAAATCTTTAAGATGTTAGTAACCACACAAACACTTAAGGAGGCTGTATGTACAACAACATTCTAAACAAGGACAAAGTAACATTCAAGGAAATTGAGCAAGCTATATACAAGTTTTTCTGTAATGCCGCAGCGGAATATACAAAAGAGCTGCTGGAAGCTATAGATGGTCAACTTCTCGAGGAGAGAGACAGAAGCAAGTACAGAGATAAAGGTCTTCGAAAGACAACGATCAAGACGGTGTATGGTGAAGTCGAATACAGAAGGCATGTCTATCTGACTAAGAATGAGAACGGAAAGAATGCAGCTGTATATCTTCTTAACGAAGAGCTTGGTATGGATACCATCGGACTCGTCTCAACGAATCTGGCAGAAAAGGTGATCGAAGCAGTCACGGATATACCGTTTAGGAAGTCATCAGAACTTGTGAGCAAAACGACGGGTCAGACAATAAGCCACAGCGGAGTATGGAACATAGCTCAGACTATGGGAGAAAAGCTGGCAGAAGAAGAGAAAAGGCTGGTAAAAGAATTCCACACAGAGCAGACAAGAGGAACAAAAGAAATCCCTGTATTGTTCGAAGAGATGGACGGAGTATGGCTAAAGGGACAGGAAAGTGGCAGGAAAGCTCCGGGCATCGAGGTCAAGATGGGCACGATGTATGAGGGCTGGAAAAAAGACACAGGAAAGAGAAGCACGCTTGCCGGAAAGACAGTGCTGGCGAGCATCGGAAAGAGCGAAGTGTTCCATGAAAAGTGGGAAGCAAAGATACAGTCGATCTACGATCCTGAAAAGATAGGACAGAGAATCTTAAACGGAGATGGAGGCAACTGGATCTACGATGAATATGATGCAGAAACACTTGAACAGCTTGACAGATTTCATGTTGTAAGACCGATCAGAAGCAAGACCTCACATGACAAAGCACGGAAAGAAATGCTTGATCTCTTGAGAGAAGAGAAGATCGATGAACTTATAGAGTATGCAGATATATATTACAACAGTATATGTACAGACGAGGAAAAGCCTGAAGAACTGCTGGCATTGGAACTGAAGGAATTTCTTGAAAACAACAGGCACAGACTGGCAAGTTATACCGCAAGGCTAAAGGAGATGCCCGAAGCACCCGCGGGGATCGTATACAAGAGCATGGGAGTACAGGAGAACCAGAACTGCACGGTGATCACTCTTAGGATGAAGGGGAAGAGAAAGCGCTGGGCAGAAAGAAGCGCGGCCAATATGATCAGACTCCTTTATTACAGAGAAAACAAAGACCTGATGGATGCGGTGGATCGGTACACGGATGGAGCGGTCTGGACAGAGCCACTGAAAGAGAAACTGAACAGGCCTCTGAGTGCAGCAAAAGTAGATATGGTGGATGGTAAAGGCAACAACAGATATTATGATGCGATAAATGTCCATCTGCCGATACTGGATTCGACAAGTCATAGGACGGTCAAGGTCTTTAAGAGACTGATCTATTAAAGGCCATGGAAACCATGGATAACCGCTTATGGGGCGGAGCCATGCACAGCCGTATGGACAGCTGACAGGAAGCGGGAAAGCTGCCCACACGCCTGCACACAGCTCCGCGATAGTAAGCATCGCGGTTATCCACCGTTTCCACAGCCTCAGCTGCGACTGACGATCCATTCACGCAATTACGATAAATGATCTATAAAAAATGGAGCGGGAGCGGAGTCAAGGGACATCACGCTTGACGCGAAGCGGCAAGGCAGCCCTTGACGCAGCGATACGGAATATCCTTTTCCGCACCAGCGGGCGTGGATACACGCTTGCTGGCTGCCATCCGGCGAGGAAATACTCAAACTGTCTCTGGCGCAGCCTGAGACACCGATTTCGTAGCCGACTCTGCGAAGCAGTGTCGGTTTGCGATAAGCAAAGCATCTTAAGGATTAGGGAGAGATGCCAACGATTACTTAACACTAACAAAGCACATGATCGTATAGACAATCATGTGCTCAATCGTGTATACTATTGTTCACAGGAGGTGGTCCTATGAACTTTTATTCCATTCGTGATCTCCGGACGGAGACCAAAGACATCTGCAACTATGTGCGCACAAATGGCGAAGCCATCATCACTAACAATGGCAAACCCACTGTTCTTATGCTCGATATCTCTGAAGACAATTTTGAACTGGTTCTTCGGGCTGTACGTCAGGCCAAAGCGATGATCGCTTTTAACGCAATGCGAAATATCGCTGCAGAGAACGGCTATATGACGGACGAAGAGATTGAGGCGGAAATCCAGGCTTCACGAAGGGAGCGAAGGACGGTGGCCAAATGATCGCAGT
>CALAEZ010000199.1 GCA_937891125.1 uncultured Treponema sp. | reverse complement strand
GCGTGCGGATGTGACGGTTGATGCCGCACTCCGCCCGGCCGCACAGCTGGCAGAAGGTGAATATGCAGGCCGTCTGCAAAACGGCGCACATAGCCTTCACGCGCGCTTTTGTCTACACTGTCGCGCAGGCGCACTGCGTATGTTTTGGGAATATGCGTTTTCGGGCTTATAAGACGGTGCGTAAGAGTGCCGTCAGTCGTCAAAAGCAAGAGACCTTCCGTGTCTATATCAAGACGGCCGATTGTATGAAGGGAGCCGCCTAAGAAGGTGCGCCGTAAGCTTTCATCCTGCTCAAAGACTAAGTCAAACACGGTGCGGTGCTCGCCGTCCTTGTTTGCACAGACGACATCGGCGCACTTATTCATCATCAGATAGAGGTGACGCTGCAGCAAAAGGACTTTGCCGTCAACAGAAAGCTCATCGTGCGCAATGTCAATGTGGCAGGCGGGGTCGGTTACGCGCTCACCGTTTATCGTGACAACAGAAGTGCGCAGAAGCTTTTTTACGTCCTTACGCGTGCCGTAGCCCTGGTGAGCTAACACTTTATCAAGCCGTTCCATGCTGTTTTCGTGCTATTTACGCGCCTCAATCGGCACATACTCGTATTCTTCGCAGACATTTTTGTATGCAGGGCGGTAAATGCGGCCGCCGGCAACAATTTCTTCTATGCGGTGAGCGCACCAGCCTGCAATGCGGCTTACGGCAAAAAGCGGCGTGAAAAGCTCGCGCGGAATTTTCAGCATGCTGTAGACAAAGCCAGAATAGAGATCAACATTTGCACAGATGCGCTTTCCGTCACCATGCAGCTCATACAGCACTTCGGGAGCAAGGCGCTCAATCAGCTTGTAGAGGTTAAACTCTTCAAGTAAGCCCTTTTCGCGCGCAAGGCTTTCGGCATGGTCGCGCAGAATAGACGCACGCGGGTCATTTATCGTGTACACGGCGTGTCCCATGCCATAGATTAAGCCCGTTTTGTCAAACGCCTGCTTTGTTGCAATCTTCTGTAAGTAGGCGCGCACCTCGCTTTCACTTGCCCAGTCATGCACATTCTCTTTTATATCGTCCATCATCTCCATGACGCGGATATTCGCGCCGCCGTGACGGCGACCCTTTAAAGAGCCGACAGCCGCGCCTACGGCAGAGTATGTGTCAGTGTCAGCAGAAGAAACAACGTGAATCGTAAGCGAAGAGTTGTTACCGCCGCCGTGCTCTGCATGTAAAATGAGCGCAATATCTAACAGCTTTGCTTCTGCGTCGGTATACAGCGTGTCACTGCGGATAAGGCGCAAAAAGTTTTCTGCTGTCGAAAGATTGCTTTGCGGATTATGAATATACATTGATTTTCCGTCGTAGTAGCGGCGCTTAGCCTGATAACCGTAGGCGGCAAGCGTTGAAAAGCGGGAAATTAAGTCAATACACTGGCGGAGCACGTTCTGCAGGCTGCGGTCTTCCGGATTTAAATCATACGAATATGACGCTAAAACACCACGCGCAAGCTTATTCATAATGTCGCTTGAAGGCGCTTTCATAATCATGTCTTCGGTAAAGTTGTCAGGCAGATTACGCCGCGAGCCTAAAAATACAGTAAATTCTTCCAATT
>CALAEZ010000198.1 GCA_937891125.1 uncultured Treponema sp. | reverse complement strand
CCGCAGGCTCGCCTGCTACAGGCTGATTGTGCTTGTAATTATGTACGGTTGCCCTGCCTAGAACAGGCTTCCCTGCCCTGCCTCGCGTTCAGGCGGGGCGGCGCGCAGAAGTGACGGCAGGCCCAAATGCTCGTATGCAGCAGGCGTTACGATGCGGCCGCGCGGAGTGCGCTGCAAAAGCCCCTGCTGAATCAAATACGGCTCATAGTAGTCCATAAGCGTGTCCATGCTTTCGCCTACACTGATGGCAAGCGTATCTGCGCCGACAGGACCGCCAGAAAACTTTTGTATGATTGAAAGCAGAATGTCGCGGTCGGCTTTTTCAAGCCCCAGCTCATCGATACCCAGCCGCTTTAAGCCTGACTGCACGATGTCACGCGTAATGAGCATGCTGCCGCCGACCTGCGCAAAATCACGCATACGGCGCACCAGGCGGTTTGCCACACGAGGCGTGCCACGCGAACACTGTGACAGAAGCAGGGCGGCATCATCGGCAATGTCTACGCCTAGGATGCCCGCCGTACGCTTCATAATGCGGGAAAGCTCTTCATTTGTGTAATAGTTAAACTTTAAGTTTATGCCAAAGCGGCTGCGAAGCGGCGGGCTTACCATTTCTGTTTTTGTCGTCGCTCCCACCAGCGTAAACGGCGGAATCGGAATGCGCACGGTGCGCGCCGCCGCTCCCTGCCCGATTACCCAGTCAAGCTCGTAATCTTCCATCGCAATGTAAAGCATTTCTTCGATAGCTGGCTTTAGGCGATGAATCTCGTCGATAAAAAACACCGTGCGCTCGGTAATGGTAGAGAGGATGCCAGCGAGATCCTTGGGCTTATCAAGCGCCGGCGCGCTCGTCACCTTAAAATCAGAGCCCAGCTCCCGGGCGGTAATTTCTGCAAGCGTCGTTTTGCCGAGTCCCGGCGGCCCCATTAAAAAAAGATGGTCAAGCGGCTCCTTACGCGCGCGCGCGGCATGTATAAAGACTGACAGGTTTTCCTTTATGGCGCTCTGCCCTAAAAAATCAGACAAAAACTGCGGACGGATTTTACCCTCTTGCACGTCTCCGTCCGTGCTGTCGGGCACATCTGCGCGCGTGAGGTGCGATTGCACGGTCGAGCGAGCATCTCGTGTCACATCTCCAAATATCACCAAGCCATCTTTTGCTTCCATAATGAAACAGAGTATAGCACAAGCAAAACAGAGGTGCAAACAGCCCGCAAAATCGATTCTTACGCACGCTTCTCCTGCCGTATCCATAAAAAAACATTGAAAACTGCCATTTTACGTGGTATGCTTGTCAGCATGAAGAAGATAATGATTGTGGACGATGAGCAGATTTCGCTGATGATGACTGAGCACATTCTTGCTACCACGTATCAGACCATCTGCGCCACATCGGGCAAGGAAGCGCTTTCGCTCTATAAAACAGAAAAGCCAGACTTAGTACTCTCTGACTTACACATGCCTGGCATGACTGGCTACGAGCTGCAATCGGCACTCCAAAGCGAATCGAGCGAGCAGATTCCGTTTGTATTTATGACCGCAGATCAGAACGACGAAACAGAAAGCCGCGGCTTTGAAAACGGCGCCATGGATTTTATCAAAAAGCCGTTCCGTGCCGATGTTCTTTTGCGCCGTGTCGGTAACATTTTGCAGACGGTAGAAAAAATCTACGGCTTAAAGCAGGCCGCTGTTATTGACCCCATGACGGGGCTTTTAAATAAAGCGTCAAGCGCAGAAGAAATACAGGCTGTCTGCAAAAATACGCAAGGCGTTTTAATGATTATTGACTTAGACAGCTTTAAGCTTGTAAACGACCTCTATGGACACGCGGTGGGCGACAAAATTCTTATGCGCTTTGCAGATATTCTGCGTGCAGTCGTGCGTCCTGTTGACATTGTGGGACGCATGGGCGGAGACGAGTTTATTGCGTTCTGTCAGAACGTTCGCGATGAAGTTGTCATTGAAAAAAAATCGCGCTTTATAAATAAATATATTTTAGAAGCCGCAAAAGAATTCATGGGCGAAGACATGCAGATTCCGCTCGGAGCGTCACTCGGCTGTGTGTTTGCGCCAGAAGAAGGAACTGATTTTGCAAGCTTGTTTACAAAAGCCGACAAGGCGCTTTACGAGGTAAAGCAGCATGGAAAGCACGGGTTTACGTTTTTCAAAACAGCAGATAAAACGCAGAAAGAGACTACAGCCGTTGCAGGCGACCTTGCAAACACGCTTACGATTTTGCGCGAGCGCGGAGAGACACATAGCGCCTTTGTGCTCCCCTACGAGCACTTCCGCACGGTGTTTCAATTTTTAGTGCGCTTAACAGCAAACTATTCGCGTACGGTGTGGGTACTGCTTTTTACGCTTACAGAAAAGGCGCCAGCTGCGCTTCCCATTGAGGAAGCGACAGAGCAATTCTTAGCGGTGCTCCAGTCTTCACTCAGACAAAGCGATGTCATTACACAAAGCAGCAAAAATCAGTGCATTGTGCTGTTATCTGAATTAAAGGCGGCTGATATAGAGGTTGTCACAACCCGTATTATGAATCTGTGGGAAACAAAGGATGCATCTGCGTACACGACGGTCAGCTACGAGCTTGATGCACTAAAATAGTGCGCTCGCCGCCGGGCGCCATAAAAGATAAAACGCACACGCAAGGCAAAGCCCTGCGCAGTGCGTGTCATAAAGTCGTCTGTTCTTACAGAGCGGCAAGCTGACGCTCGATGCGCTCAAGTGACTTTTCTTTTCCGAGAACGGCAATCGAGCCGATAAGCGGCGGGCTTACGCGGCTTCCAGTTACAGCCATTCTTACAGGCATCATGAAGTCACCCAGCTTTATGCCAAGCTCTTCTGCTTTTGCTTTTGCAAAGGCTTCAGCTCCCTCGTGGTCTAGCTCAAACACCTTTGAAACAAATTCTTTTGCAGCTTCCAAAACTTCTTTTGTTTTTGCAAGGTCAATTTTTTTAGGAACAACCTGCTCGGCTACAAGCGGCTTATGCTCGGTAAACATAAAGTGAACCATTTCCGCAGCTTCGGTCAGGAACTTTAATCGCTCCTGAATAAGCGGCATTAAGCCCATGAGCGTCTTTTTAACGTCTGCGCTTGTCATGTTCATGCTCTTGTCTACGCAGTACGGCTCGCCGTCTTCGCCAAGCGCAACGCCACTGAACTCAGGACCGACATTCGGCTTTGGCTGCGGGTTATCCGGGTTAATTTCAAGCGTTGCGTCTCCCGTTCCAGTGATAAACGGAAGCGTCCACTTATACAGCTCTTCGGTTGAAAGCTGGCGGATATAGTTTGCGTTGTAGAACTCAAGCTTTTTGTAGTCAAAAACAGCCGGAGCTTTGTTTAAGTGCTCGAGCTTAAAGTTTTTGGCAAGTTCTTCGAGCGTGTAAAAATCTTTTCCCTCTTCGTATGAACAGCCAAGGAGCGCGACGTAGTTAATAATTGCCTGTGGCAGATAGCCGCGCGCGCGGAACTCGTTTAAGCTGGTAGAGCCGTGGCGTTTAGAAAGCTTTTTACCGTCGCTCCCGTTTACCATCGGCAGGTGGCAGAATTCCGGGTGCTCCCAGCCGAATGAGCGGTACATCTGCACGTGAAGCGGTGTTGACGGAATCCATTCCTGTGCGCGCATGACGTGGCTTACCTTCATCAGGTGGTCGTCGACAATGTTTGCCAAGTGATAGGTTGGAAAGCCGTCGCTCTTAAGCAGAACTGGATCCGGGCTGATGTCTTCGTTTTTCCAGGTGATGTCGCCAAGCAGATGGTCATGGAAGACTGTCTCACCTTCAAGCGGAACCTTTAAGCGGATGACATAGGGCTTACCGGCGGCAAGATTTGCCTTAACCTCTTCTTCCGTCAGATGGCGGCAGTTGCGGTCATAGCCCGGAGCCATTTTATTTTCTGTCTGAATCTTACGGATGCGCTCCAGGCGTTCTGCGTCACAGAAGCAGTAGTAGGCTTCGCCCTTTTCTACAAGCTCCTGGGCATATTTTTTGTACAGCTCAAAGCGTTCGCTCTGCACGTACGGACCGTATTCGCCGCCCTTGTCGCCGCCTTCGTCCCAATCAATGCCAAGCCACGCCATGGTGTCGTACAGGTTCTGCACGTATTTTTCGTCATAGCGGGTGCGGTCGGTATCTTCCAGACGTAAAATGAATTTACCGCCTTTTGAGCGTGCAAAAAGATAATTAAAAAGTGCGGTGCGCACTCCACCAATATGCTGCATACCCGTCGGTGACGGAGCGTAGCGGACTCTTACTTCATCAGACATACTGTCATTCTCCTAAAAAACAAATGAAAACGTTTGAAAAGTATAGTAAAATCTAGCATTTTGTACAATATTTCAGTATAATCGTGATTTAAGGTAGGCTTATGGCTGGAATGACCAAAAATGAGATTTTAGTTGTTGATGATTCAAACATGATGGTGCTTGTCGCCCGTCGCATCCTAGAAAAAGACCCGCGCCTGTCTGTTATGTCCGTAAGCTCCGGCGAGGCGTGTCTTGAGCTTCTGAAAAACTATAAGCCGGATCTTATTCTGCTCGACATCGTCATGACCGGTAAAGACGGCTTTGAGGTGCTGCACGAACTCAAGGCAAACCCGGAAACAAGCCACATTCCCGTCATATTCTTAACGGGTGACGAGCACAACGAGTCAGAAATCCGCGGACTACGCGAAGGCGCAGTCGATTTCATCACCAAGCCGTTTGTGCCGGAAGTGCTTTTACAACGCGTGCGGAACACACTTGAGCTTTCGCTTTTGCAGCAGGACTTACAGCACGAGGTTGCCCGCCAGACTGAAAAAAACCGCCAGCTTACCCGCGAAATCATGCAGGCGCTTTCAAGCACCGTAGACGCAAAAGACCATTACACGCGCGGCCATTCAGCCCGTGTCGCAAAATATGCGCAGGAAATTGCGCGCCGCTTAGGAAAAAGTGAACAGGAGCAGGAAGATATTTACTACATGGGGCTTTTGCACGACATCGGAAAAATCGGAGTCGCAGGAAGCATTATCCGTAAAGACAGCCGGCTTGAAGATGACGAGTTTGAAGAGATTAAGGAGCACCCGGTTACCGGCTACAACATCTTAAAGACGATTACCGCACTTCCCGGTCTTGCTACCGGCGCGAGGTGGCACCACGAGCATTACGACGGAACCGGCTACCCTGACGGCTTAAAGGGCAACAAGATTCCGGAGGAAGCGCGCATAATCGCCGTTGCCGACGTATACGACGCGCTCACTTCCAAGCGGAGCTACTCCGACGTGCGCCCGCAGGCTGTTGTGCGGAGCATCATCGAAAAAGGGCGCGGCACGCACTTTGACCCGATTATCGCCGAGGTCATGCTCCGCATGATAGATGAAGACAAGGACTACACGATGCGCGAAAAAGAAGAAAAGGAAGAGCCTACTTCTTAAAAGAGCGCACAAGCTTTACAAGCGTGAGCGTAAGCATTATGCCAAGCGCAAGCGCAATGCAGCTTATGCCGTGCGTAACGCCGTAGCGGTCTGAAACCGCTCCTACGATTACCGGCATGAAAATTCCCCCGGAAACTGCGCTCCCGATGGCAATGCCGCTTGCAAGCGGCGAAGTGTTGTAGGCGCGGTGCATGGTAGAAAGCGTAGTCGGGTATATGCCGGACATGCTTAAGCCCGTTCCCAAAAGACCTGCAATAATGAGCGCAGAAGAATGCGAGGCAATCATAAGCACAAAAAACGCAGTATTTAAGAAAGCAAGCACGACAATAAGTGCGCTCTTATTAAGCTTACGCGAAAGCACAGCAACAGAAAGCCGGCCAATCATGACCATAAGCCACATAAATGACGAGGTAAGCTTTGCAAAAGTCTCGCCGAACAGCCCCGAATCCTTAAAATACGTAACGAGCCAGCCCGTGCAGCCGGATTCGCCGCAGAGGTAGAAAAGCAGGATGGCAACGTTAAGCCAGTAATCAAACGAGCGGTAAAAGGGCGGAAGGTTGCCGTCATGTACAGTCTCTGCGTTCTGAGTGCCGGATACGTCTTGACCATCTTTTGAAGCGCGCCTCTCAGGTGTATTGCTGAGAGCAGACGTTGCAAAAAGCACAAGCGCGCAGAGCATGCAGAATGCCATAATCCAGAGCGTAATGCGCCAGCCGCCAGCCTGCGTGTTTCTAAAAAGAGACGAGCAGATGACAAGCAGGAATGGAGAGAAAAGCGCACCGCAGGCAAAAATAGCATGCAGCAGATTTAAGCCGCGCGCCTTATTCTTTGCATGCTCCGAAACAATCACGTTGGTGATATTGCTTGTGTTTCCGCGCCCTATGCCGGTACACGCATAGGCAATCATAAGAACGACGGGCATGGGGCTAAGCGTTATGAGAATCGTGCCTATAACAAGCGCACTGAACAAAATTGTAACCGACTTTTTGCGCCCGATGATGTAGGGAAGCACGCCTGCCAGAAACACGGCACACAGGTTTCCAATCTGATGAAACGAATACAGGCTGCCTGCAACCACGTAGCTTAAGCCGTACGCGTCCCGCAAATCCGGCAGAATCGCGCCTAAAATCGTGCTTGTCATGCCGGTAACAAAAAAAGCAAAATACGCCGTAAAAAGCATGTTCATTTCCTCCCTACGCCTTTAGTGCACCGCTTCTGTAGGCAGAAAGCAGGGCTTCAAGGTCAGCTATCTGCTCCTTTAAGACTTTTCCGTGGTCGGTGTCGGCAACATAGTGGCGCGTGGGGAATTTTTCTACCACAATCGTGTCAGAGATGATGTCGCTGTCTGTCTGAATCACGTCCTGCGCACTCGTAAACTTTTCATGCACGACAAGACGAAGTCCGTAAGAATTACAGACAAGCGTGTAGCCTGCAATGCCGGTTTTTTCGTGATACGCAGCAGAAAAACCGCCGTCAATGATTAAAAGCTTTCCGCCGCATTTTAGGGATAATTGTTTGCCGCGGATTGAGGATTTTGTTTTCCCATTTACAAATGCCTCGTTTTCCATTAGGGCATCACAATTATTCCTCTTTCTGCAGCAAAAGTGCACCTGAAGGAAGCTCTTTTCGCTGGTACCCTACTGCCAGGAACGGTTCCCCATACTCTTCAAGCCCCTCCGCCAGATAAACGCCATCCGGAATCTTCTTCGGATTCTGCTGATAGTATCTTTCCAGCCGCTGCATAGTATATTCATTAATCCCGGAAAGCCAGGCAGAAAAAGCCGCAATCTCCTTTTCCGCGTTTAAATACATTTCCGGTCCATTTGATGAGAGTACAAGTAAATCCCGAACACCGCTTTCTGTTCGGATTACCTGAGCATCCATTTCCCTTTTTCGATAAACCTCTGCCTGAGCCTTCGATGTCAAGACTCCCTTTTCTACACCATCTGTAATCCGTACATTTAATTCTTCTATTTCCGGTTCCCAAAAGACGAAGGAATAACGCTGTGAATATTCTCCGAATAGCTGTACTGTTAGCAGCAGTATCGCGCATACCATCGTGATCCTGCTAATCTTTAGCTTTCCTCTCCTTGCTTCCCGTTTTTCCAACAGCAGACAGAATCCCATCGTCAAAAGCGCAGTTGCCGGAATTCCCCAACGTTTTGGCAAACGATTGATCAGAACTCCGGCCATCAGGAATGCGGCTCCAAGCGCCAGCTGTCCGATTCCCAGTGTTCCGACATCCCCTGGCATCTTCTCCAGGAACAGAATAATCAATACGAGGCTGGCTACCGTCATCACCGCAGCGGCAGAAGTGATGGCATAGATTCCCTGATTGGAAGAGAGGCTGATGCAAAAGGTATATAGCAAACCTGGCAGCCAGATTCCGAAAAACAGCTTCCGTGCCTGTAGGCCAGTCAATGCAGGCTCCTTCCACAGGCACAGGGATGCCCCAGTCTAAGTCGCGTGTCATGGCACGCGGCTCCAAGTCCATGTCTAACCATGATTTACACTGTCCATATACATTAGGTCTCCACTCTTTGTGACCTTCCAATATCCACTGTTTCAGCCATTCTTGGTATTGGTTAAGTGGCAAGTACCAGTTCTTTGTCTCACGCAGTACTGGCACCTCACCAGTCTCTTTCGAGCGTGGGTTAATTAGCTCGGTAGG
>CALAEZ010000197.1 GCA_937891125.1 uncultured Treponema sp. | reverse complement strand
ACTACTCAAATCTGGTGTGTGGTATGTACAGCTGGCGGCTTTCGTTGCCAGTAAATGGATTTATCTGCCCTGCAAGCGAGACGCTGTCGGTCAATGCGCTCGGTCACTGCGTTGTGCCCGACAGCCTTGTGCCGCTTACCCAGCGAGAGGCGGCAGATCCGGCAAGTCCGTCTAATCTGGAGCGCCTGGAAAACGTGTTTCAGAACAATTCGCTTATGCTGAAAAACCTGGTGTTTCCAGTGCCGGTGCATGCAGAGGAGCGCGACGCCGCCTGCAAAAAGCTGTTTGTAAAATACGGTCTGTATGCTGACCAGCATACAGCAGAAGCGTATGCTGCCGCCGTAAATCGTCGTGCGCTTACCGCCGATGACGAGGCGGCTGTTGTGCTTGTGGTGCGCGACAATCCGGCGCTGTCTGCAGAATACATTCGCCACACAATTGGCGAGGCGCCAGCGCTTTCTGAGAGCATACAGCAGGCGCTTGCTCCTGTTACCTGTCGCATAGCGCGCATAACGACAAGCGCAGAAGTCAAGGAAGCGCTCTGCCGTCTGTAGGCGCGTGCACGCATAATTTGGCGTTTCGCTTTGCATGCCGCCGAAATGCCTTCGGCTCCTGTTTTTTTAGGCTGTTCCTATGCTGAAACCGTGTCGGAAATGCCGCTTAGTAAGCTGTCGTAGACCTTTTGCAGTAGCGTGATAAGCGTGTGTCGCTCTTCTTCAGACAGGCAGGAACGAAGAAGCATTTCATGCTTGATTCTGTGTGCATTTGCTCGCTCACATTCCTGCTTGCCGCGCTCGGTAAGCTGTACAATTTTTGTGAGCCTGCGGTTTGTTGAAAGCGCTGTTGTGACCAGTCCTTTTGCCTCCAGTCGCTTTAAAAGCCCGTTTATAGTGGGATGCGAAACGTCCAAATAGTCTTCAAGCTCTTTCTGTGTTGTTTGCAGGGTTTCCTGCTCCTTAATAAAAACCATGACACGCATTTGAGAGAGCGTTAATCCGTCAGTACGTAAATCCTCGTTTGCTTTCCGCTGCAAGTTGTCATTGAGTAGCTTGAGCATGACACCAATGTCTTTTGATTCTGCTATAGATTCGTTTGCGTTCATAAGAGCCTCATTCGTATGCAAGGGTAGCGTGCTATAGTGTAGCCGTCAATGCAAGGCTGCTTTGATAACAAAATATTAGTGTAGCCTGCTACAGTTTCGCTTGCTTTTTAGAGGTGAGCACGATACAGTTTATTCATATGTAGCTTGCTACACGTTGATTACAGTTTTTTAATAACGGGGGTTTTATGAAACAATATATTGCGGCAACAGCGTTTTGTTTTGCAGTTGCAGCCCTTGTAGCGCAAGAAACAGCGGCGGCGCAGGCGACAGGGCAAGGAACGGCGGCAACAGCAACATCGGCGACTGCCAGTGTGGCGGTTGCAAACGAGGTCACGAAAAAAACGCTGGTGCTGACTGCTGACAGCGCGGTTGAGCAAGCACTGAATGCGCATCTTGATGTGCAGCGCGGAAAGATTACGCTTGAGCAGGCGGAGCGAAAATATAAGCATGCGTGGAACAACGTGCTGCCGTCAATTACGGCATCGGGCACAGGAAGCGAAAGCCGCACCTACAAGGACAGCGACACGGACACGCTTTCGTTACAGGCGGGCGTGAGCGCAAGCCTGACGCTTGATTTAGGCTTGGGAAGCACAATCAAAGGCTTAAAGGCAAATTACGAAGCGGGAAAAGCAACGTTCGAGGACACGGTGCGGGCAACAGAAAGCGCCGTGCGCACTTCTTTTTATAATCTTCTGTACTTAAAGGAAAAATGGGATTCTGCAAAGACAACCTGCGACAGCTACGAGCGCCAGTACGAGCAGACAAGCGCAAAGGCAAAACGCGGTATGGCAAGCGAGCTGGATTTGCTGACGGCGCAGGTAAACTGGGAAACGGCAAAGCCCGATGTCGACAGCGCAGAGCAGACATACATGAACGCGCTTGCAGAGTTCTTAAACACCATCGGCTATGAAATGCAGCCGGGGCTTGAAGTGTCGCTTGAAGGCTCGCTTGACTATGCGGAGACGGCAAAAGCAGCTGACTACAGCCTGCTTGAAACCTGCGTCGAGCAGTCGAGCGAGGTGCGCTCGCTTAAAGACAGCCTGCGCATCGCAGTGCTTAGCCGTGACAGCAAGAAAGGCTCGCTCTATTTTCCGAGTCTTACGGCAAGCGCCTCTGCCTATCCGTTAAGCTGGCAGAAGGAGCAGAATTCGGGCGACGAAAGCAGCTCGCCGAACTGGAGCGTGTCTTTGGGGCTTAGCCTGCCGCTCGACAGCTGGCTTCCCGGCTCTTCTAGCTGCGACACGATTGCCGAGCTTAACGACACGGTAAAGGATTACGAGCTGCAGCTGGAGCAGAAAAAGAAGGACGTGCGCTCTGCCACCATGGAAAAGCTTAAAGAGATTGAGGTGTCGCAGAAAAACCTGAAAGCGCGCCACTTAAACGTTGAGCTTGCGCAGAAGTCGTATGAGATGACCGAGGACGCATACAACCGCGGCACAAAAGACTTGCTTACATTGCAGAGTGCGCTGGACACGCTGCGCACTGCCCAGCTGCAGCTGCGTGAAGAGCAGTACACACTTATCAGCAATGTGCTGGATTTGGAACAGTCACTTTCGCTTCCGTCTGGAAGCCTGTTTGAGTAAATAGAGGTGATTTCGGCAGATTCACCGCCATGCGGTCGTTGAGCCTGTCGAAACGACTAGGAGATAGATATGAAACTTACAAAGAAAAAGATTTTGATGATTCTGGGTGCGGTTGCCATTCTGGCGGTGCTGGCAAATCTTCCGAAACAGAAAATGCAGATGCCGCCGATGGAAGAAACCGTCTATACGGTAAAGACACAGCAGGTGAGCCGCAGTGACTTGCAGGAATACCTGCGCTTGAACGGCACGGTAAAGGCAGAAAACACTATTTCTGTCTATCCTGACATTGGCGGAAAGCTTACGCGCGTTCCGGTTACGCTTGGCACCTATGTAAAAAAAGGCCAGCTGATTGCAGAGGTTGACCCGTCATCTCCGGGCTCATACTACAGCGCAAGCCCTGTCTACGCGCCGATTGCAGGCTACATTACCTCGCTTCCGCTTACAACGGGAACGACCGTTTCTACATCGACCGAAATTGCGACGATTGGCAACATCGAAAAGCTCCAGATTGAGTGCAAAATCCCCGAAAGCAAGATTGCCGTCCTGCAGAATGGGCTTACCGCACGCGTCGGGCTTGAAGCCTACAAGGGTAGCGACATTGATTTTCCGGCGCACATTTTTCGCATTTCGCCGGTTGTTGACGAAACAAGCCGTACCAAGCAGGTCTATCTGATTTTTGACACTGACGATAGCCGCATCAACGCCGGCATGTACGTAAAAATCCACCTGAACACGGTGCTACATGAAAACGTGATTACCGTGCCGACCGACTGCATTCAGAGCCAGAGCGGCGAGCAGTATGTGTATGTCTACAACGCCGCTGACGGCACGGTAAGCCGCCGCACAATTACGACAGGCGCAACTGTAGACGGTGTCGCCGAGGTGACCGACGGCTTAAAAGACGGCGAGACAATCGTGGTAAGCGGTATGCAGGTTTTGGCAGACGGCGTAAAGGTAAAGGAAGTCGGCTCTGCAGGCAGCTCTGCGTCGACAGGTGCGGCACAAGGTGCTTCGACAGCGGCGGCAAACTAACGGAGGCACTGAATGAGCATTTCAAAGAAAGTTCTCGAACACCCGGTGCTGACGCTCTGTGTGTTTGCACTGATTGCTGTTGTCGCGCTCTTTACGCTCGGCAGCGTGCAGATTGACCTTATGCCCGATATGGATATGCCGGTTGCCATGGTTTCGACCACGTATGACAACGCAGGTCCGGAATCGGTTGAAAAATCAGTAACCGAGGTTTTGGAAAACGGCTTAACGAGCGTCAGCAACTTGGATGAGCTTACTTCAACGTCAAGCGAAGGCTCGTCGGTCATCACGCTGCAGTTCAACTACGGCACCGACATTGATCAGGCGGTAAACGATATTCGCGACAAGCTTGATCAGGTAAAGGGAAGTCTGCCTGACGACTGTGACACGCCGCAGATTTTTAAGTTCAGCTCGGACGCCATGCCGATTATGACGCTGTCACTGACCGGTAACCGCAGCGCTGACGCCCTGCGCAAAATTGCCGACGACACGGTTGCAGACATGCTTGAGCAGACCGCTGGCATTTCGCAGGCGTCGGTAAGCGGCGGCCGCGAGGCAATCGTGCGCGTCGAGCTGAGCCAGAACCGCCTTGATGCGTATGAGCTTACCCTGTCCGGCATTGCGACAACGCTTGCAAGCCAGAATATTGAGCTTGGCGGCGGCTCCGTTAGCGAAGGCACGCGCAAATACATGGTGCGCACGACAGGCGAGTTTGCTTCACTTGACGAAATTAACGACACGGTTGTCGGCACGAAAAACGGTTACGACGTAAAGCTCTCTGACGTGGGCACTGCCTTTATGGGCTATGAAGATGCGACGAGCGAGGTATACATCAACGGAAAGCCGGGCGTCTACATCAGCCTTAAAAAGCAGAGCGGCTCCAACACGGTAAACGTTGCAAACGCCGTCTACAAAAAGATTGCTGAAATTGAGAAAGTGCTGCCAGAAGGCGTTTCACTCATCACTATTTCTGACAGCTCTACAAGCGTCCGCGACACCTTAAAATCGCTCATCAAGTCTATCTTGGAAGGCTTTGTGCTTACCGTCTTGATTCTGTTCGTTTTCTTAAGAAGCGGAAAAAGCACGATTATCATGGCAATTTCGATTCCGTTTAGCATTGTTATTACGGTGCTTGCCATGGTCTTTACCGGCATAACGCTCAACATGATTACGATGACCGGTCTGATTTTAGGCATCGGTATGGTTGTTGACGCATCGGTTGTCGTGCTTGAAAACATCTATGTGTACCGGCAGCGCGGCACGAGCGCGGCGACCTCTGCGGCAATCGGCACGCAGGAGGTTATGGCTTCTGTCGTCTCCGGCAACCTGACGACGATTTGTGTTTTCATACCGTTCTTTGTCTACAAGAGCCAGCTGGACATGATGGGCGAGCTTTTTACAAGCCTTATGGTCGTCATCATCCTTGCGCTTCTGTCATCACTTTTTGTCGCTATGTTCCTGGTGCCGGTGCTGGCCGGTGTGTTCCTGAAAGTAGACAACCGCGCCGAACGCCCGATCCGCTCGCCACTTCTACAGAAAGGCGACAAAATTGTTTCTGACGCAATTTCGTGGGTGACAGAGCAGTACCGCAAGGGCTTGCATATTGTGCTTCGCCACCGTTTTACCACGGTACTTGTCGCCTTTACGATTTTAGGCGCGTCAATCCTGCTGTTCGGACAGCTGCGCATTTCGTTCATGTCGAATTTCCATGATACATCGGTTGGCTTAAACGTAGAGCTTCCGCTTGGTACAAAGCTTTCTGAAACACAGAATGTGCTCGACCAGTTTTACGACATTGTAAAGAACGAGATTCAGGGCTACGAAACAATCGTTGTGTCAGCCGGTACTTCAAGCGGCATGAACGCAACGGACACCTCATACAAAGGTTCGCTCAGCATTTACCTGCCGGATGCGTCAAAGCAGATTGACAATGCCGACACGGTAAAAGCAAAGCTGCGCCGCCACTTTGCCGACTTCCCCACCGCAACGTTTACCTTTGACCAGGGACGTATGCAGCAGATGTCAGGCGATGACATTGACGTGGTTTTCCATGGCTCTGATCTTGATGCAATTCTTGCGACGGCAAAAGAGCTTTCTAGTCTGATGACAGACAAGATTCCTGAAATTGTAGAGCCAGAAATTGACCTTGAGGACGGACTTCCGCAGGTAGAGGTTAAGATTGACCGCGACCGCGCCTCAAGCTTCGGCATTTCGGTCAGCACGATTGCAAACGAAATTAACTACAGCATCAACGGCAAGACGGCGACGACCTATCGCGCAAACGGCGATGAGTACAGCGTCGTGCTGCTGCTTGAAGACCGCGACCGTGAGGACATTCCTGACCTTGAAAAAATCTACGTGGAAGGCACTAGCGGCCGCTACGCCGTCTCAAACTTTGCACAGGTGGTACGCGGCACCGGACCTGTTTCCATCAGCCGCGAAAACAAGCTTCGCACCGTGCACTTAACGGCAAGCGTTGTCGGCACGGCAAGCGCCGGCGATGTCGAAAACAGCATCAAGCAGATTGTAAAGGACGACATGATTGTTCCAGACGGCATTAGCATTACCTACGACGGTGCCTGGGGAAACACCATGGACATGATGCGTGTTTTCGTGCTGATTATCATCCTGGCAATCATCTTAGTCTTTGGCGTTATGGCAGGCACGTATGAAAGTTTTAAGGAGCCGTTCATCAACCTGTTTACGCTGCCGTTCTTAATTGTCGGCGCGGTCTTAATCCACCTGATTATGGGTAGCTCGTTCAGCATGGTTTCTATGATTGGCGTTGTCATGCTGATAGGCATTGTCGTCAACAACGGCATTATCTTAGTCGACCAGACAAACCTGCTGGTGCGCCGCGGAACGCCGCTGTTAGAGGCCTGTGAACAGGCTGGTGCAAGCCGCTTCCGACCGGTTATGATGACAACGCTTTCTACGCTGCTCGGCATGGTTCCGATGGCATTCTTTGGAGACGCCAACAGTAGTATGACGCAGCCGATTGGTCTTTGCGTTATCGGTGGCTTAACAAGCAGCACGATTGTAACGCTGTTTATCATTCCAGTGATTTACTCGCTCTTTAATCAGAAAGCAGATAAGCGCGCCAAGTACCAAATGGACGACGAGCTAAAGAAGAGGTTAGAAGTTAGAAGTTAGAAGGGGGAAGTCTCCCCCTCGCTCCAACCGCCTACGGCGTTTTCCGCTACCCCCT
>CALAEZ010000196.1 GCA_937891125.1 uncultured Treponema sp. | reverse complement strand
AAAGAAATAGGAGCGGTTGTCCAACAAAACCTGTGTCGTGTAAAGTTCGCCGCGAATGCCCATACTGTCCTTCCTTAAAAATGTCAGATAATGAATAGAAAATATGCGAAAATAGTACCGTATTGTGTACCCTTTTGCAAGTGCCTGAGCAGCAGTCAGGCAACAACCAGTAGCGGCGTACGCCGGCTACCGGCTGAACGTGCGGGAAATGTCCTGCACTGCCTGTAAAAGCGCCTGCATATCGTCCTGTGTTGTATGCGTGCCAAAACTAAAGCGGACTGCGGTGTCCTGCATATCGCGGCTTATCTGCATGGCAGCAAGTATCGGGCGGCTCTGCTTTTTTGCAGAGCAGGCACTTCCTGTAGAGATGGCAAACCCCTTTGCGTCTAAGGCACGAACCATGACGTTCCCTGGTATGTTTTTAAAAGCCGCTTGTACGACCCAGGGCGAAAAGCGTCCGCTGTCGGTAAGCCGAGCTGCGGGTACGAGAGCCGCTCCGTCCATTGCGGCAATGCGCTGAACAAATTCGTCCGTCCAGACGGTTTGCTGAGCAAAGCGATTTCGTGCGCCGTTTTCGTCTGCTGTTTCCTCCAAGGCTATCCAGTAGCGCTCGAGGCAGCGCGCAAAGCTTATGGCGCCGAACAGGTTTTCGGTTCCGCTTCGTATGTTCTGCTCCTGTCCGCCGCCCGTTAAGAAGGGGGTAAGCGGCTTTGCAAGGTACAGCAGCCCAATGCCACGCGGTCCACACAGCTTGTGTGCGCTAAAGGCAGCGCTGTCTATGCCAGTATGCGCAAGTGCAAGCGGTATTTTTCCTGCTGCCTGCACGCAATCAACATGAAAATGCGGGCGGCGCTTTCCCGCTGTTGCCTGCGAAAGAGCGTCTGCGATTTTGTAAATCGGCTGAATGCAGCCTGTTTCGTTATTGACAGCCATAACGCTTACATACACCGTGTCTGCCGTAAGCTTTTCGGTTACTGCTTCTGGCGTAATAAAGCCGTTTTTGTCGGGAAGAACGGTGTCGATGTGAACGCCGGCGCGCTCGAGTACTGCGCATTGCTCTCTGAGGGCAGGGTGTTCAAGCGCGCTTATCAGTATGCGCATGTTCGTACGATTTTGCCGTGTAAGCATAGAAAGCAGCGGAATGTGGTCGCTTTCGGTTCCGCCGCTGGTAAAATAAAGCTGGTTCTGCGGCACGCCTAAAACGTGGGCGCAGGCTTCCCGTGCTTTTTCAAGGAGTGCGCGCGCCTGGCTTCCTGCTTGATGTATGCTTGAGGGGTTTCCGTAGGCATGGAGTGTAAGCTCTAATGACTCGCGCAGAATATCGGCATCGGGAGGGGTGGTCGCCGCCCAATCAAAATAATGGTGTATGTCAAACGTGTTTTGCGGTGGAAATAAATCTTTGAGTGTCTGCTGCATGGACGTATTTTAGCAAAACCACGCTCGCTTCGCAATGCGTGCTAGTAGTCGGTGCTTTCCATGGCGGTAAAATCATCGATGACCGTTTGCACGCGAGTAATTTCGCGGTTTAAGATTTTTTCGTAGTTAAGCTTTCCGTTTCCAATTCGCTCGCGTTCGTCTTCCCAGCCTTGAATGTCGGTAAGGAACAGAAAATTAAAGCGAGCGACATTTGCTTTTTCAGCCCAGACCTTCGCTTCTTTCCAGTAGACGAGAGCCGTTTCGTAGCAGCTTTTTGCTTTTTTTAGCTCGTCAAGGTACACGTCTTTCCAAGGAGCATCGTAAAAGCGGGCAACTTGATGGTCGTAGACGCGACCAAGCCGCATGTGCTGCTCAATAAGCTTTAGGTTAAGGTGCATCATAAAAAGGTAGCGGTATTTTTCCCAGTCTTTTTCATCGCGGATTTTTGCTTTTGCATACAGGGGATTTGCAAAATCTGCCTTTACCGCCTGTTCAAGCCAGTAAATGTTTTCTATGCAGTCGTCAGGAAGCTGTTGGTAATGTACGTGGAAGAGCTTGTAGTAATCTTCCTTGTATTTAACCATGTACGCTGACGCATACGGCGGCGTAAGGAGAAGGCTTGTAGTAACTAAAAGTATAAAAAGCGCAAAAGATTTTCTCACGCTGTCATTATCGGCATTCGGCAAAGCAGGCTTTAATTTCAGAGGCAATTTTTGCTTCTACGCTGTCTGCGCTTTCGGCTGCGTCGAGCGTAACGATTTTCATGCCGCTGTCCTTGTAATGCGCAAATACGTCTTGGTATGCGTTCCGCACCTTGCATAAAAAGCATTCGTCTTCGTACAGCTCCCGTTTTGCGCCACGACCGTCAACGCGGTTGAGTGCAGTCTCTGGAGAGAGGTCAAAGAAAAAAACAAGCTCGGGAAGCGGGAAGTCCTGATTGAGCCGGGCGGGAAGCTCAAACCCGCAGTTGATTGACTGATAGGCGAGGCTTGAAAATACATAGCGGTCGCTTACGACTATTTTTCCGGTCTTGCAAATAGATTCGATGCCAATGTCGTTTCCTGCAGCGTTCTTTCCCCAGATATGCTCGGCGCGGTCTGCTGCAAATAAAAATGCCGCCGTACGCGGGTCGAGCGCAAAATCTCCCTGCAGCATGTTACGCAAAAAGCGTCCGGTGGGAAGGTCTGTCGGCTCTGCGGTAAAGAAAAAGCGGTCACTGTCAGCTCTTGTTTTTAGGCGGGCGAGCTGTGTTGAGGTGCCTGCGCCGTCAATGCCTTCAAATACGATAAAATTATGGAGAATCATGGTATACCTTCTAAAAATGAGTGCTTTTTAAGTCGATATCCTAAAAAGCGAAAATGCACAAAAATGCTGTTTCTATCTATGATTTTATGCGGTTTTCAAGTATAGTAAAAGTCTTACTGGGTGGCAAGCTACGATATGAAAAAATCTCCTGCGCTGCTCGTTTCAGCAGGCTTTGGAAGCACACTGTTTATTCTCATGATTGTTGTCGCACTTGCGGTGGTGCGTCCTCTGTTTGTGCGTCTTACTGCCATGCTTTCTCTTCTTGAACAACAGACACTCCAGCTTATTGAGGATCGCACCGGGCTTTCGGTAACTTACGAAAAGCTTTCGCCATCTGTGCTGTCAGGGCTGCGCCTAAAGGGCGTTACGCTTTCTGATGAGACAACAGAAAAGCGCGTCGCAGAGATTAACCAGATTACGGTGTCATACAAGCTTTCCGAGCTTTTTTCGCGAACGCCCCTTATGGCGCTAAAAGCAGTGTCTGTTACGGGCGTGACGCTTGAATACGATGCGGTAAAGGACGGAGCGCTGCTTTCTAAGCTGCGCGCGCTTGTGCCGTCGCATGAAAAGGCGCCTGAAAAAGAGCGTAAAACGATTGATTTTGAGCATCTGACCTTGCAGCTCCCGTTTTTGGTGCAGCTCAAGCATATTTCACTTCATTATTCTGACGAACATTTTGATGCGCTCTGCACGGTAAAGCAAATTTCACTTACCTCGCAATTTGCCAGCACGGGCGTAGACGTAAAAACCGAAGGGCTTTTGTCTGTTACAACCGACTTCCTGCTTGACGGGGAGCGGCGGCAGACGCTTGCTAGTGGTTTTTCGCTTACTGGTGTGTTCTTCCCCAATCTGACTGGCAGCACGGCAACTCTTAAGCTTGCTGCAGTTAACACCGCAGACTACACGGTTACGAATGCAGAACTTTTGGCAAATTATGTTGGCTCAAAGCTGCAGATGCGGTCAATGCGCTCGGTGCTTCCGTATTCGTTGTATTTCGAGGCGGACTCAAGCGCAAAAACAGCGCAGGTGAGCGCCTCGTTTAAGGATTTTGATCCGTTTTCGCTCGTGCATATAAAGAAAATGCCGTCATTTTTGCGCTCCTTTGAAGGAACGCGCTTAGACGGTACAGCCTCGCTTGCACTCGGTTCGCGTGAGGACGGCAAAAAAACGCTTTCCTATACGTTGTCATCGCTTTTAGCGCTTCCCCCGTCGCTGTTAGGAAGCGCTGTAACGGTAAGCACGGAGCTTTCGGGAAGTGATGAAGCGGTACACATTTCAAAGCTTGTTGCAACAGGAAAAAATACGCAGGCTTCGCTTGCATTAAGCTATGATATTGTGCACCGCCAGCCGTCAGGAACGCTGTCGCTTGACTACCTTATCTTAAAAAACGGCGGCGTGCTTTCAACAGAAGTGTATGTTGAGCCTTACAAAAACGGCTTTATGCTTTTTTCGCCGCAGCTGTTTTTAGGCGAGCGCAGCCTGACTGCCGTTCAGCTTACGGCGCTTCCGTCAGAGGCTTCATGGGACTTTATTTTTGAGTGTGATGACTATTCCCACGTTGACTACGGAAAAAGTGCCCATCTACAGCTTGACGGAAGCTATTTGCAAAAAAGTGCTGGCGGTGGCTCCTACATGCAGGCGCGGCTTTCGGTTGACTCACTCTTTTTAGACAGTCTGGTGCAGATGGTGGCATTTTTTCTGCCAGAATCGTCTGCAAGAGGCGCGCGGTCATTTTCGGAAAGCCTTGCGTCTGTTGTTATGAATAACGAGGTGTATGTTTCGAGCGATTTTAAAAGTTTTTCGTTTAATGCGCCGTATTTTCTGATTGCAAACACGCAAAATGACCGCGAGCTGTGTATGTTTGCTGCTGACGGCTCAAATCAGACGGTGCAGATAAGCAGCCTGGAGGTGCAGTACGGGAATCTTGCGGCAAGTGCATCGCTTATGGCAGATTTTGAGCGCGGCTTTGAGGATTTTACGTTTTATGGAGATGCAACCGTCAATGCGCTTCCATACCGCTTTAACGGTAATTACGCTTCATCCTGGCTTTCGGTAAGCGGTGACTACGATTTTGACGCCGCTCTTTCGCTTGCTGACAGCGTAAGCGGCTCGCTGCATTTTTCGGCGTTGCCCGTTGCGCTTGGTAAGCATATTATGGCGTTTTCTGCGGACACGAGCTTTTCTTGGTCGGAGGAGGCAGGCCCTGCCGTCGAAATTTACCATTTTGGCTTTGAGGATGCGGCAGAAACGTCGGCACTTAAGCCACGCCTTGCACTTTCAGGCACGGTAAATCATGATAGCTTTGTTGCCTCTTCATTTTCGTATACTGACAGTGTTTCAATTCTTGAGGGAAATGGCTCTCTTCTTTGGAATATTAACAACCGTATCTTTGATTCAATTCATCTTGCGCTGAATGCGCAAGATCCTGTTTCTGCAGAGCGCATTTCGCTTGCGGCAAACTTTACGAACCCCACCCATGCGCCGTTTTCGCTCGATGCGCTCAAAAATGATTTTTACATGTCCGCAGAAACCGAGCTGGAGTCGTTCCCCACTGCACGCTTTATGCAAAATCAGAATAGCGATGACATGCTTTCGGCTACGGCAACGGTTACGGGAACGATTGCAAATCCGTTTGTCGCCATGCAGGTGGCTCACGCTTCGCTTTCGCTCCTTGGCTCGCCGCTTCTTGCACGTGGCAGTTTTTCGCTTGATGACACGGGAGTGCATATTCTTGAAATAGACGGCACCTGGAAGAATATGAGTCTTTCAGAGGTGTCGGCAGACTTTAATCTTGCAACGATGAATGGACGAGCGCAATGCCTGCTTGAAGGCTCGCTTATGAACCAGTCGTTTACGCTGCCGCTTGTGCTTTCTGCTGAAAGCGCTTCCCAGGCGGGTACTGGACGAGCCCGCACGTTTTCCTGCACGCTGTCGTCAGAAAAAGTCAGCGGCGAGCTGTTCCCTAAGCCGTTCCCGTTTGAGCTTACGCTTTTAGCCTCTGACGGCCGCTACGACTTGTTTTCGTCAACCGGGCTTACGGCGAGCCTGCTTGAAGATGGCACGCTTACCGCCCGCACGGGAGAGGCGGCAAAGGTTTCCTTTGAGCTTAACGGCGTTTTAAGCCGCGACGCCTTAAATCTTGAGCTTACGCGCATAAAGGCAGATTTAGCTACGATTTCGTCAAACTTTTATTTTCAGTGGGTGCAGTTTACCTCTGGCTCGCTTTCTGGCTCATTTCGTGTAAAGGGCCTGTTGACTGACCCCGAATTTAGTGGCGCGGTCGCCATTTCAAATCCTGTGTTTACTATTCCGCTTGTCTCTGATACGCAGTTTAAGGGAAAGCGCGTGCTTGCAACCATGGGAGAGTCATCGCTGACCGTCGAGCCGACACGGTTTGAGTGCGGTAAGGGGCAGCTTGATGCAGGCGTTCGACTGGATTTTGACCGCTGGGCGCTTGATGTGCTGTCGCTTTCGCTAAAGGGAGTCGACGAAAAGCCGGTTCCTGTTAACATGTCGTTTCCGCTCGTGCACTACAAGGGAAACGCGCTTGTTGACTTACAGCTATTGCTTACACTTACCGATTTATCGGTTGCGGGAACCATTTACGGACAGAGTGGCGATGTGAACATACAGACGTCTAACTGGCAGTCATTCCTATCTGGCGAAAATTTTGACATTTCTGAGCTCTTTAAGAAAAAGACGAACGGCGTGCTTCCGTTTGACTTTACCTGTAACCTGCATATTGTTGCGGGAAATAAGGTGCAAATCCTGTACGAGCCGTTTATCCGCGGCCTTATTGTTCCTGATACAACGCTTGATTTTGCACTCGACAGCGACTCGGGCGACTTTACACTTAAGGGGGATGTGGCATTGCGCGGTGGAGAGGTAATCTGGCTGAACCGCAACTTCTATATGAAGGAAGGACGCATAGTGTTTAACGAAAATCAATCCTCGGTTGACCCGCGCCTTACG
>CALAEZ010000195.1 GCA_937891125.1 uncultured Treponema sp. | reverse complement strand
CTTGCAGGAAACGACTGACATCATTCAGCGCATCCGCGAGCTTGCTGTTCAGTCATCTAACGGTATCTACACAGCAGAAGACCGTATGCAGATCCAGGTTGAAGTTTCTTCACTCGTTGCAGAAGTTGACCGCATCGCAAGCCAGGCTCAGTTCAACGGTATGAACATGCTCACTGGTCGCTTTGCACGCCAGACAGGTGAAAACACCGTAACTGCTTCAATGTGGTTCCACATTGGTGCTAACATGGATCAGCGCACTCAGGTTTACATCGGCACTATGACTGCAACTTCTTTGGGCTTGCGCAATCTCGGAACAGAGGAAATTATGTCTTTGGAAGATCCGGACAGTGCAAACCGCGCAATCGGTACATTGGACGAAGCTCTTAAGAAGATTAACAAGCAGCGTGCTGACCTCGGTGCTTACCAGAACCGCCTTGAAAAGACCGTTGTTGGTTTGGACATCGGTGCTGAAAACCTCCAGGCTTCAGAGAGCCGCATCCGTGACACCGACATGGCAAAAGAAATGGTAGACTTCACCAAGAACCAGGTCTTAACACAGGCTGGAACTGCTATGATTGCTCAGGCAAACCAGCAGTCACAGAATGTATTGAGCTTGCTCCGCTAGTTCTAGCAGCATAAGCCATATACAAAACGCCCTGCAGCAAAGTGCTTGCAGGGCGTTTTTTTTGTCTACCGCGCGCATTTTTTAGCGACAGACATTCTTTGCTTACAGAGCCTGCCTGCCACGGAAGCTCCGCGCGAGTGTAAGCTTATCAGCATATTCAAGGTCGCCACCTACCGGAAGGCCACTTGCAAGGCGCGTTACACGCACGCCCTCGTACTGGGTAAGCAACCGCTGTATGTACAAGGCGGTCGTGTCGCCTTCTACCGTAGGATTTGTTGCTAAAATCACTTCTTTTACGTCACCACCACGTACTCGTTCACTAAGTTGCGCTATGCGAAGCTGGTCAGGGCCAACACCTTCGAGCGGGGCGATAACGCCGCCAAGCACATGGAACACACCGCTGTACTCGTGCGCACTTTCTATGGTGGCAACATCCTGTGGCTGCTCTACCACGCAAATAAGACTGTGGTCACGGAGCGGGTCTGAGCATAGAGGGCACATGTCGCTTTCTGTCCACGAGCCGCAAATAGCACACGGACGTATTTTTTCCTGTAAGGTTGCAAGCTGACGGGCAAAGCGCTGCACCCAGGCGCCGTCGGCACGCAAAATATAATTTACCAGCCGCCCCGCACTCTTTTTACCAATGCCAGGTAAGCGAGAAAAGCTGTCGGTTAATTCATCAATCGCATTCATACAAATGCCTACAGATTTAGTCCGGGGATGTCCATGCCGCCAAGCAGCGGACCGGCTTTTTCTTTAATTGACTCCTGGATCTTATCAAGCGCATCGCGATGAGCGGCAACAATTAAATCTTGCAGCATCGGAACATCACGCGGGTCGACTGCAATCGGGTCATTAAAAATGTCAGTCATTTCAAACTTACCGTTTACCGTCACGCGCACCATATTGCCACCAGAAGACCCGGTTGCCGTCAAATCCGCAAGCTCATCCTTTAGCTGATTTACCTGCGACTGCAAGCCCTGTAAGTTTTTTACTAAATCAAAGGGATTCATCATTTTCATCCTCCTGCACAGGCGCCTCATCATCAACTGCCTGCATACTCTGTTTTTGCGTTGTTTGCGCTGTTTTTTCTTTTGGAACGACGTTTGTGACCGCGCCCTTAAACATGGAGCACACGAGTTGCACCTCATGCGGAAGCTGCTGTGGCGTTGCCGCGGGCTTTAACACGCGCACGTGTACGCTAAATGCGGTCTGTCTGCCCGTAAGCGCGGTAAGCTCGGAAGCGATTTTTGTCGCCTGCGCGTCTAACTGACTTTTCAAAAATGCAGAATCAACCTCGGCGCTGACAGCATTTCCGTTTTGCGTCCAGCTTCCTGTACGCATTAAAAGTGCTGCAAGGAGCGTATCGTTCACCGTAAGCTTTGCAATGAGCTGCTCACGCACGCCTTTTTGAGCGAGCGCAACTGCCTGCTGCTGCATTTCTGCTTGTTCAGGCGGCACAGCCCCGCCGTTGCTAAAAGAAGGTGCACCCGTCGAAGCCTGTCCTGCAGGCAGAGTGGCAAATGCTGGCGCACTGGCACCCGGCGCATCGCCTAGACCGTCATCGTATTGCTCCATTTCAAGCGGAGGAAGCGGCTGCCCGCTGTCAGAAAAATCGGTTGCAGGCGGCACCTGAGCGAGCGGCTGCACTGCTGGCGCAGGCTGCAGTCCCGTCTGCGGTGAAGGCACGGGCTGTACAGGCGCTGGTGCTGCTTGCGGCGAAATTGCCTGTGGTGCGTTTTGTTGCGGTATGCTTGCCGACTGCTGCACGGCAGACTGTGAGGACACGGGTGCCATGCCCGACTGAGCGGGCGTTTGCGGCGCCGACGCTTGTGGTGCAGCAGCCTGTGGTTGTCCCCCGCCGCCTGCCAATGCACTGAACATGGGCATACCATGGGGAACAGCCTGCGTCCCAGAGGTGCGCGCCGTATCAAATGACGGCACTTGCATATCTTGCGCGGGCGCTGCACGAAAAGCGGCTTGCGATGGCATCTGGGATGCAGCGGGTGCGGTTAACGGCGCTATTGACGACGCCACGTCTGCTTGCGCCGCAGGATGTGGTGTATACGCAAACGACGGCGAACCACTCTGCGCTGGCGCCTGCAGGGAACCCTGTGCGGTATGCGCTGTTGACGGCGCCTGGGGAGCGCCCGAAAGAAGTGCATGAGCGCTATCAATCGCAGCTTTTACCTCTGCTGGCGACACATATTGATTAAGCCAGCTGAGGCGACTGAATACAAGCTCCAGCTCATAGCGAGGGCTTAGTGAATAGCGTATATCGCGGTATAGCTGGAGCAAAAGCGATAGCCCGCGCTCTATTTGCACGCTGTTCCAGGCGCCAAGCACCATGCGTGAATAGCGCTCTGCTGCCTGCCCGAGGAGTGCTTCCTTGGTAATGCCGTTTTTAATGAGCAACAGCGAGCGCAGGTAGTCGGTTGCGTTCGAAATCAGCTGCTCAATGGAAATACCGTTTTGTAAAAAGCCGTCAAGCTTGGTAAGCGCATCCTGCGTCTTAGACTGCGCGCAATCTTCAAAAATGGCATTTAAGCGGTCAACGCCCACAAGCCCAAGCTTGTCGCGAATCTTCTCATAGGTAATTTTGTCGCCACTAAAAGCTGCAACCTGGTCAAAAAGCGTGTAGGAGTCGCGCACACTGCCAGTAGATTCGCGCGCAATCCAATAGAGTGCCTCATCTTCTGCCTGAATATTTATGTCTTTGCACGCCTCTGCCAAAAGCTGCTTAACGCGCTCTACAGGCACTAATCTAAAGTTAAACTGCTGGCAGCGGCTTTTTATGGTTGCAGGCACCTTTTGCAATTCTGTTGTTGCAAAAATGAAGATGACGTAGGGCGGCGGCTCTTCAATCGTCTTAAGAAGTGCATTAAAGGCGCTCGTCGAAAGCATGTGCACCTCGTCGATAATGTAAATCTTATAGCGACAGCTCTGCGGTGGGAACAGCACCTCGTCTTTAATCTGGCGTACATCGTTTACACTGGTGTTAGACGCACCATCAATTTCAATAACATCCGTACACGCGCCTTTTGTAATTTCCTTACACATCTGACATTCACCGCACGGAGTCGCCGTCGGTCCATGCGTACAGTTCAGCGCCTTCGCAAGAATACGAGCGGTAGACGTTTTACCACAACCACGCGGACCTGAAAACAGGTACGCATGAGCAATTTTCTGTGACTGAATGGAATTACGTAAGGTTTCGGCGACAAACTCTTGTCCGGCTAAATCTTCAAAACGCTGCGGACGGCGCCGAGTGGCGGTTACTTCATAAGACATAGCTACAATATAGCTAAAAATGGACGTAACTACAAGGTATACATGCAGCACCGTCTCCCCGTACCGCCGCAAACACGCAAACAGTTTTTCTTGTCTTAATAAGCCACTTGCAGTAAAATAACGCTTGTTTTTGGAGGATAACGCATGTTTTCATCTATTAGAATACGATTTATTGCTGTTTTTGCAGCATTCGTTTTGCTTTCTTGTGGCGTGCTTGCAGGGCTCGCTTGTCTTTCAATCTTGCAAACAGGCGTTGCGATTGCACAAAATCAAGGGAAGACATCACTGAAAAAAGCCATTGAAATCATTGATGGCGACCAGTTTGAGCGGGTTGCGCAGTCATTAGATGAAAATGACCCCTACTACGAAGAATGCCGTCTTGCATTGCTTGATATTGCCGAAACAATTAACTGTATGTATCTATACACCATGGTTCCAACTGGACGTGGCATGAACTACAAGTACGTTATTGACGGCAGCTGCGACCCAAGCGATGAAGAAAACTTTTCGCCGATTGGCACCGAAGAAGACATTTCAAGCTATGGAGATGCTGTTATCAAGGCAATGACAACAGGTCTGATTTTTTCTGGCGGCTTAGAGGAGCAGGAAGGCTGGGGCTACACCATAAGCTCGTATGCCGCTATAAAAAACTCTAGCGGCAAAATCGTCGGGTTACTCGGCGTTGATTTTGACGTTCAGTTCATTCTTAAAAAGATTCAAGAAGAAATCCTTTCTCTTATCATCGTAACGCTCGCTTTTGTCGTTATAGGACTGGTGATTATCACCTTATTTACCCGCATGTTGTTTAACACCATGGGCAGAATCTCAAACGAAATGCAGAAAATAGCGACGGGAAAAGCTGATTTAACGACGAAAATCCCCTACAGCGCAAAAAATGAGCTCGGCTCGCTTTCAAACAGCTGTAACAGCGTTATTGACAGCATGAATCGGCTTGTCGGCTCGCTAAAGCAGGAAACAACAGTTTTAACGGATACAGGCACCACGCTTTCTGACAAAATGGAAAAACACGTCCAACAGATTGAAAGAACGGCGCATGGCGTTGTCGACATCAACAGCAGAATCAGCACGCAAAGCATTAAGATAGAAAATGTTGACGCAAGAGTCCATGCCATGAACGGTCAAATCACAACGCTTGACAGCAGAATTACCGACCAGACAAATGCCATTCAGCAGGCGTCAAGCGCGATTGAGCAGATTTCTGCCAACATCAATTCTGTTGGCAGAAATGTTTCACTCATCATGGAGCAGTACGAAACGCTTGTTGAGCAGTCAGATGCCGGCAGGCAGCTTTTAGAGGCGGTTTCTGATGAGCTTGACGAAATTTCTGCGCAAAGCGAGCATTTGACTGAAGCAAACGCGGCAATCGCGGCAATTGCCGAGCAGACAAACCTGCTTGCGATGAACGCCGCCATTGAGGCAGCACATGCAGGAGAAGCGGGCAAGGGCTTTAGCGTTGTTGCTGACGAAATCAGAAAGCTTTCCGAAACGTCAAGTGCGCAGTCTGCGGCCATCACCAAGCTACTTGAAAGCATTTCGCACGCCATTGTCGGCATAGTAAGCTCGAACGATAAATCGGCAACCGCATTTGAAGGTATGCGTGAAAAGATTTTGCTGCTCCAGAATCTGATGAAGCAGGTACAGGGCGGCATGAAGGAAGAAACAGCGGGCGTTGACGACATTCTGAACACGATGAAAACGCTTGATGAAACGACAAAGAGCATTTTGAATGCGTCTGCAGAAATGAAGGGTGAAAGCGCAAAGGTATCTGGTGACATTACCGAGCTGAAGGAGCTTGCAGAAAGCACACACAGCCGCTCAGAGGAAATTTCTGGCAGCATTGACGAAATGCTCATGACAGCACAAGATGCGGTAAGCGCCGCCGATCAGACAAAAGCAGCGTCAAATAACGTTGCAACGATGGTAAACGGCTTTAAGGTGTAAGCACGCGCCTGCTTTTTAAGCGGTGGGCTGTGGTGGGTGCGGCATGGCGCACGGAGCAACGCGTACAACGCGAGCTGCGCACGGAGCGGCGCCTGCTAAGCTAGCGCATGCCACATCGGCGCTTGTTAGCTCATAACGCGGAAAGGCTTTCCATCGGCGGTCGGCTCGGCAGGATGCAGCTCCAGAATCCGCTGATTTGAGCTTCCGCGGAACTGCAGCGTAAGGTCGCGCTTTTCAAGCATAAAGGGGCCGTCTACAAGTACGTCAATGCAGGAAATCATGCGGTCAGTCACCTCGCACCGCTTGCGCCCGTCAGCAGGCAGAATGTCCTTGTCGTAAACATAGCCGGTGTAGCACCAGATAGTTTTCTGAGGGTAAGCGGTGCGCACGCGCTCTAAAAACGGTGCTAAGACGCGCTGATTTTCTTCTTCAAACGGTTCGCCGCCGAGCACGGTAAGCCCGGCAATATAGGCAGGCGCAAGAGATGACAAAAGCTCGTCTTCTACCTCACGCGTAAACAACGCTCCGTAGGCAAAATCCCACGTTATCTGGTTAAAGCAGCCGGGGCATTTGTTGCGACAGCCGGACACAAAGAGCGAAACGCGCACACCAGGTCCGTCTGCAATATCCGTCTTTTTGATATTTCCGTAATTCATTTCTCTGCCTACAGGTGCAGAACGCGCTCCTTAATTTCCTGCGTGCGTCCCTGATTCCAGTACTGCGTACCGATGTAGCCACAGGTGCGGCGCGCTACGTTCATCGTGCTCTGGTCGCGGTTACCGCAGTTAGGACATTCCCACACAAGCTTATTTTCGCTGTCAGTCACAATGCGGATTTCGCCCGTGTAGCCGCACTTCTGACAGCAATCGCTCTTGGTGTTAAGCTCTGCATACATGATGTTTTCATAAATATGCTTCAAAAGCGCCATAACAGCCGGAATATTCTGCTCCATGTTCGGAACTTCCACGTAGCTGACCGCGCCGCCCGGGCTCAGCTCCTGGAACTGGCTTTCAAACGTAAGCTTGGTAAATGCGTCTACCGGCTCAGTTACGTGAATGTGGTAGCTGTTGGTAATGTAGTTTTTGTCCGTTACGTTTGGAATCTCGCCAAAGCGGCGCTTTAAGCACTTTGCAAACTTGTAGGTCGTGCTTTCAAGCGGAGTGCCATACAGCGAGAACGCGATATTCTCTTTTGCCTTCCACTCGGCACACTTTTCGTTCATATGCCGCATGATTTTAAGCGCAAACGGTGTAGATTCCGGGTCGGTGTGCGGCTTTCCGGTCATATACTGCACGCATTCGCAAAGACCTGCGTAGCCAAGCGAAATGGTAGAATAGCCGCCGAAAAGCAGCCGGTCGATTTTTTCGCCCTTCTGTAAGCGGGCAAGCGCGCCGTTCTGCCATAGAATCGGGGCAACGTCGCTTTGAGTGCCCAAAAGGCGGCGGTGGCGGTGCATAAGCGCGCGGTAACACAGCTCAAGGCGGCTGTCAAAAATGTCCCAGAACTCGTCCATGTCACCGCCGGAAGAGCAGGCAACGTCAACAAGGTTAATCGTCACAACGCCCTGATTAAAGCGGCCGTAGAATTTACCCTTGCCAGTTTCCGGGTCGCGGTAGACGGTCAGGAATGAGCGGCAGCCCATGCACGGATAGCAGAAGCCTTCTTTTAGCTCAAGCATTTTCTTTTCGCTAATGTAGTCAGGCACTAAGCGGCGCGCGGTACATTTTGCCGCCATTTCAGTCAGGTAGTAGTATTTTGAGCCTTCTTCGATATTGTCCGGCTCAAGCACGTAAATAAGCTTGGGGAAGGCGGGCGTTACCCAGTAGCCCTTTTCGTTCTTTACGCCCTGATACCGCTGACACAGCACTTCCTCGATAATCATGGCAAGGTCAGCCTTTTCCTGCTCATTTTTCGCTTCGTTCAGGTACATGAACACGGTAACAAACGGCGCCTGACCGTTTGTCGTCATAAGCGTAACCACCTGATACTGAATAGTCTGCACGCCGCGCGTAATTTCGTCTTTCAGGCGCATGTCTACAATCGCCTTTTTCTGCTCGTCGGTGTAGCTCACGCCCGCACGCGCTTCTACCTCGCTAATTTCGCGCATGAACTTCTGGCGGCTCACGTCAACAAATGGCGCTAAATGGGCAAGCGACACGCTCTGACCGCCGTACTGGCTTGAAGCGACCTGCGCAATAATCTGCGTGGCAATGTTACAAGCGGTAGAAAAAGAATGCGGCTTATCGATTTTTGTTCCGCTGATGACCGTGCCGTTTTGCAGCATGTCCTCAAGATTTACCAGGTCGCAGTTATGCATATGCTGAGCAAAGTAGTCTGCGTCGTGGAAGTGGATAATGCCCTCTTCGTGCGCCTTTACAATGTCCTCGTCCAAAAGGAAACGCTTGGTAATGTCCTTGGAAACTTCGCCTGCCATGTAATCCCGCTGCACGGAAACGACAATCGGGTTTTTATTTGAATTTTCCTGCTTTACTTCCTCGTTGTTGCATTCCAAAAGGCTTAAAATCTGCTTGTCGGTGCTGTTTGCCTTGCGCATAAGCTGGTGCTGATAGCGGTAGGTAATGTAGATTTTTGCAAGGTCGAACGCGCCGGCTCCCATCAGCTCCTTTTCAACCATATCCTGTATGGTCTCTACGTTCATTTCATGGTTTGACTGCAAGCATTCCTTTTCAATGCGCTCTGCAATCTCACGGATTTTCAAAATATCAAGGCGTCCGGTCTGCGGCACTTCGTCATTATGATTTGCGTTCAGAATTGCCGTAATGATTTTTTCTCTGTCGAATAAGACTTCTTCGCCGTTTCGCTTGATGATTTTCATAGTTGCAGTTTCCCCACCGTTTATATATTAAGATTTGACGTACTAGAAAAAAGCGCTAGATATAGCGCCTAGGTGAGTAAAAATCTACTAAATATAGCGTTTTAATGCAATGGCTTTTTTTGAAAAAAACAAAAAAAACTGCCGCCTCAAAACCTAGCTCTAAAACGGCAGTTTATACAAAATGTGCGCTGCTAGCAAAAACTAGAACGGCTTTTCGTACAAGAATTTCTTTGGCAGTTCAACGTGAAAATCTTTTGCAAGCGCCTTAAATTCTTTTGGCTGAATGGTCTGCGCCTTGCGTGGTGTCATTGAAAGCACCTTCACTAAGATTTCTGCAGCTTTTTCGACTGTGTGCATAAGCCCGAACGTGATGTCAAAATCAGGACCTGAGCAGAACATGCCGTGATGTGCCCAAATTGCAACATCATATTCCTTCATAAGCTTGCTTGTTTCAACAGCAATGTCGCGTCCGCCCGGAACCATCCAAGGCACAATGCCGATTCCCTGCGGGAACACAACTGGACATTCGGTAGCACATTCCCACAGCTCGCGTGTCCAGACCTTGCCGTCAAGTGGCAGAACAAAGGTAAGCGCAATGGTGTTTGTGCAGTGTGCATGATAGACAACGCGATACGCACCGTTTGTCTCAATCTTTTTTACTTCCAGATTCATAAGATGGCTTGGAAGCTCGCTTGTCGGGCGACCGCCGTCACGCATACCCCAGCGAATGCGGAAGTTTTCACCTTTGTCATCAAGCTCAATAATGCTGATGTTTGCTTCCGGATCAAGAGCAACATTGCGGAAGAATTTGCCGCTGCCAGTTACCAAGAAGTATTCATTTGCCAAATTCGGCACGCTGGTGCCAATGGGCTGCCATTCTTTGTCGGTCTTCAATTCGGAAGCTACCGATTTAATTTCTTCATCCTTAATGCGATAAGAAAGATTACCACCGTTGCGCTCATGCCAACCTAAATCCCAGCCGTCTGTACACAGACGAATAAAACCCTGAACAAAGGGTGCTTCCAGTACCTTCATGTACATCTCCTATTTAGCTGCAAGCTGCAGCCATTTTTGCTTATATGATTCGTAATCTGTAACAGATTGCGGATTAATTTTCGTCTTTTCGATGGTAATATGCTTTCCAAGCTCGGTAAGCGGCACGTGCTTAAGCGCCATGAGCGCCGCCATCGCACTTCCTGCAGCGGTTGCTTCCTTGATGTTCGTCAGATAGAAGCTGTTTTCCGGCAAAATGGAGGCAAGCAGTGTATTGTACAGCGCATTTTTGCGGAAGCCGCCTTCGGTAAAGACTGCCGTTCCTGGCTGTAAGCCTGCGCGTTTTAACGCCGTTTCTGTCTGAATCACCATAGAAACAGTAAGCGCCGCATAAAAAAGCTTTTCATCCTTAAGGAGCGCAGGCACCGAGCTTGCGTCCTTCATGCCGGCAAATGCATAGAACGTGCCGTCAATAACGATTCCAGGCTTTGACTGCGGAAACTGCCCGCTTCCCGCAACCAGTTCGGGCAACAGGAATATACGCTGTTCGGTCAGCAGCCGCTGTACGGTTTCTACATCTGAATCCGGGAAGCGGTCTACAGCGTTTTCACGCTTAAAGAGCTGCACGTAGTTATCAACTTCCATGCCACCTAAGAAGATTGCCGTTTTTACCGGCTGGTCAAGCGCACTGCGGTTAAAGAAAACCACCTTGCCAATATCTTCGTCCTTATACACAGCCTGCTGCTGCTTGGTGTCTGGATGCATGAGCACGCACCAAGTGCCGGTGCTGTTCAGAATAAAGTCACCGCTTGCGCTGTCAGCCAGATACGGCAGAAGCGATGCATTTGAATCATGCACGCCGGAGGCTACAACCACGTCAGGCGAAAGCCCCAGCTCCGCCGCAAGCTCTTTCTGTACCGTGCCAACCGCTTCGCAAGTTCCCGTGTAGAGGGCGGGCATTTTGTCCTTTATGCCAAGCTTGTCGACAACAGAAGACCATGCGTGCTCATTCTGCCGCCACAAATAGGTATGGCAAGCAAGGAAGGTCTGCTCGTAGCATTTTTTCCCTGTCAGCAGGAACGACCAGTACTGCGGAAAGTTCAAAATCGTTTCGGTCGCAGCGTATTCGGCAGGAAAATGCTGCTGCACAAAGAAAATGCCCTTTGCAAGATTTATCATTGATTCAAATTGCGGCGTGTAGGTTTCGCGCTGCAGGTCAGCAGGATTCCCGCACTGTGCGTAAAACGCTTTCTGGAACTCCGCTCCCGGCTCATAGGTGTAGAACACACACGGGGCTGAAACGGCGCCGTTTTTATCAACACAGACAAAGGTTGCACCATGCGTTGTGACAGAAATGGCTTTTATCGGATATTTTGCGGCAAAAATGCGGATTTGCTCTTTAAACCACGCTTCCATGCCTGATAAATCATGTGTCGGAAGCTCTTTACCTGTTATAGGATCTTTCAGCAGAACAGGTGGAAAGTTTTTGTACGCAACGTCCTGCTGATTCAGCTGCTCGTCATACACGGCAACTTTTTTGTTTGTCATGCCAATATCAATTACAAGAATACCCGTTTCCATTCGCTCATACTACGATTTGAAAAATAGCGTTGCCTTGACAAAAAAAGCATGAATTAGCACAATATCTTCAGAGGCTTTTATGAACAGACTTGTCTCGCAGCGCATTTGGTCAGAAGATATTCCCTGGCATTTTGAATTTAGAAATCCACAAGTTCCCTATCCTTTACATTCCCACAATTTTAATGAAATTGTTATTGTTTTTAGCGGAAGCGGTATGCACATGACCTCAGAATCGGAGGGAACGCAGCTCAAAACGGGAGACATTGTCTGTGTAAAGCCCGGTCAGATTCACGGATTTAAGGATTTGAACAATCTGGTGCTGATGAATCTACTGGTAAAGCCGACCTTTTTTAGTGACAACGAAGCTGATTTAGCAAATCTACCTGGCTACACGAAGCTCTTTCAGCAAGATAAATTTAACGTTGCAGATCCAGCGGATATACCAATTTTTAATTTGAATAACATGCAGCTCTTTGAGATACAGGCGCTTATCGAGAGTATGCAGGAGGAAGTAAACAATCTGCACATGGGCTGGGAAGTGACGAGTAACGCATTTCTTATGCAGCTGATTGTGCTGCTCATGCGCATTTACGAAGACCCCAACTATCCGGACATGTCAAACAAAAACGGCGGCGCTAAGCTCATTAAATACGTCGAAAAGAACTTTAACAAAAATCTTACCATGAAAGATTTAATTGACCACGGCAACATGTCAGAAAGCACGATTCTACGCACCTTTAAGCGCATTACCGGCTACCCGCCGTTTGAGTACCAGATGCGTCAGCGCATGTTTGCTGCCATCGACAAGCTGATTTACACCGACTGGGATATAACGCACATTGCCTACGACGTCGGCTTTAATGACTCAAACTATTTCAGCCGCTGCTTCAAAAAATTCATCAACATGACGCCGCGCGACTACCGCGCAAAATACAAATCGGAGCAATAATAAAAAAAAGCCTGCGCACGCATAACTCACCAGGAGAACGCGAGCACAGACTTCTTTTAGCACGCGTCGCAGAGCCGCAAGTCCAGTTGCAGCTCCAGCGGCACGAGCGCAGAACTACAACGCATCCCCAATAAGCTCCAGGCAGACAATCGCATTTAAGCAAAACTGCGCGGTCGTATTCGTGCTTATCCACGGGATTTCTGCAATCGGCGCGCGGTGCGTACAGTGCGCAACCGCTGTCGGCTCGAACTTGCCGCCCTGCGCATTTCCGTCCTTTGCTGCATGCAAAAGCACGTCCCAAACCTTGCCTGCAAGTGCGCGGTCGTTGTAATACCGTGCACCGTAGGCACCGATGGCGGCAGCCATAAACGGAAGCGTAAACTGCCGGTTCCCGATTAAGCCGTTGCTTTTTTTGAGCTGCTCATCATGGCTTAAAAAGTAGAATGAGCCAAAATCAGCAATCATCTTCTGCCAGTCGTCATCACGCAACAGCGGCACCAGCTCAAACCAGGTCTGCGGGCCGCCCATGCAGATGGCAAGATGCGTACCTCCAGCTGCGTTTTCGCCAATGTAACCTAAGTGACCAGTGGCGGGGTCGTACTCAAAATTGCTGCCAGAAATCAGCTGGAGCGGAGCCGCCTTTAAGTCTGCAATGCCAGTACGCAGCTTCTTTTCATACGCCTGAGCGCGGCTGCCGTGGCGTTCCCACTCGGTAAGCCAGTTTGACGTGTACGTTGACCAGTCTGGGCCACTGCGTGCATGGGTCGGCAGCTTCATCTGCGCCTTGTCGTAGAACATGGCAAGCGGATCGGTTTCGAGCGTGGCAAAATCGCCATCCTTTACTGTGTCGAAAATGTCTGCATACCGCCGGTCGCCGCCAATGTAGTAGGCAAAACGGTGATGTCCTGCCATTGCAATGCGCGCTTCCTTGCACGGGCAGCCCCAGTGAATGACATTGTGGCGGCTGCCGATTCCTTTGTATTTACCCTCATGGTAGATGTCAATCTCACTTGTATGGCGGCTCATGCTTTCTGCAAGCGTGTACACATCCTCGCGTCCCGTGCGTAAAAAACTGTACCAGAGCCAGAGCGTTGGCACAAGCTCGGTATTCTGCCAGGCGTAGCCACCCATGTCGTAGCGCCAGCAATGCCGGTCGGGGTCATAGGTGTGCATGACATCACCGTAGTCAAAAAAGCCGTACCAGCGGCGCTGTTCAACCTCGTTTTTGTAAAAGTCGATGGCGCCGGAAAGCTGCGCTTCAAGCTGCTGGTGCGCTTCGGAGCCGTCTTTTTTCGGTAGGCTCCAAATGCCAAACGCGCCCGTGTCATGATAATACTGCGGAGTTGCCACCAGCAGCGCAGGCTTCTGCGCATCATGCGCAACGGCGTCTAGCTCGGCATGGCTCAGCGTCAGGCGGCCGTCATGCGGCAGAAAGCCGCCGATAAGCACTTCACTGGTAGCAGCAATACCATAGGGGTCGCCGCCAAGCTTGTCGTAGCCTTCGTAGTAGCTGCCAGCATGTCCTTCGGTGTCGTAATGCCGGAAATCCTTTGCTGCTGCATCCGGCGACCAAAACCAGATAGCGGTACGCGCTGTATCTTCGCCCGAGGTGCCCGATGCGCCGATGTTGTCAAACCAGACAGAAGCAGGATAGCGCTGCCAGAAATCGCGCTGACAGACGACAATGCCACCGTCTTCGCCAGAAATGCTTGCAGCACCGGTGGTGCGGCTGCCTTCTGCAGCCGAAATGGTGCTGCAGCCATGCTTACCGGTGCCCTTTGTAATACGCCAGTGGTCGGCGCTGTCAGCAGTCAAATGATAGCTTGTCCAGGCAGGAATAGACGAAACAACCTTATCAACCGCACGCGTCTGCTCATCAGCAGGATTAAACACGAGCGGCTTTCCTGCAATCTGATTAGGATAAATCGATGGATTAAGCTTCGGGTGCCAACTTAGAAGCAGTTTTTCCGCTTCATGGAACGGAGCTGCACACGCACAACTCTCGCTACTCACCTCGTCTCCTGCAAACATGACATGCCGGTTGTATTCACGGCCGGTAAGCGGCGTTTTAAGCATAAGCCCAAGTCCGCGCATAAAATTGCGGTTTGCGTCACCAGTATACGTAAACGAGTGCTGCACGCGGATAAACGGGTCGTTTAAGCGCAGCGTAAGGCGCACGGTAAACGGCATAAGCTCCTCGCCGCTTGCCGCATGCACATGTACGCCACGTAATACCACGACAACCTGTAGTTCGCCAGCTTCTTCTACCGTGGCGCTGTCAACACGACCGTAAAACCTGCGCTTTTCGGTCTGTGCGCAGAGCGCATCGTCAGTTTCAGAAAGCGGAGTTTCGTCAACATAGACAAGGCGACCGCTTGCAATTGCCGTGCGACCTAAAATCACCGTCTTTCCGATAAAGGACAGGTCAGCGTTTGGCTTGGTAAAAAGCTCAGTCTGCACCGCACCGGTGTCGATAACGAGGCGGTCGCCAGCGTCTTTACAGGTAACCGCCTTAGTAAGCGAAGTTGGCGCACGCTCCCACTCTACCACCGGCGACACAGACGATTTACTTTCTGGCGCTAGGTCAGCGGTGTGGAACGTCCATTTTAAGCTGCCGTCAGGCCAAAAAGCCGCCGGTGCTGTCTGCACGGGAAGCTTCCGTCCGGTCGGGTCGGTAAGCACAAAGGCGCTGGTGTCTGCGGCAGAGGCAACGTCAGCGCCACCTGCGCTCGCGTTTGTTGGTGTGCCAGAGCCGGCAGCAGATGCAAGCACAGATGCCGGCACGGCGCCTTGCGGCCAGTAACCGCTAAAGGAAGCAAACGTGCTTGCACCGCTTCCTGCAAGCGCGCGGTTTTCAAGAAAATGGAGCGGAATCGCATTTCCAGCCTTTCCAGCTGTGGCGCTCAAAGTCAATATGTACTCACTCATAACGAAAGCTGGGTACCGCCTTTTACACAGACGATTCCGCCGTCCACGTTCAGCCAAGCGTCAGCGGCAGACGGATTAAACACAAAACTGCCGTCCGCAGCAAACTGCAGCCGCTTCATTACGTCCTGCCAGTCGATGAACTCGATGTTCGTGCAGTACCAGATGTCGTCTTTGCCGCCCGCCATACCGCAGAACCGCTCCATAACGTCCCAGTTGTTCTTGTCGGTAAACTCGTAGCTGTGTCCCCAGACGTACATCAGATACAGATACTGCTTTTTGAAGAGTTTTAGAAACTCCTCGCCTTTTTCAAGCAAATTTTTGTTGTGATGACAGGTGCCTTTCCACTCATAGGGATTTTTCGGAAGACCAAAGCCGCCCGTTGTTTCCACCACGCGCGCATAGCGAATGCCAAGCGACGGCAAAAGCTGTTCGATTTCGGGAGAATAGCTGCCGTTCGGATACGCAAGCCCGCGCACGGGAGCGCCAGTGATTGACTCAAGGCGCGTGCGGTCGTCGAGCACCTGCTGCGCAACGTGCGTCAAGTCGCAACGCTCGATGGTCGGGTGCGTCCAAGTGTGAGAAGCGACTTCGTGTCCTTTGTACAGCTCGCGCATTTCGTCAGCCTGCACATGCGGATATTCGGTGCGCTCAATTAAGCCTGCATTCACGTTGAACGTGCCACGAATCCCGTTTTCGTTAAAAATCTTTACAAGACGACGGTCTTCTTCGCGATTGTCGTCGTAGCTCATCGTGAGAGCTTTGTGCTTTCCGCCTGGAAAACAATAGTAAATATTCGGGTGCTTCATTTAGATTGACTCCTTTTCTGCAAGCTCTGGAAGAACATACTTCCAGTCGGTGTCGTGCGCAAAATAGAACTTGGTGTAGCATGGCTGATTGTAGCAGTTGTTCTGCCAAGCGATTCCCGTGCGGTACATCGTGTCGTGCATAAGCGTAAAGAGCTTGTGTTTACAGTCGTCGATGTTCGTGTAAATGCGGATTGCGCTGTCGTCGGCTTTGCGCAAAATCAGCTCCTCGCGCCAATCGCCGAACACATCGGCAACCAAGCACGGATTTCCCTTCGTGCCGTTGTTTGTCGCCATGCCTTCGGGAATGAGGACTGCGCCTTTTTCGCGGTCGTTGATAACGCCCGTATGCTTTCCGAAGATGTCATCGCCGTCAAGAATCTGCGTGGTCATATCGGGAAGCCAGCGAATGTTCATATTCGTGCCGATGAGCTTTGCGTCTTTGATGATTTCGCCAGAAGGCGTGCGCGTGTCGTACACCCAACACTCGTAGCCGCGGCGGGAGCGAATCGTGTCGCCAACCATACATCTGCCGTAATCGCGGTCGCCTGGCTCGCCAAAAATCACTTCGCCTGTTTCTGCGTCTCGGAGCGCAAAGCCCCATGGCGCGTGTAAGCCCTCTTCGTACACGTTGAAAATCTGTAAGCCTGGGCGGTCTGGGTCGATTTTTGCCACGTGCATAGCGTCTCCATGCCCGAACTTAACGCACTTACCGTCCATTGCGCGAACGCCGTAGCTTGAATACAAAAGCGATCCGTCGTCGTCGATACACGCCGAGCCAAAGATGATTTCCTGCTTGCCGTCGCCGTCCACGTCTGCCGTCGAAAGCGCGTGGTCGCCTTGCCCCGCAAGTTTTCCGTACACGGGGTCTGTTCCCCATTCCGCTGTCACAGTCGGCTTAAACGGATTGTCCACTTTGACATAGCCAGAATCCGCCTTGAAGACCTGCTTGAACTTGCGCTCAAAGAAGCTATACGCCGTTACGGTAGCTCGCGTGTAATAGCCGCGGGCTTCGATTAAGTACGGGCGCTCGCCGTCCAAATACGCCACACACGCCAAAAAGCGGTCAACGCGGTTACACGGCTCAATGCGATTCCAAGCGTAATCGCCCCACTTTAAGCCGTCGTCGTCACGCGGAACAGGATAGTCAATCGTGTCAAGCTCTTCGCCGTCGCCAGCATACATCGTGAGGTACTCAGGTCCTTCGTAGATAAAGCCCTCAAACGCTTCAAGATGATTTTTTTCGCTGCGGCTTGGCGCAAAGTCTTTGATAAAATAGTCAACCAGCTCGCTTGCGTCGCGCTCTGAAAGCGGATAGCTGTATTTTGGCGCAATGCCGAAACACGCTTCAAGCGTTGCAGGCCATTCGCCGTTTTTCACCTCTTCGCGCTCGCTCCAACCCTTGAACATTTCGACCAGGTGCGCGCGATAGCTTTCGGCACTGCACACATAGTTGTCGCTGTGGGTAAC